>NZ_CP070978.1:601403-902104 GCF_018417535.1 Burkholderia pyrrocinia | reverse complement strand
TCGCCTGGAACGCGCCGATCGCGAGCGCCAGCGTCGCGAAGCCGAACGCGTCGAATTTCACGTGCGGGCGCGGTGCGCGCGCGGGCAGGAAGGTCATCACGCCGGCCAGCGCGAACGCACCGATCGGCACGTTGATGAAGAACACCCAGCGCCAGTTGTAGCTGTCGGTGAGCCAGCCGCCGAGCGTCGGGCCGAGGATCGGGCCGACCATCACGCCCATCCCCCAGATCGCCATCGCCTGGCCCTGTTTCTCGCGCGGGTTGATGTCGAGCAGGATCGACTGCGACAGCGGCACCAGCGCGGCGCCGAACACGCCCTGCAGCAGCCGCGCGCCGACGATCTGCACGAGCGTCTCGGACAGCCCGCACAGCGCCGAGGCGACCGTGAAGCCCGCGATCGAAACAATCAGCAGCCGCTTGACGCTCAGCCGGTCGGACAGCCAGCCGGTGAGCGGCGTCGCGATCGCCGCGGCGACGATATAGGAGGTCAGCACCCACGTGATCTCGTCCTGCGACGCGGACAGGGTGCCCTGCATGTGCGGCAGCGCGACGTTCGCGATCGTGCTGTCGAGGGTCTGGATCAGCGTGGCGAGCATGATCGACAGGGTCAGCATCGGCCGGTTCAGGGCGGGCGAGGCGGGGGCGTCGGCGGCGGGGTTCAAGCGGTGTCTCCATGGGGCGGTCGCCGTGGGCAGCGATCCGGTATGGCTCGAATTATAAGCACGCTTATTATATATCTGCTTATCGCCGGGTCTCGAGCCGAGGGTCGTCGATGGCTTGCCCCTATAATCCGCGCATGGACAAGACCTACGAGAACCGGTTCGGCTACCTGATTTCCGATGTGGCCCGCCTGAACGGACGCCTGTACGACCGGCGCGCGAAGCGCATCGGGCTGACGCGTGCGCAAAGCCGCGTGCTCGCGTACCTGACGTGGAAGGGCGAGATGAATCAGGCGCGGCTCGCCGAATGGCTCGAGATCACGCCGATCTCGCTCACGCGGCTGCTCGACCGGATGGAAAGCTATGGCTGGATCGAACGCATCGCGAACGACGACGACCGCCGCGCGTTCGTGATCCGGCTGACCGACAAGTCGCGCGAGATCTTTCCGCAGATGCTGGAGGTCGGCGATACCGTTTCCGACGACGGGCTGCGCGGCTTCACGCCCGACGAGCGCGATACGCTGGTGCGATTGCTCGGGCGCGTGCGCCATAACCTGATCGACTGCGGCGGCGAGTGACGCGCGTGGATATCCGGGCGCGCCGGATGGATCGAAAACATCGAGAACGCCGGGAGACATGGCACGAGCACGACGCATCGCAGGTTTCGGCGACGGCCGGCCGGGCCGGGCCCACCCGGCTGGGCGTTCCGCAAAGCCGCGTGCTCAACGGGCCAGCGCCGCGAGCGTGAATGCCGCCAGATAGAGCCCCACGCCGTACGACAGATGCGTGATGAGACTGCGCCGGCGCGCGACGCCCGGATGCGGCGTGCGCGACGCCGCGATCCCGAAGCCGAACGCGGGCTGCATCACGAAGAACGGCGCGACCACGCTGGCGAGGCCGGCTACGAGCGCGGGGAGCGGTGTCGGCGTGCCGATCCATTCCGTGCCCGCGATCGCGACAGGCAGCGCCGCGAACGCGATGCCGATCGCGTAATGCGCGATCCAGCCGAGCGCACGCTCGCCCGGCACGGGCGGCGCCGCGACGATCGACACATGCCGGAACCGGCCGTGCATCATGTGGCCGACCCAGCGGCCAACCAGCGCATAGTCGAGCGACGGAATGTCGAACGCACGCCGCCGGAACAGCGCCCACAGATCCATCACGAGCGTGGCGCCCGCGCCGATCGGCAGCAGGTCGAGCAGGATGTCGGGCGGGCTCATTGCACACCTCCGCGGCGAACGGCGAGGGCTGCGCGGCGCAGCGGAATACGTGTCGGTTTCAGCGGTTTCATTGAGGTCCACGCTTGTCTTTACGGAGTCGAGCGACTATCTTGCAACTTCAAGTTCACTTGAGGTCAAGCATGGGCCGTCTGGACATTGCGGACGTCGCGCGGCGCACGGGATTGCCCGCGTCGACGCTGCGCTACTACGAGGAAAAGGGGCTGATCGTCCCGAACGGCCGTCACGGGCTGCGGCGTCAATACGACGAATCGGTGCTGGAGCGCCTGGCGCTGATCGCGCTCGGCCGCGAGGCCGGTTTTTCGCTTGACGACATCCTCGCGATGGTCGGCGCGGACGGCCGGCCCGCGATCGATCGCGCGAAGCTCGACGGCAAGGCCGACGAACTCGACCGCACGATCCGCCGTCTCGGCGCCGTGCGCGATGCGCTGCGGCATGCTGCCGTGTGTCCGGCGCAGAACCATCTCGAATGCCCGTCGTTCCAGAAGCTGCTGCGCATCGCCGCGCATCGTCATCCGGCGCGCCGCACGAAGGCGGACGGCGCGTAAGCGGCCGGCCTGCGCGATGCGCGTGCATCGACGGAGGACAGCGGCGGTCGGGTGGCAGCGCGATGCGGTGCCAGTACCGCGTGGACGTCACAAACAGGAACGACGGGGTTGCCGCATGTGGTTTTTCTATGCGCTTTTTGCGTTTCCGGCAGCGTATGCGGCATCGAAGGTCGGGCCGCATTACGGGTTTCTCGCGGGGTTCGTGACGCTGGCCGCCGTGATGGCGACACAGGCCGCGCTGCTGGGGTGGGTAGTGGCCCGGGTGACAGGGCAGAGCGCGGCCGCGCAGCCTGCGGCGGCCACGCCGTCGGCTGACGGTCCGGAGGCCGAGCCTGATGACGAGCCGGGCGACGAACCCGAAGTGCGGCTGCGCTACGGTGAGCACGCGCGATTCAAGCAAGTGGTCCTGATTGCCGACGACGCGCGGCCCGACGTCACGCACCGTCTCTACGATCGGTTGAAGCGTGCGATCGAAGCGTTCGTGGACGTCGAGACGGGGCGCGGCGGTTCGGGCGCGGAAATGGTGTCGGCGGCCGAACTTGCACCGGCAGACGGCGAGTCGGCCGCGCCGCCGGCCGATACGCTGACCATGTTCGTGTCGAACGACGGTACGTGGTCCGGATTCCGCGTCGGCGACGACTGCTTCCGGTTCCGCCACGGCGCGATCACGAGGCTGCAACTCACGCACGTGATGCCGCTTCGCTGGAAGGGCGACTACATGGTGACGTTATGGTTCGACGTGCCGAAGCGCAAACAGACTGCCGAATACGTGTCGCATTCGACGTGGTTCGATCTCGATCTGGAACATTCCGATCGCCGCTCACGCACGCTCACGCATGCGTGTCGCGAGATCGCGTCCGTGCTCGATGCGGCATTCGACGTCAGCGAAGCGTCCGACGCATGACTCATCCCGCGTAATACACGCGGCACTCCATCTCGCGCCCGCGCACGATGCGCTTGCCGACGAGCGAGCCGGACGTTTCGGTGAAAACCGTGCGCTGGTGTTCGCACTGCACGGCATCGTAGAAGTAGAGCGAAACCCAGTCCATCGTGTGGCCGATTTCCGGCGTGCGCGCGGCGGCGTGCAGGCACAGCGCCGTGAAATGCCAGCCGCCTTTCGTCATGTGCATCACGGGCGGCGGTACGTAGTCGTCCGCGTTCAGGCGTCGGTGCGTGAGCGTCGGCAGCACGCCGGCGGCGGCCTTGTTGCGGTACTGGCGATCGATGTAGAGCAGCAGCTCGACAGGCGGCTCCGTGCCGGGGCCGGCGTCTTCCACGTGACCCTGCCAGCGCCGGCGGCGGGTCAGCACGTCGTCGAGCGCGGTGCGGATGCCGACCGCACGCCGCGGGCCGACGCCTGCGATCGTTTCGAGCTGGCCGTTGCGGGCCGCGCGTTCGAGCTCCTCGAGCGTGTCGATGTGCAGCGCGTCGTGAATGCGCAGCGCGAGCGCGTGGCCGATGCCCGGCACGGCCTCGAATGCGGATGTCCGTTCGGAATCGCCGCGCAGCCGGTCGAGCTGGCGCCAGCGTCCCGTCACCAGCAGTTCGGCGATCGCCTGCGCGACGCCCGTGCCGATGTCGGGCAGCGCGTCGAGTGCATCGACGCCACCGGCTTCGAACAAGGTGCGGATGTTGCGGTCGAGTACCTCGACCGTATCGGCCGACGCGCGGTACGCAGCGACCCGGTAAGGATTCGCGCCCTGGTCGGCGAGCCACTGCGCGGCCTCGCGCAGGCATGCCGCGATGTGCCGGTTTTCCTCGTACGTTTGGCTGGTGGTCGACTGCATGGCGAGGGACCCGGGGAAGCACAAACGGAATGGACGCGGCGAACGATGCGCCGGTCGGCTTTTGATCATTGTCGCGACGCACGACGAGCAAGACTTGACGCACATCAATGGCAAACGTAACACAGGCGCGTAGAGCACGGTCGTGCCGCATGCCGGCACGACCGTGCGTCGCGTGATGCGATTACGCGTCGAGAAACGACTGCGCGTTCTCGGCCTCGGCGGCCGCGCGCAGCGCGGCGAGCGCACGTTTCTCGATCTGCCGCACGCGTTCGCGCGACATGCCCGCGTCGTGCGCGATCGCGTCGTACGTATCGGGCTCGGCGCCACCGAGGCCGAAGCGCCGGCGCAGCACGTCGGCCTCGGCCGGCGTGACCGACCGCAGCAGCGACGTCACGCATTCGCGCATGCGCGTGTCGGCCAGTTGCTCGAACGGGCTGGCCGACGCGTGGTCCTCGATCAGGTCCACGAGGCCGGTGTCCGCGTCGGGCAGCGGCGTGTCGAGCGAGACGGGCTCGGCAGGCAGCGCGAGCACCGCGCGCAGCTTGTCCTCGTCGAACCCGGTTTCGGCCGCGAGTTCGGCAGGCGTCGCGCGGCGGCCCGTGCGCTGGCGAAAGCGCAGCGCCTGCCGCTGCACGCGCTGGTACTGGTCGCCGACGTGCACCGGCACGCGGATCGTGCGCGAGCGATCCGCGACCGCGCGCGCGACCGCCTGGCGGATCCACCAGGTCGCATAGGTCGAGAACTTGAACCCGCGCCGGTATTCGAATTTCTCGATCGCGCGCATCAGGCCGAGGCAACCGTCCTGCACGAGATCGGACAGGTCGATGCCGCGGTTCATGTACTTGCGCGCGATCGACAGTACGAGCCGCAGGTTTGCCTCGAGCATTGCGCGCGTCGCGTCGCGCACTTTCTGCTGGCCGTCGGTAAGCGCCGCCGCGAGGGCACGCCGGGCGACCGTGTCGAAGCAGGCGGCTTCGCCCGTGGCGGCGTCATGCGGCGCTGCCGCGAGCGCGCGCACGACGCGGCTTGCATCGTCGACGGCCGGCCCGACCCATGCGATCGAGCCGAGCAGCGCGGCCATGCGGTTGCGTGCGTCGCGGTATTCGCCCGAACGGCAGCCGTGCTCAAGCAATGCACCGCGCAGCGCCGACACGGCTGCCTGCAGTGCGTCGTCGCCGGCGGGCAAGGGCGTGTCGCCGTCGTCGTCATCGGACGATCCGGTTGTGCCGGCGGCACCCGTTGTGCGGTGACGCGCGAGCAGCGCATCGACCGCCGCCGGACAGCCGGCGAGCGCGTGCAGCACCTGGTGGCGGCCCGTCTCGATTTCGCGGGCGAGCACGATTTCGCCTTCGCGCGTGAGCAGCGGTACGGCTTGCATGCGCCGCATGTAGAGCGCGAGCGGATCGGTCGACGCGCTCGTGCCGCGGGCGAGGTCGCCGAGCACGGCCCGGCCTTCGTCGAGCGTGTCGCGATCGACATCGACAGGCGCCGTGCCGGCGAACGGCGCGGGCGCGGCCGGCTCGTCGAGCACGGCGATGCCGATATCGGCGAGCGCGGCGCGCACGACGTCGAGCGCGTCGGGGCTGTCGCTTTCGGGCGGCAGCGCGTCGACGAGGTCGGCGTGTGTCAGATAACCCTGTTCACCGGCGAGCGCCAGCAACTGGATGATCGGATCGAGCGGTGTGTCCGCCCGGGGCGTGGGGCGTGGCGTAGTCATGTCGATGGCGGCGTGGGCCGCGCTCCTGTCGGGGGCGGGCCGAAGTCCGCCGGTTTCGGGCTGCCGGGTGTCCGCGAACGCTCGTCCGCGCCGGTCAGCCTGACATCGTTCAAGTTGAGGGCATTTGCGCCAACTTCAACGCGGGCGCGGCAGACGGGCCAGCACGCAGCATACCCGCACGACCGCCGAAGCAGGAAACAAAAAGTAACCGATCATACCCGCTGAAATCTGCAGGGGACGTAAGCTAGAGTCAGGCGCGCGCCCGGCGGCGGCGCGCGGATTCTGCCGGAGCATGAGATGAACCCGATTCCCGCCGCGAGGCCCGCCGTCATCGCACTGGCTGCGCTGACGCTCGGCGGCTGCTACTACACGAGCCCGTACGGCTATGCGCCTTATTACGCGCCGGTGCCCGCCACGGTGACGCAGCGCGAGATTCCGGTTGCACCGGCCGCGCCCGGTCCGGCCCTTTCGCCGGCGCCCATCGCGCCCGACACGTCGGCCGACGTCGGCTCGCCGGCGCCGGTGTATGTCGCGCCGGCCTATGTGCCGCCGCCGTATCCGTACTACTACCCCGGGTACTACCCGGGATGGTACGGGCCGCCCGTCACGATCGGCTTCTGGGGCGGTTGGGGCGGCGGATACTGGCGCGGGCGCGGCGGGTACTGGCATCGTCCGTGGGGCGGTGGGCATTGGGGCGGCGGCCACTGGGGCGGCGGCCATCGGCACTGACCGGCGCGCGGCGGGGCCGCGCGGGAGAGCATCATGAGCAACACGATTGTCCGAAGTCTGTGCGTCGTCCTGCTTGGCCTCGCGGCCGCGCCGGGCGTCGCCGATGCGCAGAGCAGCGCCTACACGAACTCGCCGGCCGAACTGTTCGCCGGGCCGGCGCCTGATTATCCGGTGGTCGCGGAGATCCCGCCCGACACGGCGCTGGACGTATTCGGCTGCCTGAGCGACTACTCGTGGTGCGACGTCGCGCTGCCGGGCGTGCGCGGCTGGATCGATGCGCAGTTGCTCGCGTATCCGTACCAGGGCAGCTACGTGCCGGTGCTCGAATACGGCGCGATCATCGGTGTGCCGGTGACCGGATTCGCGATCGCCGCGTACTGGGATCGTTATTACCGGCACCGCCCGTGGTACCACGACCGCGATCGCTGGGCGCATCGCGCGGAACCGCGGCTCGGCCCCGGCGGGTTCCCGCCGGGACAGGGCCGTCCGCAGCCGGGCGGGCCGATGCACGCCGCACCGGGCGGCCCGCCGCCGGGGGGGCCGCATGATGCACGGCCGTCGGCTACGCGCGGCGGCTGGAACGGTGCGAACCGCACGCCGCCGCCGGCGGCACCTGCGCCGATGCCGGGCGCGGTGGGCAATGCCCGTCCGGCAAGCCCGCCGCCGGCCGTGTTGCGTCCGCCGCCCGCACCGGGCGGCGAGGCCCGTACGATGCCGCCGCCGATGCGTCAGGGAGGTGGTGGCGGCGGCGGCGGTGGCGGTGGTTATGCGCGGCCGCAAGGCGGCGGAAACGGCGGCGGTAGCCACGGTGGCGGTGGCGGAGGCGGCGGCGGACCCGAGGAATTCCGGCATTGACGGCGCCAGCGCGGCGGGTTCTCCCGGCGCCGGACGAAAAAAAGCCGCTCCGGAGAGCGGCTTCTGGATCGGGTGAACGGGCGGTCGGGCGGTTGTGTGGTCCGCAGCCCGACCGGCTGCCCGTCGTCGGATGCCCGTTGCCGGCCACCCGTCGTCGGTAGGCCGCCCCGTCAGTCGTCGAGCAGCGACAGGTCGCGCACCGCACCCTTGTCGGCCGACATGACCAGCTTCGCGTACGCCTTCAGCGCCGCGGACACCTTGCGCGGACGCGGCTGCGTGGGCTTCCAGCCCTTCGCGTTCTGCTCTTCGCGGCGGTGCGCCAGTTCCTCGTCCGATACCAGCACGTCGATCGTGCGGTTCGGGATGTCGATGCGGATCCTGTCGCCGTCGCGCACGAGGCCGATCGCGCCGCCCGCTGCCGCTTCCGGCGAGCAATGACCGATCGACAGACCCGACGTGCCGCCCGAGAAGCGGCCGTCCGTCAGCAGCGCGCAGGCCTTGCCGAGCCCCTTCGACTTGATGTAGCTGGTCGGGTAGAGCATTTCCTGCATGCCGGGGCCGCCCTTCGGGCCTTCGTAGCGCACGATCACCACGTCGCCGGCCTTGACCTTGTCGTTCAGGATGTTCTCGACCGCTTCATCCTGCGATTCGGTCACGTGAGCCGAGCCCTCGAACACGAGGATGCTCTCGTCGACGCCGGCCGTCTTCACCACGCAGCCGTCGAGCGCGATGTTGCCCGTCAGCACGGCGAGGCCGCCTTCCTTCGAGAACGCATGCTCGTACGAGCGAATGCAGCCTTCGGCGCGGTCGACGTCGAGGCTCGGCCAGCGCGTGTCCTGGCTGAACGCGACCTGCGTCGGGATGCCGGCCGGGCCGGCCAGGTAGAACGTGCGGACCGCGTCGTCCTGCGTGCGGACGATGTCCCACTGGTCCAGCGCGTCCTTCAGCGTCGGCGCGTGCACGGTCGGCACGTCGGTGTGCAGCTTGCCGGCGCGGTCGAGCTCGCCGAGGATCGCCATGATGCCGCCGGCGCGGTGCACGTCCTCGATGTGGTACTTGTTCGTGTTCGGCGCGACCTTGCACAACTGCGGCACGACGCGCGACAGGCGGTCGATGTCCTTCATCGTGAAGTCGATGCCGGCTTCCTGCGCGATCGCCAGCAGGTGCAGGATCGTGTTGGTCGAGCCGCCCATCGCGATGTCGAGCGTCATTGCGTTCTCGAACGCCTTGAAGCCGACCGAGCGCGGCAGCACGCGCGCGTCGTCCTGCTCGTAGTGCTGGCGGGTCAGCTCGACGATGCGGCGGCCGGCGCGCTTGAACAGTTGTTCGCGATCGGCGTGCGTGGCGACTACCGTGCCGTTGCCGGGCAGCGACAGGCCGAGCGCTTCGGTCAGGCAGTTCATCGAGTTCGCGGTGAACATGCCCGAGCACGAGCCGCAGGTCGGGCAGGCCGAGCGCTCGACTTCGGCGACTTCGGCGTCGGAATACGACGGGTCGACCGCGATCACCATCGCGTCGACGAGGTCGAGCTTCTTCAGTTCGACGGTCTTGGTGACCGGGTTCGCGAGGCGCGTCTTGCCGGCTTCCATCGGGCCGCCCGACACGAAGATCACCGGGATGTCGAGGCGCATCGCGGCCATCAGCATCCCCGGCGTGATCTTGTCACAGTTCGAGATGCACACCATCGCGTCCGCGCAGTGCGCGTTCACCATGTATTCGACCGAGTCGGCGATGATGTCGCGGCTCGGCAGCGAATAGAGCATGCCGTCGTGGCCCATCGCGATGCCGTCGTCGACCGCGATCGTGTTGAATTCCTTCGCGACGCCGCCGGCGGCTTCGATCTCGCGCGCGACGAGCTGGCCGAGATCCTTCAGGTGCACGTGCCCGGGCACGAACTGGGTGAACGAGTTGACGACCGCGATGATCGGCTTCGAGAAATCGTCGTCTTTCATGCCGGTGGCGCGCCACAGCGAGCGCGCGCCTGCCATGTTGCGGCCGGCGGTGGAGGTTTTGGAGCGGTAAGTGGGCATTGTGGTGGCTGAAGAAATATCGCGGAAAAGGGTGGAGGCACGGGAATAAAGGCCTCTCTCGCGCCCGTGCGAACAACCTCTTGAGCTGCGCCCTGGGCAAACCGGGCGATTATCCCACAGCCGCCGCGGGCGTGGCGCCCGCGGGGCGGCAACCGGCGCGTGCGGCGGGCGCGGCGCGGAACGCGCGGGCGGTTGCGGCGCGCCAGCGCGGCTGGGCCGGGAGGCGGCCGGATCGCTCTGTTGTCGACGATGCATGCGCGCCGCCTCCGCGTTCCGGCCGTCAGTCGAGCAGCGTCAGGATCTCGTCGTAAAGCGCCTTCGGAATCCGCACGCCGTTCGCGATGCTGCGCGCGCGGGCGTCGAAGCGCCGTTGCGACGGCAGCCGCGCGCCCTGCGCGACGATCGACCCGAACATCCGCTCGCCGCGCGCGAGCCCCGCGTCGAGATCGTCGCCGAGGAACACCTTCGGATCGAACGCGATTACGAGCTCGCCGTGGCACGGCGTCGCGCCGACGCCTTCGTCGAAATCCATCGATTCCCGGCTCGTCATGTCGCCGATCAGCGCGCCGCCGAGCAATTCGACCATCGCCGCGAGCGCCGAGCCCTTGTGGCCGCCGAACGTGCGCATCGCGCCCTGCAGCGCGGCCTTCGGGTCGGTGGTCGGCTGGCCGTCGGCGTCGATCGCCCAGTGCGGCGGAATCGCCTTGCCTTGCTTCGCGTGCAGCTCGATGTCGCCGCGCGCGATCGCGCTCGTCGCGAAATCGAACACGAACGGCTCGCCGCCCGGGCGCGGCCACGCGAACGCGATCGGGTTCGTGCCGAACACGGGCTCGCGGCCGCCTTCCGGCGCGACCCAGCTATGGCTCGGGTTCATCGCGATGCCGACCAGCCCCTCGGCCGCGATCGCCTCGACCTCGGGCCACAGCGCGGAGAAGTGGTAGCAGTGGTTGATCGCCATCGCGGCGATCCCGTGCTGCTTCGCCATCTCGACGAGCACCGGCAGGCCGGTTTCGAAGCTCAGCAGCGAGAAGCCGCGATGCGCATCGACCGCGACGATCGACGACGACAGCCGGCGCAGCGTCGGCACCGCTTGCGGATCGACCTTGCCCTTGCGCAGCGAACGCACGCAGACGAGCAGCCGGTACACGCCGTGCGAGTGGCATTCGTCGCGCTGGCCCTGCGTGATCACATTGGCGATCGCCCGCGCATGCGCGTCGGACATCCCGTTGTGCGTCAGCACGCGCAGTGCGAGCGCATGGACCTCGTCGAGCGACAGGACGACTTCGGCGGTTTGCTCAGCCATGGTTCGCCTCCCGCGGCGCGGGCACGCCGTCGATGCGCTGCGGCACGTTCAGCGGATTGCCGTTGCGGATCGCTTCCGGCAGCAGCGCGTCCGGCAGGTCCTGGTACGACACGGGGCGCAGGAAGCGCTCGATCGCGCGTGCGCCGACGGACGTCGTGCGCGTGTCGGACGTCGCCGGGAACGGCCCGCCGTGCACCATCGCATGGCCGACCTCGACGCCCGTGCCGAAACCGTTGACGAGAATGCGGCCGGCCTTGCGCTCGAGCGTCGGGCGCAGCGTGGCGAACAGCGACGCGTCGCCGTCGGCGAGATGCGCGGCGATCGTCAACTGGCCTTCGAGCGACTTCAGCACGCGATGCAGCGTGTCGGCGTCCGGGCAGCGCACGATCAGCGACGCGGGGCCGAACACTTCTTCGCGCAGTTCGGGGCGCGCGATGAACGCGTCGGTCGACGTTGCGAACAGCGCCGCGCGGGCCTGATGGCGGCCGCCTTCGACGCCTTCCGCCAGCAATTCGACCGCGTCGTGCCCGCGCAGCGCCGCGACGCCTTGCGCATAGCTTGCGTGGATGTGCGGCGTCAGCATCGTCTGCGCGGCCG
The DNA here is from genome assembly GCF_018417535.1 of Burkholderia pyrrocinia. Classification (NCBI taxonomy): domain Bacteria; kingdom Pseudomonadati; phylum Pseudomonadota; class Betaproteobacteria; order Burkholderiales; family Burkholderiaceae; genus Burkholderia; species Burkholderia pyrrocinia. The sequence goes on along the minus strand of NZ_CP070978.1, from coordinate 890,642 downwards.
CCGAACGCACGGCATCGGCCGCCGCGGCTTCGAACGCGCGCAGCGCGGGGCCGTCGACGGCGAGCACGAGGCCCGGGTTCGTGCAGAACTGGCCGGCGCCGAGCGTGAGCGATGCGACGAATTGCGGCGCGATGGTGTCGTGACGCGCGTCGAGCGCCGCGGGAAACAGCAGCACGGGATTGATCGAGCTCATTTCCGCGTAGACGGGAATCGGCTCGGGGCGCGCGGCCGCGATATGCATCAGCGCGACGCCGCCTCGGCGCGAGCCGGTGAAGCCGACGGCCTTGATGCGCGGATCGGCGACGAGCGCCTGGCCGATCTCGCGCGACGCGTCGAACAGCAGCGAGAACACGCCGGCCGGCATCCCGCATTCGCGCGCGGCCTGCTGGATCGCGCGGCCGACGAGCTCCGACGTGCCCGGGTGCGCGGAATGCGCCTTGACGATCACCGGGCAGCCGGCCGCGAGCGCCGACGCCGTATCGCCGCCGGCGACCGAGAACGCGAGCGGGAAATTCGACGCGCCGAACACGGCGACGGGCCCGACCGCGACGTTGCGCAGGCGCAGGTCGACGCGCGGCAGCGGCTTGCGCTCGGGGCGCGCCGGATCGATCCGCGCATCGAGAAAACCGCCGTCGCGCACCAGCGACGCGAACAGCGCGAGCTGGCCGACCGTGCGGCCGCGTTCGCCTTCGACGCGTGCGCGCGGCAGGCCCGTTTCGGCGATGCAGCGCTCGATCAGGTCGTCGCCGAGCGCCATGATGTGGCGGCCGATCGCGTCGAGAAATGCGGCGCGCGCGTCGAGTGTCGTTTCGCGGTACGTGTCGAACGCGTCGTCGGCGAGCGCGCAGGCCGTCTCCAGGTCGTGCAGGCTCGCGCCGCCGAACTTGGGTTCGAGTTGCTCGCCGGTCGCGGCGGCGATCGCGTGGAGGGTGCCGTTCTGTCCGGCGACGGCGGACTGGCCGATCAGGAGCTGACCTGTGAGTTGCATGGTTTTCCTCGGAAAAAACAGGGGCCGGGCGTGGGGCGCCCGGCCGAAGAGATGGTGTGAAAGGGGGGGCGGGTGCGTCAGTCCTCGTCGTCGTCGAGCTGCAGCTTGTCGGAACGCACGCCCGTGTTGGCGCCCCAGTAATAGATGACGAGCGCGACGGCCGCGACGACGACCGTGTCGTACGGATGCGCGAGCCGGCCCGTGCCGCCGAAGCCGCCGAGATACGACAGCACGATCATCGCGGCATAAAACGCGATCAGCCACGCGGACGAGCGCACCTGTTCGGCGAGGCTCAGGTGCGCGGTCGGCACCCAGCGGCGGCACGCGAGATAGATGACGAACATCACGATCTGCAGGCCGAGCAGCCAGGACACCGTGCTCCAGCCCGACCAGTAGACGATCAGCGCGGCGATCACGAACGACGCGGGGCCGGTGAGGCCGAAAGCGCTCGCGCGGAACGGCCGAGGCAGGTCAGGGGCGGTGCGGCGCAGTGCGGCGACCGATACGGGCGCGACCGCATAGCTCAGCACCAGCGCGGCCGACACGATGTTGATCAGCGCTTCCCACGACGGGAACGGCATCGTCCAGAAGATCGCGAGGCCGAACGTGAGCCACAGGCCCGCGCGCGGGATGCCCGACGCTTCGTCGACGCGCGTGAACACCTTGAAGAAGGTGCCCGTCTTCGCCCAGCCGTAGACCACGCGCGGCGTCGCGTTCATGTAGATGTTGCCGCAGCCGCTCGGCGAGATCATCGCGTCGGCGACGACCATCACCGCGAGCCAGCCGACGCCGAGCGCGAGCGCGATGTCGCGGTACGGCAGCGTGAACGCCTTGCTGATGTCGTGCCAGCCGCCGGCGAGCATCGCGGTCGGGATGCTGCCGATGAACGCGAGCTGCAGCAGCACGTAGATCAGCGTCGACAGCAGGATCGACAGGATCAGCGCGATCGGGATCGTGCGCTGCGGATTGCGCACTTCGCTCGCGACCGACACGATCGGCGTGAGCCCGAGATACGCGAAGATGATGCCGCCCGCGGACACGGCCATCTCGATGCCCGGCATGCCGAACGGCGCGAAGCCGTGCACGGTCAGGTTCGCGGGCTTGAAGAACGTGAACAGCACGCCGATCACCGCGAGCGGCACGATGAACTTGAAGATGCTGATGATGTTGTTCGCCTTCGCGAACGTCTTCACGCTCGAATAGTTCAGGTAAAAGAAGAAGCAGAGCAGCGCGGCCTGCACGAGCCAGCCGATCGTCGTCGGGTCGCTCGATCCTTCAACGGTCAGGCCCGGAAACCACGCGGCCGCATACTGGCGTGCGGCGACGACTTCGATCGCGATCAGGCTCGAAAACGCGATCAGCGTGATGAAGCCCATCAGGTAGCCGAGCAGCGGGCCGTGCGAGAACACCGGGTAGCGGACCACGCCGCCCGCGCGCGGCAGCGCGGCGCCGAGTTCGCAGTAGACGATGCCGAGCAGCAGCACCGCGAAGCCGCCGAGCAGCCACGAGAAGATGCCGGCCGGGCCCGCGATCGTCGACACGTGACTCGCGGCGAACAGCCACCCCGAACCGAAAATGGCGCCGAGACCGATGAACGTGAGATCGGTCAGCGACAACTGTTTCTTGAATTTGCCGTGACCCGCGTCGGGGTGCGCGGTACGGGAAAGCGGGACGGACGGGTGAGCGTTGCCTTGGCCTGGCATGGGCTTGTCTCCTGGGGGAATGGCGGTGCAGGCGTGAGCTGCGCGAGCTCCGACGGAGCGGCGCGCACGCCTGCCGGCCGGCGTCGCCCGGTTCGAACGACCGGGGCGGGCCGCGTGCCGTTCGCGCGCGGCGCGGGCAGGCGCCGGGGCGAACGGGCCCGCAGGCCATGCCGGACCGGAGGCGGCGGCGCGAGGGGGGAAAGCCTTGCGCCGCCGCCGGGGGGAGTCGATCAGAGACCGACGTCGGGCAGCACCGGGCGCGTTTCGAGCGCCTTCGCGACGATCGCCTTCACTTCCGCGAGCGTGTCGCCCTGCAGCGCGAGGCGCGGCGGACGCGTGATCGCGCTGCCGCGGCCGACCAGCTCTTCGCACAGCTTGATGCACTGCACGAGGTCGGGACGTGCGTCGAGATGCAGCAGCGGCATGAACCAGCGATACAGCGCGAGCGCTTCGTCGAAGCGCTTTTGCTTCGCGAGGCGGAACAGCGTCTCGCCTTCCTTCGGGAACGCGTTCGACATGCCCGACACCCAGCCTTCGGCGCCCACGGCGATGCTCTCGACCACGACGTCGTCGAGGCCCGCGAACAGCACGAAGCGATCGCCGACCGCGTTGCGCAGGTCGATGAAGCGGCGCGTATCGCCCGACGAATCCTTGAAGCAGACGATGTTCTCGCAGTCCTGCAGCGCGATCAGCACGTCGGGCGTCACGTCGTTCTTGTAGATCGGCGGGTTGTTGTAGACCATCACCGGCAGGTCGGTGCTCGTCGCGACCGCGCGGAAGTGCGCGGCGGTTTCATGCGGCTTCGCCGAGTAGACCAGCGCGGGCATGACCATCACGCCGTCGACGCCGACGCGCTGCGCTTCGCGCACCGTGTTGCGCGCGAATTCGGTCGTGAATTCGGCGATGCCGGCGATCACCGGAATCTTGCCGCCGGCCGCGTCGCGCGCGGCCTCGATCACCTGGAGCTTCTCGCTCGTCGACAGCGACGTGTTCTCGCCGACCGTGCCGCAGACCACGAGGCCCGACACGCCGTCGTTCACCAGGTTCTTCACCACGCGGTGCGTGGCATCGATGTCGAGGGAAAAGTCCGGCTTGAACTGGGTGCTGACGGCCGGGAAAACCCCGGTCCATTGAATGGCTTTGCGGCTCACTGAAATCTCCTACGTTCGTATCGGTCGGCCGACAGGTGTGTCGGTGTGGCAACCAGTATCGCCGCGCAAATGCCCATCACGCTTGAGTCGTATCGCGGAGCAAAATGACGAAATCGGCACAGTGGCCGGCGGGGGCGCGAAGGGCGCCTCGCACTATGCCGATTTCGTCGTCGTCCTCATCGAAAAGCCACAAGCGGACGGACGCGCGACAGAGGAAGCTATGCTCCTTTCCCCACTTCGGACGGCTCATGATGAAGCGTATCCAGATCATCGATTCGCACACGGGCGGCGAACCCACTCGGCTCGTCGTGTCCGGTTTCCCCCCGCTCGGCAGCGGCACGATGGCCGAGCGCCGCGACGTGCTCGCACGCGAGCACGACCGTTATCGCACCGCGTGCATCCTCGAGCCGCGCGGCAGCGACGTGCTGGTCGGCGCGCTGCTGTGCGAACCCGTGTCGCCCGACGCGGCGGCCGGCGTGATCTTCTTCAACAATAGCGGCTATCTCGGGATGTGCGGGCACGGCACGATCGGCGTCGTGCGCACGCTGCATCACATGGGGCGCATCCGGCCCGGCGTGCACCGGATCGAAACGCCCGTCGGCACCGTCGAGGCGACGCTGCACGACGACCTGTCGGTCAGCGTGCGCAACGTGCCCGCGTATCGCCACGCGCAGGGCGTCGCGGTCGACGTGCCGGGTTACGGCCCCGTGAAGGGCGACATCGCGTGGGGCGGCAACTGGTTCTTCCTGATCAGCGACCACGGGCAGCGCATCGCCGGCGACAACGTCGCGGCGCTCACCGCGTATGCGTCGGCCGTGCGCGAAGGGCTCGAACGCGCGGGTGTCACCGGCGCGAACGGCGGCGAGATCGACCATATCGAGTTGTTCGCCGACGATGCCGAACACGACAGCCGCAGCTTCGTGCTGTGCCCGGGCCTGGCATACGACCGTTCGCCGTGCGGCACCGGCACGAGCGCGAAGCTCGCGTGCCTCGCGGCCGACGGCAAGCTCGCGCCGGGCGCCGTGTGGCGGCAGGCCAGCGTGATCGGCAGCGTGTTCCACGCGAGCTACGAGCAGGCCGACGGCGGCATCGTGCCGACGATTCGCGGCAGCGCGCACCTGAGCGCGGAAGCGACGCTGCTGATCGAGGAAGACGATCCGTTCGGCTGGGGCATCGCGCCGTGAGCGACGCAAGTACCGACGTCGTCGTGATCGGTGCAGGCATCGTCGGCGCGGCGTGCGCGCACGAACTCGCGCAGCGCGGGCTGCGCGTGCTCGTCGTCGACGACGCGAGCGGCGGCGCAACCGGCGCGGGGATGGGCCACCTCGTCGCGATGGACGACAACGCGGCCGAGCTCGCGCTGAGCCATTACTCGATCGAACTGTGGCGCGCGTTGAGCGGCGAGATGCCGGAAGGCTGCGCGTACCGCAACTGCGGCACGCTATGGCTCGCGGCCGATGCGCACGAGATGGATCTCGCGCGCGCGAAGCAGGCGACGCTTGCCGCGCACGGCGTGGCCGGCGAGCTGATCGACGCGGCGACGCTCGCGCAACTGGAGCCGATGCTGCGCGCAGGGCTCGGCGGCGCGCTGAAGATTCCCGGCGACGCGATCCTCTATGCGCCCGTCACCGCGAACTGGCTGCTGCAGCGTGCCCCGCGCATCACGTTGCGTTGCGACCGGGCGGTGGCGGTCGATGGCCCGAGCGTGACGCTCGCGAGCGGCGACACGCTGCGCGCGGAGCGCGTGGTCGTCGCGAACGGCGTCGCGGCGCGCACGCTGCTGCCCGAACTGCCGCTGCGCCCGAAAAAGGGCCACCTGCTGATTACCGACCGCTATCCGGGCCAGGTGTCGCACCAGCTCGTCGAGCTCGGTTATGCGGCGAGCGCGCATGCGAGCGACGGCACGTCGGTCGCGTTCAACGTGCAGCCGCGGCCGACCGGCCAGTTGCTGATCGGCTCGTCGCGCCAGTTCGACACCGAAGACGCGCGCGTCGAGCCGCCCGTGCTCGCGCGGATGCTGCGCCGCGCGGTTGGCTACCTGCCGGATCTGGCCGACCTGAACGGGATCCGTTCATGGACAGGGTTCCGTTCCGCGAGCCCCGACGGCCTGCCGCTGCTCGGCGAGCACCCGGCGCGGCCGGGCGTGTGGCTCGCGGTCGGGCACGAAGGGCTCGGCGTGACGACCGCGCCGGGCAGTGCGCGGCTCGTCGCCGCGCAGATGGCCGGCGAACGGCCGCCCATCGATATCGAACCGTATTTGCCGGGACGCTTCCTGACCGCGTCCCCTGTAGCCGGAGCGCTGACATGATCATTCATCTGGACGGCCGCGCGCTGACGGTGGCCGACGGCGCGACCGTCGCGGCCGCCGTCGCGGCGAGCGGCGACGACACGACGCGCGTGTCGTGCACGGGCGCGGCGCGTGCGCCGTTTTGCGGAATGGGCATCTGCCAGGAGTGCCGGATGACGATCGACGGCCGCCGCCGGCTGGCTTGCCAGACGCTGTGCCGCGACGGGATGCAGGTGGAGCGGACGCGATGAAACAGGAACGACTGAGCGTCGACGTCGCGATCGTCGGGGCTGGCCCGGCCGGGCTGTCGGCGGCGCGGGCCGCCGCAAAAAGCGGTGCAACGGTTGCAATCGTCGACGACAACCCGCGCGCGGGCGGGCAGATCTGGCGGCAAAGCGCAGCGGCCACGCCGACGCCGGCTGCCGCCGAACGCCTCGCCGTACTGCAGCAGCCGAACGTCACGCACCTTGCAGCGACGCGCATCGTCGCCGAAACGCAGCCGGGCACGCTGCTGCTCGAGGACGACGAACGCGGGCTGCTGCTCGATTTCCGGACGCTGATTCTCTGCTGCGGCGCACGCGAGCTGCTGCTGCCGTTCCCGGGCTGGACCCTGCCGGGCGTCACCGGCGCAGGCGGCTTGCAGGCGCTGATCAAGTACGGCCTCGACGTGCGCGGGCAGCGCACGGTGATCGCGGGCAGCGGGCCGCTGCTGCTGGCGAGTGCGGCGACGGCCCGTCAGGCCGGCGCGCGCGTGTCGCACGTGCTCGAACAGGCCGCGTGGGGCGACGTGGCCGGCTTCGGCGCGGGGCTGTGGCGCTGGCCGTCGAAGCTCGCGCAGGCCGCGAAGCTCGTCTTGGCCGCCTATCGGCCCGATGCGCACGTCGTCGAGGCGTTCGGCGACAAGCGGCTCGAACGCGTGCGGATCCGCCTCGGCGATCGCGAGTTCGACGTCGACTGCGACCGGCTCGCGTGCGGCTTCGGCCTCGTGCCGAACACCGTGCTGCCGAGCCATCTCGGCTGCCGGATCGAGAACGGCGCGGTGGCGGTCGATGCGCACCAGCGTACGAGCCGCGACGGGTACTTCGCGGCCGGCGAGTGCACGGGCGTCGGCGGCAGCGAGCTGGCGATGGTCGAAGGCGAAATCGCCGGTCATGCGGCGACCGGGCAGACGGCGCCGTTGGCCGCGCTCGTCGCTCGTCGCGCGCACTGGCAGGCTTTTGCCGATGCCGTACGCGAGCGTTTCGCGATCCGCGAACCGATCCGTCGGCTCGCGCGGCCCGATACGCTGCTGTGCCGCTGCGAGGATGTGCGCTTCGACGCGGTCGCACGCGAGCCGGGCTGGACGGCCGCGAAGCTGCAGTCGCGCTGCGGGATGGGCGCGTGCCAGGGCCGCGTGTGCGGCGCGGCCGCGCAGACGCTGTTCGGCTGGACGCCGCCCGTGCCGCGCACGCCGCTCGTGCCCGCGCGGGTCGGCACGCTGATGCTCGACGGCACGGCATCCTGCGACGGCGCGTGACGCGTCGCGGTGAAGCGGCCCGGTCGACACCGGGCCGCGCCATTCACTCCACCTTTACTTTCTCCCATCCGCCGACCTGAGGCGCCGCACAGGCGCGCAGGCACTCGATCGTCGCGGCCACGGCCGCGCGATTCGCGCTGTCGGGGTGCCAGTACATCGACACCGCGCCCTGGCCTTCGAGCTCCATCGGCAGGATGCGGATCGCGTTCAGTTGCGCGAAACGCTGCGCGGCGCGGTGCGACGCGACGCCAAGCAGGTCGGTGTTGTTCAGCAGCGTGAGGTTGAGGATCGACGAATTCGATTCGACGCAGTGCGGCGGCCGCACGCGGCCGGCGGCCGTCAGCGCGGCCTCCAGCGCGTTGTGCACGGGCGTGCCAGCCGGCCATACGATCCACGAATAGGCGAGCACGTCGTCCCAGCCGACCGAAGCCGCACCGGCGAGCGCGTGGCCGGGCCGCGCGACGAACACGACCGGATCGACATACAGCGCTTCGGCCTGCAGGTGCGGATCGACGGACGTCGAACCCGAGCGGCCCACGACGATGTCCAGTTCGCTGCGCGCAAGCTGCGGCATCAACTGGTTCATCGTGCTTTCGGTGAGCCGGACCTGCGCGCGCGGCATCCGTTTCAGCAACTGCGACACCGCGAGCGGCACCGTGTCGGCCGCCGCGACACCCGACGTGCCGATCGTCACGAGGCCGCTGCCGCCTTCGCGCAGCGCGGCCATGTCGTCGCGCGCGGCGTCGAGCTGCGCGTCGACGCGGCGCGCGTGCTCGATCAGCGCTTCGCCGTAGGGCGTCGGCCGCAGGCCGCGCGCATGCCGCTCGAACAGCGGCAACCCGACATCCTCCTCCAGTTCCTTCAGCCATTTCGACAGCGCGGGCTGCGTGGTCGCAAGCGCCACGGCCGACTGGCTCAGGTTGCCGGTGCCCGCAAGGCTCAGCAGTATCTGCAGATGCCGCAGTCGCAGCCGGTGAGTCCAGTCCATCGCATGCCTCGTCGCGAAAAGGTATATCCAGAATCATATGGATCAGATGATTTGACCATTTTACCGGGTATGGCTGCGTCGAATATAAATCGGCTAACGGACTGCAACACGATTCCCGACCTGACCCGACACAGCGCCGACGCCGATCGGCCGACTCCAAGGAGACATCATGACGACCCGCCATCCGGACGTGCCGCGCGCCGCCTACTACGCAAGGATCGCCGAGCAGCGCCTGGCGCCGTTGTGGGAATCGCTGCACAACCTCGTGCCGAAATCCCCGCAGCCGGCCGCGCAGGCCGCGATCTGGAAGTACGCGCAGGTGCGCGATCTCGTGATGCAGGCCGGCAGCGTGATCAGCGCGGAAGAGGCCGTGCGCCGCGTGCTGGTGCTGGAGAACCCGGGGCTGCCCGGCAAGTCGAGCATGACGCCGAGCCTGTACGCGGGCCTGCAGTTGATCCTGCCGGGCGAGATCGCGCCGAGCCATCGGCATACGCAGTCGGCGCTGCGCTTCATCGTCGAAGGGCGCGGCGCGTGGACGGCGGTGAACGGCGAGCGCACGACGATGCATCCGGGCGACTTCATCATCACGCCGTCGTGGGCGTGGCACGACCACGGCAACCCGTCGGAGGAAGAGGGCGGCGAGCCGGTCGTGTGGCTCGACGGGCTCGACATTCCGCTCGTCGCGAGCCTCGACGCGGGCTTCGCGGAGAACTACCCGGAAGCCGTGCAACCCGTGAGCCGCCCGGAAGGCGACAGCTTCGCGCGCTTCGGTCACAACATGGTGCCGGTGCGGCATCGCGCCAGCGATCCGACGTCGCCGGTGTTCAGCTATCCGTATGCGCGCACCCGCGAAGCGCTCGACACGCTGTACCGGAGCGGCGAGCTCGATGCGTGGGACGGCGTGAAGCTGCGCTACGTGAACCCCGCGACGGGCGGCTGGCCGATGCCGACGATCGCGACCTTCATGCAATTCCTGCCCGCCGGGTTCGACGGCCGCACGTACCGCAGCACCGACGCGACGATCTACTGCGTCGTCGAAGGCAGCGGCACCGCACATATCGGCGGCGACGCCTTCGCGTTCGAGCCGCACGACATCTTCGTCGCGCCGTCATGGGCGCCCGTGCGGCTGTCGGCGGCGTCCGACAGCGTGCTGTTCAGCTATTCCGACCGGCCCGTGCTGTCCGCGCTGAACCTGTTGCGCGAAGCGCGCGACTGACGCCTGCCGGTTTCATCGATCCGTTTCCCGTGCGCCGCCGCGCGGCGCGCGTCCCTTCGTTCATGCCTACGCTGGAGCCGTTCATGACTTTCGTTTTCCCGCCCGAAGCGCCCGTGGCGCTGCCCGTCGCCGGCAGCGACGCCCGGTTCGCGGTACGCCGCGTCTATTGCGTCGGCCGCAACTACGCGGCCCACGCGCGCGAAATGGGCTTCGATCCCGATCGCGAGCCGCCGTTCTTTTTCTGCAAGCCGGCCGATTCGGTCGTGCCGGTCGCGTACGGCGAAACGCTCGACCTCGCGTATCCGTCGCAGACGCAGAACTACCACTACGAAGCCGAACTCGTCGCGGTGATCGGCAAGGGCGGCGCCGACATCCCGCTCGAGCGCGCGCTCGAACACGTGTGGGGCTACGCGGTCGGCCTCGACATGACGCGCCGCGACCTGCAGATGAAGATGCGCGAGATGGGCCGGCCGTGGGAGATCGGCAAGGCGTTCGACCGCTCGGCGCCGGTCGGGCCCGTGCATCCGGCGAGCGAAGCCGGTCATTTCGAGCAGGGCGGGCTGTGGCTGACCGTCAACGGCGCGACGAAGCAGAAGAGCGACGTGTCGCACCTGATCTGGTCGGTCGCGGAGACGGTTGCCGACCTGTCGAAGTTCTTCCGCCTCGAACCGGGCGACGTGATCTTCACGGGCACGCCCGAGGGGGTCGGCGCGGTGGTCGCGGGCGACGTGATGAAGGTCGGCGTCGAGCGGCTCGGCGAACTGACCGTGCGCGTGGTCTGACGCGTTTTCCTCGAAAGGTCACATCGTGCAACTGCATAGCTTCTTCAACAGTTCGACGTCCTATCGGGTGCGCATCGCGCTCGCGCTGAAAGGGCTGCCGTACGACACGCTGCCCGTGAACATCCGCACCGGCGAGCATCGCGATGCCGGTTACGTCGCGCAGGTGAACCCGTCGGCGTCGGTGCCGGCGCTGGTCGACGGCGATTTCCGTCTCGGCCAGTCGCTCGCGATTCTCGATTACCTCGACCAGATCCATCCGGAACCGCGGCTGATTCCGCTCGAGCCGCGCCGTCGTGCGCGCGTGCTGGAACTGGCGGCGCTGATCGCATGCGACATCCATCCCGTCAACAACCTGCGCGTGCTGCGCTATCTCGACAGCGAGCTGAAGGTCGCGCCGCAGCAGAAGACCGCGTGGTACCGGCACTGGGTCGCGGAAGGGATGGCAGGCGTCGAGCGGCTGCTGGCCCGCGCGGACGAGGGCCCGTGGTGCTTCGGCGACGCGCCGACGCTGGCCGACGTGTGCCTCGTGCCGCAGGTCGCGAACGCGTTGCGGATGGATTGCGACCTGAGCGCGTATCCGCGTTGCCTCGCGGTTCATGAACACGCACGGCGCGAGCCGGCTTTCGAGGCTGCGCAGCCGCAGCGCCAACCGGATTACGTCGCGTAACACGACGCAGGAGACAGACATGAGAGAGACAAACAACAATGGCCGGCGCGTACTCGTGATCGGCGGCGGTATCGGCGGGCTCGCGGTGGCACTTGCGCTCGCGCGCCAGGGCATCCGCGTGAAGCTGCTCGAACAGGCCGGGCAGATCGGCGAGATCGGTGCAGGGATCCAGCTGGCCGCGAACGCGTTCAACGCACTCGATGCGTTGGGCGTCGGCGAGGCCGCACGCGGCCGCGCGGTGTTCACCGACTGGTTGCAACTGATGGACGCGGTCGATGCGCGCGAGGTCGTGCGCATCGATACGGGCGCCGCGTACCGCGAGCGTTTCGGCAATCCGTATGCGGTGATCCATCGCGCGGACATTCACCTGTCGATCTACGAGGCGGTCAAGGATCACCCGCTGATCGAATTCCGGACGAGCACGCAGGTGTGCGGGTTCGAGCAGGACGGTAACGGCGTGACCGTGACCGACCAGCACGGCGAACGCCATCGCGCCGATGCGGTGATCGGCTGCGACGGCGTGAAGTCCGTGATCCGTCAGGCGCTGGTCGGCGACGTGCATCGCGTGACAGGGCACGTCGTATATCGCGCGGTGGTCGACGCCGACAACATGCCGGAGGACCTGCGGATCAACGCGCCGGTCGTGTGGGCCGGCCCGCATTGTCATCTCGTCCACTATCCGCTGCGCGGCGGGCGGCAATACAACCTCGTCGTCACGTTCCACAGCCGCGAGCAGGAGACCTGGGGCGTGCGCGAGGGCAGCAAGGAGGAAGTGCTGTCGTACTTCGACGGCGTCCATCCGTTGCCGAAGCAGATGCTCGACCGGCCGACGTCGTGGAAGCGCTGGGCGACCGCCGACCGCGATCCGGTCGAACGCTGGAGCGCAGGCCGCGCGACGGTGCTCGGCGACGCCGCGCATCCAATGACGCAATACCTCGCGCAGGGCGCGTGCCAGGCGCTCGAAGATGCGGTGACGCTCGGTGCGGCAGTCGCGCAGGCAGACGGCGATTTCGAGGCCGCGTTCGCGCTGTACGAACGCGTGCGGATTCCGCGCACCGCGCGCGTGCTGTATTCGGCACGAGAGATGGGGCGGATCTATCACGCGAAGGGTGTCGAGCGGCAGGTACGCAACGGGCTCTGGGCCGGGCGCTCGCAGGCGCAGTTCTACGACGCGCTCGACTGGCTGCACGGCTGGCGCGCGGAGGATTGCCTGAAGCCCGTCGCGTAACGCACGCTTTCAGCCCGATTCCGGCGGCGCGTATTTCAACGACACGACGCGCGACCGCCTTCATGGAGGAGACACCATCATGGCCGATACGCTGTCCATCGACGTCAGCAAATGGATCGACCGGCATCGCGTTGCGCCGTTCCAGGCCGCGATCGTCGTACTGTGCTTTCTGATCGTCGCGATCGACGGGTTCGACACCGCGTCGATCGGTTTCATCGCGCCCGTCATCCGCGCGGAATGGAGCTTGTCGCCCGCGCAGCTCGCGCCCGTGTTCGGTGCGGGGCTGGCCGGGCTGATGGTCGGCGCGCTCGTGTTCGGGCCGTTCGGCGACCGGTTCGGCCGCAAGCGTCTGCTGCTCGCGTGCGTGGCGTGCTTCGGCATTGCGAGCGCGGCGTCGGCGAGTGCGGGCGGTTTGACCGAGCTGATCGCGTGGCGCTTCGTGACCGGGCTCGGGCTCGGCGGCGCGATGCCGAATGCGATCACGCTGACGTCCGAGTACTGTCCGGCGCGGCGCCGCTCGCTGCTCGTGACGACGATGTTCTGCGGCTTCACGATCGGTTCCGCGCTCGGCGGGCTCGCGGCTGCGTCGCTGATCGAGCATCACGGCTGGCGCGCGGTGCTCGTCGTCGGCGGCGCCGCGCCGCTGCTGCTCCTGCCGGTGCTCGCGTGGCGGCTGCCGGAATCGGTGCGCTATCTCGTCACCACCGGGGCGGCACCCGAGCGGATCGCGGCGATGCTCGGCCGGATCGCGCCGGATCCGCATCTCGCGAACGCATCGTTCATCGCGCCCGCCGGCAAGCCGGCCGGGTCGCCGCTCGGCCGCCTGTTCGGCGCCGACCTGCTGCGCGGCACGCTGCTGCTGTGGCTCACGTTCTTCATGAGCCTGCTCGTGATCTACCTGCTGTCGAGCTGGCTGCCGACGCTGCTGCGCACGACCGGCGCGACGCTGCAGACGGCCGCGCGCGTGACCGCGATGTTCCAGGTCGGCGGCACGCTCGGCGCGATCGTGCTCGGCTGGCTGATGGACCGCTTCGACCCGCACCGCGTGCTGGCCTGCAGCTATGCGACGGCCGGCGTATTCGTCGCGGCGATCGGCGTGTGTGCCGCGACGTCGTGGGGCGCCGCGCTCGCCGTGTTCGCGGCCGGTTTCTGCGTGTCGGGCTCGCAGGTGGGTGCGAACGCGCTGTCGGCCGCGTTCTATCCGACCGAGTGCCGGACCACGGGCGTGAGCTGGGCGAACGGGATCGGCCGCGGCGGGTCGGTGGTCGGCTCGATGGCGGGTGGCGCGATGCTGGCGATGGGCGTGCCGCTGTCGACCGCGTTTGCCGTCGTCGCGGCGCCGTGCGTGATCGCGGCGATTGCCGTGCTGGCGCTCGGCGTGGTTCGCGCCGATGCGGCGCGTGCGTCGAGTGCCGACGGGATCGCGGGCGAGCAAGCCTGAGCGCAGGAACGCACAAGACTATCGGTTTGCGACAGCGTGAATCAATATTATATAAATTGATATAATATTGAATCTTTAATTGTGTTGTCCTGCCGCGATGAACGACGATCTTCCCGCCGGGCTGCCCGAGCCCGACCAGATGCGCGCAGCCGCCGAATCGGCCTGCGTGCTTCTCAAGGTGTTGTCGAATCCCGACCGGCTGCTGCTGCTCTGCGAACTGTCGCAGGGCGAGCGCTGCGTGAGCGATCTCGAGACGAGGCTGGACATCCGCCAGCCGACGCTGTCGCAGCAGCTCGGCGTGTTGCGGGACAACGCGCTGGTCCGCACGCGCCGCGAAGGCAAGAACATCCACTATTCGCTCGACAGCCCGGCCGTGATCGCGGTGATGGGCGTGCTGTACGAACAGTTCTGCGGCCCGGCCGCGCAGGGGACGCGCGATGCAGCTTGATGCGCTTCATTTCACGCCGTGGCTGTCGCTGGCCGGCGGCGTGCTGATCGGGCTTGCGGCCGCGTGGCTCGTCGCGTTCAACGGCCGGATTGCCGGTATCAGCGGCATCGTCGGTGGCTTGTTCACGGCGGGTGCAGGGGAGCGCGACTGGCGCGTCGCGTTCGTCGCCGGGATGATCGCCGCGCCGATTGCGATGCGCGTCGCCGGAGCGGGCCTGACGCCACAGGTCGACGCAAGTTGGCAGGAGCTGCTGGCGGCCGGCCTGCTGGTCGGGATCGGCACACGATACGCGGGCGGATGCACGAGCGGCCACGGTGTGTGCGGGATGTCGCGCGGCGCACTGCGTTCGATGGTCGCGACCGCGACTTTCATGATCGCGGGCTTCGTGACCGTATTCGTGCGGCAGCACGTGCCGGGAGGCTGACATGCAGGCAGGATTCGCGTTTCTGGCGGGGCTGCTGTTCGGTGTCGGCCTCATCGTGTCGGGCATGGCCAATCCGCAGAAGGTGCTCGGCTTTCTCGACCTGGCGGGCCGCTGGGATCCGTCGCTCGCGTTCGTGATGGCCGGCGCGACGGGCGTGGCCGTGTTCGCGTTCGCGTGGGCGAAACGCCGGACGCGGTCGTGGCTCGGCTTGCCGATGCAGTTGCCGGCCCTGCGGGCGATCACCGTGCGCCTGGTCGCCGGAAGCGCCGTGTTCGGTATCGGCTGGGGGCTGGCCGGGTTCTGCCCGGGGCCCGCGATCGTATCGATCGGCTTCGGGTCGGCCAAGGGGATCGGGTTCGTCGTCGCGATGCTGGCCGGGATGGCGATATTCGAGTGGGTCGAGCGTCGCAGGAGCAGGAGCGCGCGGTGACGCGATGGCCGCCGCATGCCAATCAGGCCGCGGCTGTCGAGGCTGCCTACCCGGATGAGGGCGGCTGGAACGGAGCGCGTTTGCTCGTTGCCGCGACGCCGCGGCGGCTGCGTAAGCACCACGGCGGCCGGACGCTACCATGTCAGCGGCCGGCCGAGTGCGAGGCGAGGTGCTGGCGGATCAACGACAGGTAACGATCGCCAACCGAGAAATCGCGTGCGACGCGCGGCCGTTCGGCCTGGCGCAGCGTGGCCGGCGCGCTCATGCCCAGATACCGGCAGATGGCCGACGGAAACGGCTTGCGTGTATGCCCGAGCTGGCGCGCCGCGCGCTCGACGCGGGCGTCGCCGACCTGGGCACGAAGCCACGCCAGTACTTGGCGATCGGTGTCGTTGACGATACGGACCAGATGTTCCATCGCGCACCCCACTGTTCATAAATACAGTACTGTAAATATAACCAGTGTTTGCGGCGACCGCAAGCGGGCGCGCTTGCGGCTGGCCGTTCGGCCAGGGTCAGCGCGCCGGCGCGGCGGTTCGGCGGTCCGACAATCCGGTGACCCGGGCGGCGGGGGCAGCGGCGGCGGGAGTGGCGATGCCCGTATGGCGCGCGTCGGTCAGCGTGCCGAGGAACGCGACGATGTCGTCGATTTCCGCGTCGGTCAGCGCGGGCGGCGTGCCGGGCCGGCGGTTCATCGGCGTCGAGTTGACGTTGATGTTGCCGCGGTAGGCGGCCGGCACGTCGTCGAAGGTCCTGGCGCCGTGATACCAGAAGCGGGGGTCGGTCGAGCGCGTGTTGTAGAACGCGACCGCGTCGCGCAGCGTCGTGAACACGCCGTTGTGCATGAACGTCTGCTTGACCGCGACGTTGCGCAGCCCCGGCGTACGCAGGTAGCCGCACCATTGCGTCGGCTCGGGCCAGCGCAGCCGCCGCGCGGTATCGCACAGCCCGTTGTCGAAATGGCGCGGATCGCGGTTCGCCGGCAGCGCGCGGTTGCGCGGCACGGCGATCGCGTCATAGCCGAAATCGGTGAAGAGCGAGCGCTCCGGGCGGCTCGACGTGTCCGACAGCGTATGGCACGTCATGCAGTTGCCCTTGTCCGGATTCCGGAACAGCGCGAGGCCGCGCATCTCGGCCGGCGCGAGCGGCTGGCGGGTGCGCAGGAATGCGTCGAAGCGCGACGTGAACGGCGCCATCTCGTCGCTCTGCAGATAGGCCTCGACGGCCGAACCCAGCGCGCGCACGAGTTGTTCGGGATCGCGTCGCACCGGCGCACCGAAACGCGCGGCGAGATCCGGCGCGAGTTCGGTCGCATCGACCTTGCGCAGCAGCGCGGCCGGCGACCGGTTGTTCATCTCGTTCGGATCGAACAGCGGCCCGCGGATCTGCTCGGCGAGCGTATCCGCTCGGCCATCGCTGAACAGGCCGCCGAACGGCGACGGCGCGGGCGCATCGTCGTCCTGGTAGAAGTGGCGGCGCGGCACATAGCGCACATAGAGCAGCGACGGCGCATTGCGCCGGCTGAAGCGCCCGGGCCGGCTGCCTTCCGGCACGCCGGGCCCAGCGAGCGAAGCCGCCGACAGCGTCGGCGCGAACGCACGGCCCGGATCGTGGCAGCCCGCGCACGACATGCCGCGCGGCTCGGACAGCCGCGGGTCGAAGAAGATCCGGCGGCCGAGGGCGACGAGCGTCGGGTCGGGCGCGAAGCGCGCAGTGGCCGCGTCGATCTTGCCCGCCACCTGCGGCGTGCCGTTGCCGATCGTGTCGACGACGCGAGACGGCGGCGCGCCGGGGAGCAGGACCGTTTCGGACGGCGCGGCGTGCGCAGCGTGCACCACCAGCGCCAGGCCGGCGAGCACGGCCGCGGCAAGCGTGTGCCGCGTTTGCCGGCCGCGCGCAACGCGGCCGTCACATCGAACCTCTTCGCTCACGGCGCAATGAACCCCGTCTTGTCGCAGGCGAGCGTCGTGCCCGACTGGTTGCACGACGCGAGCAGCTTGCCTGCCGCCGAATATGCATGGAACACCCAGCCCGTCGCCGGCGCCGCGCGGCGTTCCATGATCAGGAAGCCGAAGCTGTTGTTGTGCGACAGCCGCTCGATCACGGCGCCCGGTGCGGGCGTCAGGCCGGCCGGGAATGGGTCGGGCAGTGCGACGTCGAGGTTGTCGCCGCCGTTGCCCGACACGATCGTCGCCGGGTGCCCGGATGAGAAGTTGATCGCCTGGAAATCGTGCACGTGACCGTGCAGCGCGACGTGCACGCCCGGCGGGTAGTACGCCTGCGCGTTGAGGCTCGACATCACTGACTGCAGCGCGAGGTTGCCCGGCGCGGGCGTGCTGCCGGCGATCGGCGCGAACGCGAGGATCGGATGATGGTTCGTGAAGATCGTCGTCGTCATGCCGGCCTTCGACGCGAGCACGGCCACCGTCTGGAACTGCTTCTGGTAGATGCCGAATTGCGCGTCGGTCGTCTTGAGCGGCGTGCGGCCGACCTTCGCGGTGTCGAACACGATCACCTGCGAGCCGCCGCCGAGCGACACCGCATAGGGTTCCGAATAGTTCGCGTTGTTGTCGTTGGCCGGATCGTCGCACGAACGCGCGGCCGAATACGGGCGCGGATCGAGGAAGCGGAACCAGCCCTGGCCCCCGCGCGCGCATTCCTCGTGGTTGCCGCGCACGACGACCCACGGCGCCTTCGCGAGCAACGGCGCGGCGGGGCGGAACAGGTCGGCCTGCCACGTATCCCAGCCATAGCCCCACGGGCTGTCCTTGCAGCCGGCGATGTCCGGCGGGCAGGCGTTCTCGCGATAGTGGTAGTCGCCCACATGCATGACCAGGTCCGGCGACAGCTTCGCGACGCTGGCCGCGATCGTGTCGAACGGCCAGACCGTCGCGTCGTTGCACGCCTGCCATGCGTTGTCGGCCTTCTTCATCCGGCAGCCGGTGTCGGCGATGATCGCAATGCGCTGCGGCTGCGCTTTCGGCAGCGGCAGCGTGCGGCCCGCGACGCTCGCCGCCTGTGCGTCGGCCGGCAACGTCGTTTCGCAGACGGAGACCGGGAAGCTCGACGGCTTGGAATCGGCCGGATCGCTGGCGGTCGGCCGCTGGGCCAGGGTCGCGGCGCCGGCGCGCAGCGTCATGCGCGACAGCTTGCCGTCGACGGTCAGTTGCGGGCACAGCGGATCGCTGGCCGACGCTGGGGTGTAGTTTGTGATGACGCGCGCGATTGCCTGGTTCGCGTCGCCGATCTCGACCCACGCGGACTGCACGTTGATCGCCGCACTGGCCGGATCGGCCGGCGTATCGATGTGATTCGAGCACGCGGACAGTGCGGCGAGGGCAACAAGGGGAGCGCAGCGCGCGAGCAGTGCGCGCGGGAGGAGTCGTCGCATGGGAGGCACCGTAGGAAAGTCGTCAACGATACGCAGCGCGAATGTAAGAAATATGAAAAGCCGGAGCGCGACGGGGTGCTCGTCTACGCGCCGGGTTTCGCGGCCGGAACCTTGACCTCAAGCCGGCTTGAAGCAGCACAGTGTGCTTCATGATCAACGAACCAGAAAGGGAATCGACGATGGAAACCAACCGGCCCAACGACGAACAATCCGCGCTGTGGAACGGCCCGTCGGGGCGTGCATGGGTCGATGCGCAAGCGCTGATCGACCGGATGTTCGAGCCGTTCGAGACGCTGCTCGCCGATGCGGCGGCCGCGTCGTCCGCGCGCAGCGTGCTCGACGTCGGCTGCGGCACGGGCGCGGTCACGCTCGCGATCGCACGGCGGCTCGGCGCGAATGCGCAATGCACGGGCATCGATATTTCGGCCAGGATGATCGATGCCGCGCAGGCGCGCGCCGAACGCAGCGGTGTTCATGCCCGCTTCGTGCGAGCGGATGTGCAGACGCATGCATTCGAGCCCGCGAGCGTCGACCTGATCGTGTCGCGCATGGGCGTGATGTTCTTCGACGATCCGGTCCGGGCCTTCGCGAATCTGCGGCACGCGGCGCGGCCGGACGCGCGGATGCGGTTCGTCGCGTGGCGCAGTGCGGCCGACAACCCGTTCATGACGACGGCCGAGCGGGCTGCCGCGCCGGTGCTGCCGAACCTGCCCGCGCGGCGTCCCGGCGCGCCGGGGCAGTTCGCGTTCGGCGACCGGCAGCGGATTGCGTCGGTGCTGTCGGACAGCGGCTGGGCCGACATTGCGATCGAGCCGGTCGAGATGGCGTGCGCGTTGCCCGAGCCCGCGCTGAACGACTACATCGCGCGGCTGGGCCCGGTCGGGCTCGCGTTGCTGGAGACGGACGACGCGACGCGACGGCGCGTGGTCGATACGGTGCGCGCCGCGTTCGAGCGTTACGTGCACGGCGCGGAGGTGCGCTTCGACGCGGCATGCTGGCTCGTGACGGCGCGCGCGCCTTCCGCGTAACGCATTGCGATAAAAGCGGATCAAGAAAGGGCCGCCTGCTGGCCATGCGCATTGCTGTTCGCGCACGACGAAACCGGGCCACGTGACGTGCGCGTGTCAGCGTTTCCGCGCGCGCAGCATCAGCCACGCGCAACCTCCGGCAACCAGCGCGAGACCGAGCAGGACGGCCTCGACGCCGAGCGCGAAACCGGGCGGCATTTCACCGCTGTTCGGCGCGGGTGACAGGTTGCCGCCCATCGTGATGGCGCCGCCGGCCAGCAGCGCCATGCAGACGATCCAGTAGAGCTTGCCGCGCGGCGCCGCGGCCCGGATCCGCCACAGCGCGATGCCGGCTCCGCCGAGATAGAGCACGGCGAGCGTGCCGAGTGCGACGAGGTCGGCGGCGCGGCTTTGCAGAAGCCCGCTCATCGTGTGGCTCCGTTGAACGTGCCGGACCGGCGCGGCGCAGAAAAGGCTGCGGCGTATGCGCTCATTCGGCCTCCGTCGCATGCCCCGGCGCGCGGCTCAGCAGATGCGTGCGCTTGTCGGCCGCGAGCGACACATAGCGTTCGTACTGCCGCAGCACGTCGGCGATCACTTCGTCGCCGCGCAGGTATTCGACGTCGTACCCGAGTCGCCCGTCCTCGAAGAACGTGACGATCCCGTACAAGTGCGTACGCGCCGCTTCCGGCTCGGCCGCCTCGCGCACCAGGAACGCGGCCGCGGATTTCACCGTCACGCGCACGCCGTACACGAAATCGCGATGCTCGGCGGTCGGCACGGTGAGCCGCACGGCGTCGTCGCTGTCGCGCTGCACATGCGCATCGACGCCGCTCGCGCGCAATTCGTCGGCGACCTTGCGCAGCGCAGGCTCGACCGTCCCGGCGACGAACTGGCGCGCCTCGGCCTCGGTCGTCTGCCGCAGGATGTGCGTCAGGCGGTGGCGCCAGTGCTGGCCGGTCCAGAAGCTCGTCGCGGGCGCGACGTCCTGCGAATAGTGCGCGCGGTCGGCCGCGAGCCCGCGCCACAGCCCGTAGCAGAGCGCGAGCATGATGATGGCGACCGGCAACGCGGCGATCAGCGTCATCGCCTGCAGCGCGCCGAGCCCGCCGGCGACCAGCAGCACCGCGGCCGTCACGCCGAGCAGCGCGGCCCAGAACAGCCGTTGCCAGACGGGCGAGTGCGCGTTGCCGCGCGTTGCGATCTGGTCGATCACGAACGCGCCCGAATCGGCGGACGTGACGAAGAACACCGCGATCAGCACGATCGCGACGATCGACAGCAGGTGCGGCAGCGGCAGGAAATCGAAGAAGCGGAACAGCAACGCGTCGACGTTGGTGGCCGTCTGCGCGAGCGCGCCGGCCGCGCCGTGCGTGTCGAGCCAGATCGCGCTGTTGCCGAACACGGTCATCCACACGAGGTTGAACGCGGTCGGCACGAGCAGCACGCCGATCACGAACTGGCGGATCGTGCGGCCGCGCGAGATGCGCGCAATGAACATGCCGACGAACGGCGACCACGATATCCACCACGCCCAGTAGAGGATCGTCCAGCCGCCGAACCAGCCTTCCTCGCGCGGAGACGCGTACGCGTACGTGCGGAACGACAGGTCGACGAGACTCGACAGGTACTGGCCGATGTTGTCGCCGAGCGCGCGCAGCAGGAAGGCGGTCGGGCCTGCGACGGCCACGAACGCGAGCAGCAGGAACGCGAGCAGCAGGTTCAGCTCGGACAGCCGCCGCACGCCCTTGTCGAGGCCGCTTGCGGCCGACAGCCCTGCGAGGATCACGACGAGCGCGACGAGCCCGATGCGAAACGCATTGCTGCCCGTGTCCCAGCCGGCGACCGTATGCAGGCCCGCGCTGATCTGCATCACCCCGTAGCCGAGCGTCGTCGCGATGCCGGCGACGGTGCCGACCAGCGCGAACGCGTCGACCGTGTGGCCGATCCAGCCGTTGATGCGCTCGCGCAGCACCGGATACAGCCCCGAGCGCAACGTCAGCGGCAGGTTGTAGCGAAAGCCGAAGTACGCGAGCACGAGCCCCATCAGCCCGTAGATCGCCCACGCATGGAAGCCCCAGTGGAAGAAGGTCATCAGCATCGCCTCGCGCGCGGCGGCGGGCGTGCCGGGGTCGACGGTCGGCGGTTTCAGGAAGTGCTGCATCGGCTCGCCGACGCCGAAGTACATGAGCCCGATGCCCATGCCGGCCGCGAACAGCATCGCCGTCCACGATACGAAGCTGAATTCGGGTTCGGCGTCGTCGGGGCCGAGGCGGATGTTGCCGAAGTCGCTGGCGGCGATCAGCACGAGAAACACGAGGAAGCCGGTGACGGCCAGCACGTAGAACCAGTCGAAGCGCGCGATGACCCATTGCTGGCCGGCGGAGAACAGCGCGCCGGCTTCGCTCGGGACTAGCGCGCACACGGCGAGCAGCGCGCCGATCACCGCGAGCGCGGGCAGGACGACCTGCGGCTTGAATGTCGTGCGGGGCGAGGGACGGGAATCTGGCATGACGGGCATCCAGTTGTGGGCGCAACGAGGCGCGACGCCGCCCGGCGCGCACGTGGCGCGTCGGACCCTGATACGGCGTGCGTCGAGTGTACCGCGGTGTCAGGACTGCAAGAAGGGGCATGCAGAAGAGCTAAACCTGACGAATTGTAAGGTATCGGGGAGATCGAGAAAACCCGCGCGGTTGGCGCGGCGTGTGGAAGGGATGCGAAAAGCCCGGTGGACGCCGGGCCTCGGGCGCCCGGACGGCGCACGCGCAATGCGCATCGTCCGGGGCGCGGACAGCGCGCTGAAGACGCTGCCGCGCGGGTTCAGAACGTGACGGCGATCCCGGCCATGCCGACGAACTGGCCGTGCGTCGTCGACGGCGTGAGCTGCTGCGAATCGCCGACGATCGGTGCCGCGTCGATGATATGGCCGGCGCCTTGCGCGCCGAGCGTCTGCCCGCTCGAATGCGTATACGCCTGCAGCGCATAGAGCGTCGTGCGCTTCGACAGGCTGTACGACTCCTTCAGCGAATACTGCTGGTAGCGGGCCGCGCTCGCGACGCCGTTCGCCTTCGACGCGAGCGTGTACGCGAGGGCGCCGGCCACCGAGAACGCCGGCGTGAAGCGGTATGCGGCGAGCGCGCCGTAGGTGTTGAACACGGCCGTGTCGGTGAATGCGGAACCGTTGCCGGGCAGGTACTTCACGTTCGAATAGTTGACGCCCATCGTCAGGTTGCCGAGCGTGTAGTTGCCGGCCGCCGCGACGTGTTCGACGGCCTTCGCGGTCAGGTAACCCTGGTTCAGCACGGACACCGCGAAGCTGCCCGACGACGCGGTGCCCGGGTTCAGGAAACCCGCGGACGAGCCCGAGCTGTTGATGCGCAGGTAGCCGGCCGCGATCCCGATCGGCCCGTTCGCGTAGCGCAGCGCCGCGCTGAACGTGTTGCCCTTGCCGGTCGCGCCGGCAATGCCGCCGAATGCGTACATCGCACTTGCGGTCAGCCCGGCGAAGGTCGGCGACGTATAGGTGACCGAGTTGTTCACGCGGATCGTCGTGTCGAGGCCGTCGATGTCGCCCGGATGCGCGCCCGTCGCGCCGGTCAGCCAGCTGCTCGACGCATACGGGCCGACGAGCAGGAAGTAGGGCGTGTACTGGCGGCCGGCCGTCAGCGTGCCGTAGCGATCGTTGCGCAGGCCGACGAATGCCTGACGATTGAAGATCGTGCCGGCGGCGGCCTGCGCGCCGTTGTTCAGGTTGAAGCCGGACTGCAGGTCGAAGATCGCGTGCGTGCCGCCGCCGAGATCCTCGTCGCCGCGCAGCCCGAACTTCGACGCATACAGGTTGCCGTCGCGCATGTAGATGTTCGAGCGGCCCTGCTGGTTGTTCACGTAGGCAAGCGAATCGTCGACGACGCCGTACAGCGTCACGCTGCTCTGCGCGTGGGCGGCGGTCGCGCCGAGCGACGCGGCCGATAAAATCAGGATTACATAACGGTTGACGGGTGCTTTCATTGTCGATCTCCATGTCTCTTCAAAAGGGGGCGGGAGGTTCGGAGACCTCCTCTGTGGCGGGCGGCGGGCCGCGCGAACGGCCCGCCTGATCGGTGCGGCGTGCGCCGTTAGCTATCGAACGCGACGACGATGCGACGCCATGCACCGTCCTGCGCGTCCTGCTCGACCCGCGCGCCGCGGACGGCGAGCGGGCCTTGCAGCGATGCGGGCAGCAGGATCTCGACGCGGTCGGCCGGTCGGGCCGGTCGACCGTCCCAGCGGACCGACACGCCGAGCACGCCCGACGCCTCGCGGCCGGTCTCGATCCGCCACAGTCCGTATTCGCCGTCGCGCCACGCTTCCGTCTCGCCGTCGTCCTCGATGCATTCGCCGTACGCGACGCCGTCCTCGATACGCGGCGCGACCAGGAATCCGCGCGCGTCGGCGCGCGCGCCGAAATGCTGTGCCGCGACGTTCAGCGGCAGCGCGCGGCCTTCGCGCAGCAGCATCACCGGCGTGTCGAGCGGCGCGGGCAGCGTCACGCTCGCGCCGCCGTCGAACGACCGCGCGCTCGCGCAGCACATCCAGCGCGCGCCCGACGGCAGGTAGACCGTGCGCTCCGTGCGGCCGGGATCGACGACCGGCGCGACCAGCAGCGCGTCGCCGAGCATCATGTCGTCGCACTCGTCGTAGCAGCGCGCGTCGCCGGGGAAATCGGCGAAGGTCGGCCGCAGCACGGGCTCGTAGCGTGTCGTCGACAGCCACAGCAGGTGATAGAGGTAAGGCAGCAGCCGGTAGCGCTGCTTGATCAGCGACGCGACCTGCGCGGCGATCTCCGGATACATCCACGGTTCGTTGACGGTGCCGTCGTCGTTCCACGAATGGATGCTGAAGCGCGGCATGAAGATGCCGAACTGCACCCAGCGCAGCAGGAGTTCGGGCGACGGCGCGGGCCCGGAGAAGCCGCCGATGTCGTGACCGATGTTCGACACGCCCGACAGCGCGAGCCCGAGGCCCATCTTGAGGTTGTAGCGCAGCGTTTCCCACGACGTGGTGTTGTCGCCGGACCAGGTCTGCACGTAGCGCTGCATGCCGGCGCCGCCGGAGCGCGACACCAGGAACGGCCGTTGCGCCGGTGCATGCGCGCGCTGAGCGTCGCGCGATGCACGCATCATCAGCATCGTCTGCAGCACCTTCGCCTCGTGCGCGGGGAACGGCTGGCCGAACCCGTGCGCGATCGCGTCGGGCGACCAGATCTCGTATTCGTTGTTGTCGTTCCAGGTCGATTCGATCCCGTATTCGAGCAGCGCCGACGTGACCTGCTCGCGCCACCAGCGGTATGCGTCGGGCTGCGTGAAGTCGAGATACGCGCCGACCTCGTCCCAGAACTGCACCCACGCGGGCTCGCCGGACGCCGAGCGGATCAGCAGCCCGCGTTTGGCGGCCTCGTCGAATGCGGGATGGTCGCGCAGCAGGCACGGCTTGATGTTCGCGCACAGGCGGATGCCGTGGTCGCGGTAGTGCTTCACGAAACCCTTCGCGTCGGGAAACTTGTCGCGGTTCCAGTTGAATACGTAGCGCTTCGCGCCGATCGACGTATAGCCCGACGACAGGTGGAACGAATCGCACAGGATGTCATGCGTGTCGCACTGCTCGACGAACTGGTTCATCTGCTGCTGCGCGTCCGGCGCATCGGTGTAGCTCATCGTCGAGCCCGAATAACCGAGGCCCCATTTCGGCGTGCGCGCGGGGCGCCCGGTGAGCCACGTAAAGCGCCGCGCGGCCGCGAGCGGCGTATCGGGCGATGCGATGAAGTAATAGTCGAGATCGCCGTGCTCGGCGACGAAATAGCGGTACGGGCCGTGATAGTTGTCGAGCTCGCGGCCCATGTCGAACGAGCAATCCGACAGCGTGTCGTAGAAGAGGCCGAATCCCTGGCACGCAGCGGGCGACCACGTGATGTAGAACGGGATGTGCTTGTAGAGCGGGTCGGTGTGCTTCGCGCTGTAGCCCATCGCGTCGATGTTGCGCATCTCGAAGCGCGCGCCCGTGCGGTCGAGGTCGCCCGCGCGTTCGCCGAGGCCGAACACCTTGTCGCCGCGCTCGCGGGCGACGTAGTGATACGCGCGATCGTCCCACCAGCCGAAGTTGTACGCCTGCGTCGCGCGGTCGGCGAGTGCGACGCGCCATGCGCCGTCCGCGCCGCGCATCGACCATGTGCAATGGCCGCCTTGCCAGCGCACCGCGAGCCGGATCTGCGCGGTTTCGATGCACAGGCCGTCGTCGTCTTCGACGACGCCATAGGAAGGCAGTGCGAAACCGTCCAGGTCGAGGCGGTCGCGCCCGTCGAGCGGCACGTCGTCGAGGCCCGGCGCGATCGACCACGTGCGCGGGTTGCGTGCCGTCGCATCGGGCAGCACGCGCACACGCACGATGTCGTCCTCGAGCACGAAGATCTCGAGCGTCGCGCCCGAGTCGGACGCGAGCAGCAGGCGGTTCGCGTGCCGGCCGGCGACGCGGAACACGGGCGGATGAAGAAGCGAGGTCATGAATGCGATTCCTGGTGAAAGCGAATGTCAGGCGTGTCGTGCGAGCAGGCGTTCCTGCTTCGACTGCCCGCGGATCAGCACCGCGAGCAGCGTGACGCCGATGATGTCGAACAGGCCGAGGCACGCGAACAGCGGCGCATAGCCGATCTTGTCGGCGAGCGCGCCGACCAGCAGCGAGAAACCGAGCCCGCCGATCCACGCGGCCATCCCGGCGAAGCCGCTCGCGGTGCCGACTTCCTCGGAATCGAACACGTCGGCCGACAGCGTGTTGACGAGCGCGGAGATCATCTGGTGCGCGAAGCCGCCGACGCAGAACAGCGCGATGGCCGTGTACGGCGACGACACGAGGCCGATCATCGCGGGCCCGAGCATCAGCACCGCGCCGAGCGCGACGCCGGCGACGCGCGACCACACGAGCGGCAGTTTGAAGCGGTTGGCGAGATACGGCGACAGATAGCCGCCCGCGATGCCGCCGGCGTCGGCCGCGAGAAACGGCATCCACGCGAAGATCGCGATCTGCGCGAGCGGCATGTGGCGCTCGGTCGCGAGGTACAGCGGAATCCAGAAGCTGAAGGTCTGCCACGCGGGTTCGGCGAAGAAGCGCGGTAGCGCGATGGCCCAGAAGCGCCGCGCGGTGACGACGTCGCGGATGCGGCGCTTCGATACGGGCGGCATCGTGGCCTGGCCGTCGCGGATCAGCGCACGCTCCTGCGGCGTGATGCGCGGATGATCGGCCGGCGACCGGTATTGCGTGTACCACAGCGCGGCCCACACGAAGCCGAGCGCGCCGGTGACCATGAACGCCGACTGCCAGCCGAACCGCATCGAGATGAACACGACGAGCGGCGGCGCAATTGCGGCGCCGAGCGACGTGCCCGCGTTGAAGTAGCCGACCGCGACGGATTTCTCGCGATCGGGAAACCATTCGGCGACGGCCTTCATCCCCGACGGAATCGCGGCGGCCTCGAACAGCCCGAGAAAGCCGCGCAGGATGCCGAGCGACAGCCAGCCCGACGCGAAGCCGTGCGCGACGCCGACCACCGACCACAGCATCGCGAACAGCGCGAACCCGAGCCGCAGCCCGATCAGGTCGACGATGAAGCCGCACACGGGCTGCATGATCGTGTAGCCGATCTGGAACGCGCCGACGATGTACGAATACTGCTGCGTCGAGATCGCGAATACCTGCTTCAGCTCGGGGGCGAGCACCGCGAGGGAGTTCCGTGCGAGGTAGTTGAGGATCGTGCCGAGACATACGAGCACGATGATCCACCAGCGCAACGCCTTGACTGTTTTCACTGCTGTCTCCTGTTGGGCAGGGCGGGCATGCGGCACCTGCCTGATCCATGCAAGCCGTCCGGTCAGGAAGGCTTTTTCGTCTTATTCATACGATGTCTGATCTTGATGGGAGCCGATTTTCCCGGTTTATATCGAAATTCCGCTGTTCGAGCGAACATTTCTTCGTCATTAGATGCGGATGTTATCTGACGACTGATCATTTTCGAACATCCTATGTTCGAATACGAATCCGGTCAACGGGAATTTGCATTCGAACGAACGTGATCGGGGTTTTCCCGAGGACGGGGGAAGCGGCGCGCGCGGAGACGCACGGCGGTCGCGTGCCGGATGCCCGCGCGGCGGGGCTGTGCGATGGCCGGGCGATCGGCGGGCGACGGATGAGCCGTGACAACCCCGGTGAAAATTTATTTTTTTCTCGGCTGCGGATTGTGTAAATTGATTTTCATCTACCTTGCAACAACCATTCGCATGACGCCTCTCGTTCCGCACAACGCCAGTCACGACGAAGCCGCGATCGCCGAGCGGATCGCGTCGGCGATGCCGTTGATGACGCCGATCCACCGGCGCATGGGCGAATTCGTGCTCGCGAATCCGTTTCGCGCAGCGACGATGCGGATCGACGAGCTCGCGCAGGCCGTGAATGCGTCGATCGCGACCGCGAACCGCTTCGCGAAGGCGCTCGGCTTCGACGGCTATCCGGCGATGCGCGCGGCGCTCGTGCGCGGCTTCGAGGCGACGCTCGGGCCGGTCGAACGGCTGCGCTCGGCGCAGGAGCAGGAGCCCGGCGTACGCGGTGCCGCATGGATCGACGCGGTGTTCGATCAGGCCGCCGCAAACATCGAGAACACGCGCGCGCAACTGGACGCGGCCGATGTCGAGGCTGCGGTCGAGGCGATCGTCGGCGCGCGACGCGTGCTGATCCTCGGTGCGGGGTCGAGCGCGTTTCTCGCCGGGCTGATGGAGCACGGGCTGTCGGTGTGTCACGACAGCGTGCAGTCGCTCGCGCTGCTCGGCGGCCCGTCGCACGCGGCGCGGCGCCTGTATACGGCCGACTCGCGCGATCTCGTGATCGCGCTCGCGTTTCCGCGCTACGTGAAGGACACGATCGAGCTGGCCCGCCGCGCGGCGGCGCGCGGCGCGCGCGTGCTCGGCATCTCCGACGGCCCGGAATCGCCGCTTGCGCCGATCGCGTCGCTGAACCTGTACGTCAAGGCCGAACGGCGCTTCGCGGCCACGTCGGAAGCGGCCGTGCTCACGATGATCGAGGCGCTGATCGATGCGGTTGCGCTGCGCACGCACCGGTCCGCGAAATCTGCCGCCGAGATGACCGAATTCCTGCTGCCGTGGCTCGTGCAGCCGCAAGCGGCGCTGTCGGCCGCCAACCCTTCTTCCACCCGTCCGAAAAAATCATGACTTCTCCCGCGATCGTCGCGATTCACGGCGGCGCAGGCACGATCCTGCGCGATGCGATGGATACCGACACCGAACGTCGGTACCGTGCCGAACTGACCGCGATCCTGCAGGCCGCGCAGCAGGTGCTGGCCGACGGCGGCAGCGCGCTCGACGCCGTCACCGTCGCGGTGCGGATGCTCGAGGACTGTCCGCTGTTCAACGCCGGACGCGGCGCCGTGTACACGGCCGAAGGCAAGCACGAACTCGACGCGGCGATCATGGATGGCGCGACGCTCGACGCCGGCGCGATCTGCTGCGCGACGCGTGTGCGCAATCCGGTTCTTGCCGCGCGGCGCGTGATGGAGTCGAGCGAACACGTGCTGTTCGCCGGTGCAGGCGCCGATGCGTTCGCGGCCGCGCAGGGGCTCGAACTCGCGGAACCCGGCTACTTCGCCACCGAAGCGCGTCATGCGCAGTGGCTCAAGGCGCGCACGGCGGCCGGCGCGATGCTCGACCACGATGCGGCGACGTTCGCGTTCGGCACATCGCAGCCGCAGCCGCAGCCGCAGCCGGCCGAACCGCTCGATCCGGACCGCAAGCACGGCACGGTCGGCGCGGTCGCGTGCGACCTGCACGGCCACATCGCGGCGGCGACGTCGACGGGCGGCATCACGAACAAGCAGCCGGGGCGGGTCGGTGATTCGCCGATCATCGGCGCCGGCTGTTACGCGGACGACGCGACCTGCGCGGTATCGTCGACGGGCACCGGCGAGATGTTCATCCGGCTCGCGACCGCGCATGACGTCGCCGCGCAGATCGCGTATCGCGGTGCGTCGCTGGCCGATGCCGCGCACGATGTCGTGATGAACAAGCTGTCGCGCCTGGCGGGCCGCGGCGGGATCGTCGCGGTCGACGCGCATGGCAACGTCGCGATGCCGTTCAACACCGAAGGGATGTACCGCGGCTACGCGCGTGTCGGCGAAGCGCCTGTCGTCGGCATCTATCGCGACGACGCAGCCTGATTCCGGATCGCACGAGGAGACCCGCATGACTTCGAGCCGTAACCCGTCCGATCTGGCGCTGCCCGAGCAGCGTGTCGTCGCCGTCGACGACCTGTCGGTCACGTTCCGCCGCGAAGGCGAGACGTTCGACGCGGTGCGCAACGTGTCGTTTCACGTCGATCGCGGCGAGACGCTCGCGATCGTCGGCGAATCGGGCTCCGGCAAGTCGGTCACGTCGCTCGCGCTGATGCGGCTCGTCGAGCATGGCGGCGGCGCGATCACGGGCGGCCGGATCGCGTTCCGGCGCCGCGGCGGTGCGCTCGTCGATCTGGCGCAGGCGAGCGCCGCGACGATGCGCGGCATCCGCGGCTCGGACATCGCGATGATCTTCCAGGAGCCGATGACTTCGCTGAACCCGGTGTTCACGGTCGGCGACCAGATCAGCGAGGCGATCGCGCTGCACCAGTCGAAGAGCGCGTCGGAAGCGCGTGCGGAAGCGCTGCGGCTGCTCGATCTCGTGCGCATCCCGGAAGCGCGCCGCGTGTTCGCGCGCTATCCGCACCAGTTGTCGGGCGGGATGCGGCAGCGCGTGATGATCGCGATGGCGCTGTCGTGCCGGCCCGCGCTGCTGATCGCCGACGAGCCGACGACCGCGCTCGACGTGACGATCCAGGCGCAGATCTTGCAACTGGTTCGCGGGCTGCAGGACGAGATGAACATGGGCGTGATCTTCATCACGCACGACATGGGCGTGGTGGCCGAAGTGGCCGACCGCGTGCTCGTGATGTATCGCGGCGAGAAGGTCGAGGAGGGCGAGTCGGACCACATCTTCGCGGCGCCCGCGCATCGCTACACGCGTGCGCTGCTCGCGGCCGTGCCGCGGCTCGGCTCGATGCAGGGCACCGACATACCCGAGAAATTCCCGCTGCTGAAGGTGGATGGCGCAAGCGCCGCGGCGCCGGCGGCTGCGGCCGCGGCAAGCGACGATGTGCAGCCGCCCGTCGATCAGGCTGCGCCGCCGATCCTGCGCGTGCGCGATCTCGTCACGCGCTTTCCGGTGAAGAGCGGCGTGTTCGGCCGCGTGTCGCAGTACGTGCATGCGGTCGAGCGCGTGAGCTTCGAGTTGCGCGCGGGCGAGACGCTCGCACTCGTCGGCGAGTCGGGTTGCGGCAAGTCGACCACCGGCCGCTCGCTGCTGCGCCTCGTCGAATCGCAGAGCGGCTCGATCGAATTCGACGGCCGCGACATCAGCGCGCTGAAGGGCCCTGACCTGCAGGCGCTGCGCCGGAACATCCAGTTCATCTTCCAGGATCCGTTCGCGTCGCTGAACCCGCGTCTCACGGTCGGTTTCTCGATCATGGAGCCGCTGCTCGTGCACGGCGTCGCGAGCGGCCGAGAAGCGCAGGCGCGCGTCGACTGGCTGCTCGACAAGGTCGGCCTGCCGCCCGAGGCTGCGCGCCGCTATCCGCACGAATTCTCGGGCGGCCAGCGCCAGCGGATCGCGATCGCGCGTGCGCTCGCGCTGAACCCGAAAGTCGTGATCGCCGACGAATCGGTGTCGGCGCTCGACGTGTCGGTGCAGGCGCAGATCGTCAACCTGATGCTCGACCTGCAGCGCGAGCTCGGCGTCGCGTACCTGTTCATCTCGCACGACATGGCCGTCGTCGAGCGCATCAGCCATCGCGTCGCGGTGATGTATCTCGGCCAGATCGTCGAGATCGGCCCGCGCCGCGCGGTGTTCGAAGCGCCGCAGCATCCGTACACGAAGAAGCTGATGAGCGCGGTGCCGGTGGCCGACCCCGCGCGCCGGCATGCGCCGCGCCAGCTCGCGGCGGACGAGATCCCGAGCCCGATCCGCGCGGCCGGCGACGAGCCGGCGGTTGCGCCGCTCGTCGCGGTCGGCCCCGATCACTACGTCGCGACGCATCGCGTCGGCGGCGCGTACTGAACGCGCGGGAGGTTGCATATGGACCGAAGCTGCGCACGAGCGAGGCAACGGCGTCTTTTTCCCGAAAGGGTGCAGTCACGCCGCGATTTCCACCACGCGTTACCGAATCATCCACAGGAGCCCAACAAGATGAACAAGCCGTATTCGTTCCCGATGTTCCGTCCGCGCGCGCTGCTCGCTGCGAGTGCCGGCGCGCTCGCGTTGTCGGCCGCGGTGCCCGCGTTCGCGCAGCAGAACGTCGTGGTCGCCGTGTACTCGACGTTTACGACGATGGACCCGTACGACGCGAACGATACGGTGTCGCAGGCTGTCGTCAAGTCGTTCTACGAGGGCCTGTTCGGTTTCGACCGGAACATGAAGCTCGTCAACGTGCTCGCGACCAGCTATACGGCGTCGCCGGACGCGAAGGTGTACACGGTCAAACTGCGCCAGGGCGTGAAATTCCACGACGGCACCGATTTCAATGCCGCCGCGGTGAAGGCGAATTTCGACCGCGTGACCGATCCGGCGAACAAGCTGAAGCGGTACGGCCTGTTCCGGGTGATCGAGAAGACCGAAGTGGTCGATCCGACCACCGTGCGGTTCACGTTGCGCGAGCCGTTCTCGGCGTTCATCAACACGCTCGCGCATCCGTCCGCGGTGATGATTTCGCCGGCCGCGCTGAAGAAGTGGGGGCGCGACGTGTCGCTGCATCCGGTCGGCACCGGGCCGTTCGAGTTCGTCGAATGGAAGCAGACCGACGACATGAAGGTGAAGAAATTCGCCGGTTACTGGAAGAAGGGCTATCCGAAGATCGACGCGATCGACTGGAAGCCGGTGGTCGACAACAACACGCGCGCCGCGCTGATCAAGACCGGCGAAGCCGATTTCGCCTTCACGATTCCGTTCGAGCAGGCGAACGAACTGAAAAGCAATCCGAAGGTGGACCTGATCGAGGCGCCGTCGATCATCCAGCGCTACATTTCGCTGAACACGCGGCAAAAGCCGTTCGATAACCCGAAGGTGCGCGAAGCGCTGAACTACGCGGTCAACAAGGATGCGCTCGCGAAGGTCGTGTTCGCCGGTTACGCGACTCCGCAGACAGGGGTTGCGCCGATGGGCGTCGAATACGCGACGAAACTCGGGCCCTGGCCGTATGACCCGGCGAAGGCGCGCGCGTTGCTGAAGGAAGCCGGTTATCCGAACGGCTTCGAATCGACGCTATGGTCCGCCTACAATCACACGACGGCGCAGAAGCTGATCCAGTTCGTCCAGCAGCAGCTCGCGCAGGTCGGCGTGAAGGTGCAGGTGCAGGCGCTCGAGGCCGGCGAGCGGGTCGCCCGGGTGGAGAGTGCCCAGGATCCGGCGAAGGCGCCGGTGCGGATGTACTACAGCGGCTGGTCGGCGTCGACCGGCGAGGCGAACTGGGCGCTGTCGCCGCTGCTTGCTTCGGAATCGGCGCCGCCGAAGCTGTACAACACGGCGTACTACAAGAACGGTCTGGTCGACGACGACCTCGCGCAGGCGCTCTCCACGACCGATCGCACGAAGAAGGCCACCCTCTACGCGGATGCACAGAAGCAGATCTGGGCCGACGCGCCGTGGATCTTCCTCGTGCAGGAGAAGATCGTCTACGCACGCAGCAAGCGCCTGCAGGGCATGTACGTGATGCCGGACGGCTCGTTCAACTTCGACGAAATCTCGCTGAGATGACGGCGGTTCACCCGCCACGCGGTGCCGGCGGCGCAATCCGCTGGCGCGTTGACCCGATCGGTGCCCCATGCTGAATTTTCTCGTCAAACGCCTGTTCGGCCTGCTGCCCACGCTCGCGATCGTCGCGGTGCTCGTGTTCCTGTTCGTGCACCTGCTGCCGGGCGACCCGGCGCGGCTCGCGGCCGGGCCGGAAGCCGACGACGCGACGGTCGCGCTCGTGCGCGCCGACCTCGGCCTCGACAAGCCGATGCCGACCCAGTTCGCGAACTTCTTCGTGAAGATCGCGCACGGCGATTTCGGCATGTCGACGCGCAGCAAGCGGCCGGTATCGACCGAGATCGGCGAGCGCTTCATGCCGACGCTGCTGCTGACGCTCGTCAGCATGGTGTGGGCGACGCTGTTCGGGATGGCGATCGGGATCGCGTCGGCGGTGTGGCGCAATCGCTGGCCCGACCGCATCGGCATGACGATCGCGGTGTCGGGCATCTCGTTTCCCGCATTCGCGCTCGGCATGTTGTTGATGGAGATCTTCTCGGTGAAGCTCGGCTGGCTGCCGGTCGTGCCTGACGGCACGTGGAAGAGCTATGTGCTGCCGTCGCTGACGCTCGGCGCCGCGGTCGCGGCCGTGATGGCGCGCTTCACGCGCGCGTCGTTCGTCGAGGTGCTGAACGAGGATTTCGTGCGCACCGCGCGCGCGAAGGGCGTGCACGAGCCGATGGTCGTGCTCAAGCACTGCCTGCGCAACGCGATGATCCCGGTCGTCACGATGATGGGGCTGCAGTTCGGCTTCCTGCTCGGCGGCTCGATCGTCGTCGAGGCCGTGTTCAACTGGCCGGGGCTCGGGCGCCTGCTCGTCGACGCGGTGACGATGCGCGACTACCCGGTGATCCAGGCGATCGTGCTGCTGTTCTCGCTCGAATTCATCCTGATCAACCTGACCGTCGACGTGCTGTACGCGGTCATCAACCCGACCATCCGGTTCAAGTGAGGCGCGCATGAACGCGACTGTCCAGACCGCGGCGCCCGCCGCATCGAGCGCGATCCGCACGCCGTGGCGCGAATTCTGGCGCAAGTTCCGCAAGCAGACCGTCGCGCTCGCCGCGGGCGGCTTCGTGCTGGCGCTTGTGGTGCTGGCATTCGTCGGCCCGCACATCGTGCCGTTCGATCCGGAGAACTATTTCGACTACGACGCGCTGAATGCGGGGCCATCGGCCGTGCACTGGTTCGGCGTCGATTCGCTCGGCCGCGACATCTTCAGCCGGATCGTCGCAGGCACGCGCATCTCGCTCGCGGCCGGCTTCTTCTCGGTCGCGCTCGGCGCGCTGATCGGCACGTTCTTCGGGCTGCTCGCCGGCTACTACGAAGGCTGGTGGGATCGCATCACGATGCGCATCGCCGACGTGCTGTTCGCGTTCCCGGGCATCCTGCTCGCGATCGGCGTGGTCGCGATCCTCGGCAACGGGATGGTCAACGTGATCTGCGCGGTCGCGATCTTCAGCATCCCGGCATTCGCGCGGCTCGTGCGCGGCAACACGCTGATGCTCAAGCACATGACCTACGTCGAGGCCGCGCGCAGCATCGGCGCGTCGGACTGGACGATCATCATGCGGCACATCCTGCCGGGCACCGTGTCGTCGGTCGTCGTCTACTTCACGATGCGGATCGGCACGTCGATCATCACGGCCGCGAGCCTGTCGTTCCTCGGGCTCGGCGCGCAGCCGCCGACGCCGGAGTGGGGCGCGATGCTCAACGAGGCGCGCGCGGACATGGTGACGGCGCCGCACATCGCGGTCTTCCCTAGCCTCGCGATCTTCCTGACCGTGCTCGCGTTCAACCTGCTCGGCGACGGGCTGCGCGACGCGCTCGACCCGAAGCTGGAGCGCCGCTGATGCGCGCTGCACCGATGTGGACGGCGATGCTGCCGGCCGGGCCGCGCGGCACGATCGCCGACGTGCCGGGCGTGACGGTCGGCCATTGCACGCTCGCCGACGGCAACGTGCAGACCGGCGTGACCGTCGTGAGACCGCATCCGGGCGATGTGTACCGCAGCAAGGTGCCGGCCGGCGCGGCCGTGATCAACGGCTTCGGCAAGAGCGTCGGGCTCGTGCAGGTCGACGAACTCGGCACGCTCGATACGCCGATCGCACTGACCAATACGTTCGGCGTCGGCGCGGTCGCACAGGCGCAGATCCGCGCGGCGATCGCGGCGAATCCGCAGACCGGCCGCGACTGGCCGACCGTCAACCCGCTCGTGTTCGAGTGCAACGACGGTTACCTGAACGACATCCAGGCGTTCGCGGTGACGGCCGCGCATTACGACGACGCGTGCCGCGCGACGTCGCGCGTCGTCGCACGCGGCGCGGTGGGTGCCGGGCGCGGGATGTCGTGTTTCGACCTGAAGGGCGGGATCGGTTCGGCGTCGCGCGTTGCCGTCGCGGCCGGCCGGCCCTATACGGTCGGCGCGCTCGTGCTCGCGAATTTCGGCCGGCTGCCGATGCTGACGCTCGGCAGCGTGCCGCTCGGGCGCATCGTCGCGCAACGGCGTGCGGCCGGGGCCGCGCGCGCGGCGCCGCCCGAGCAGGGCTCGATCATCGTGTTGCTCGCCACCGATGCGCCGCTCGATGCGCGGCAACTGTCGCGGCTCGCGCGTCGCGCGGGCGCGGGGCTGGCCCGCACGGGCTCCGTCTACGGGCACGGCAGCGGCGACATCGCGCTCGCATTCTCGACCGCGTACACGATCGCGCACGATACGTCGACCATCACGCTGCCGGCCCTCGTGGCCGATGCGGCGCTCGACCCGCTGTTCATGGCCGCGGCCGAAAGCGTCGAGCACGCGATCGTCGATGCATTGCTGCAGGCCGTGACGGTCGCCGGGCGCGACGGCCACGTGCGGCAGTCGCTGCGCGACGCGGTGCCCGACCTCGACCGGTTGTTCAACGAAAGCAACGAAGGACGTTCTACCCAGTCATGAAGATCCTGATCTCGACCGACATCGAGGGCGTCGCCGGCGTGTTTGCCACCGAGCAGACGCGCGCCGGCAATCCGGAATACGAGCGCGCGCGCCGCTGGATGACCGCCGAGGCGAACGCGGCGATCGAAGGCGCGTTCGCGGGCGGCGCGCAGGCCATCTGGATCAACGATTCGCATGGCGGCTTTCGCAACCTGCTGCCGGACGGGCTCGATGCACGCGCGCGCGTCGTGCTCGGCAAGCCGCGCACGCTCGGCATGATGGCGGGCCTCGAACAGCAGCCCGACCTCGTGTTCATGATCGGCTATCACGCGAAATCGCAGACGCGCGGCGTGCTCGCGCACACGATCAACAGCTTCGCGTTTACGCAGGTATGGCTGAACGGCGTCGAGCTCGGCGAAGCCGGGCTGTACGGCGCGCTGGCGCGCGAATATGGCGCGCACGTCGCACTGGCATCCGGCGACGACGTGTTCGCCGAGGAAACGCAGCCGCTGTTTCCGGATGCGCGTTTCGTGACGGTCAAGACGGCCGGCGGCGCATCGAGCGGCGACACGCTTACGCCCGCTGCCTCGTGTACGCGAATCGCGACCGCCGCACGCGAAACGGTCGCGCAGGCGCTGTCGGCAGGCTTGCGCGCGGGCGCCCATCGGCCCGCGCCGGCCGCTTGCACGCTGCGCGTGCAGACGGCCGCGCTGGCCGACCTGTTCTGCGTGCTGCCGACGCTCGAGCGCGTCGATGCGGTGACGCTGCGCTTCGACGGGCCGTCGGTCGAGCATGTGGTGCGTACGCTGAACAGCCTGTCGGCGATGTCGTTCATGCTGCGGTGATGCGCGCCGCAACGAGGCCGCTTGCGTGCGGCGGGTCAGTCGCTGACGACGGGGTGGTCTGTCGCGGCGAGCAGGAACGCTTCCATCGCCGCGACCAACGCGAGCGGCGTCTCGTTCATCGGATAGTGGCCCGCATTGCGCAGCACGTCGACGGTGGCGCACGGGTAGCGCCGCAGGTAGGTGCGCGCCATCAGCGCCGCGTCGAACGCCGGGTCGTGCTCGCCGATCAGCACGTTCACCGGATGCACGCCCGCGATCTCGTCGCTGAAATCCGTATCGGCCCACGCGCGGAAGTACGCGCCGAATGCATGCGCCGACGAACAGGCTGCCGAATACGCGGCTTTCCACTCGACCCAGGCGGCGGGCAGCCGGCCGCCGGTGCTGCGATCGATGATGGTCCTGCGATCGGCGAGGTGGCCGGCGGCGCGCTCGAATAGCGCACGTCGCTCGGCGTCGAACGGCAGGCCGCCGCACGGAACGGGCGCGATCGGCACCAGCGCGCGCACGCGTTCGGGCGCGACGGCGGCGATTTTCTCGATCGCCATGCCGCCCATCGAATGGCCGACGAGGCTGAAGGTCGGGAAGCCGAGCGCGTCGGCGAGCGCGAGCGTGTCGGCGGCGATCTCGTCGATCGTGTAGTCGCCGCGTGCGTCGCGCATGCGGCCGTAGCCGCGGTAGTCCATGAACACATAGCTGAAGCGCTCGCGCGACAGCCACGCTTCGACGGGTTCGAACGCGCGGGCGTCGCCGAACCAGCCGTGCAGCACGAGAACAGGGTGGGGGCCGTCCCCCACGCGATGAAACGTATTGGGCATATTCGCTCCGATGAGGTTGCAATCCGGCCGATCAGGCCGACGGGTCTTGCGGCCGTCAGGTCGCGCAAGCGTGGAGCGGATCGTAGATCGATCGAAGGAGACCCGCCTTCGATATCGGGTCATTGATGATGGAATTCGGGCCGTGAGAAATACGCTGCTAGATCCCTACGAACACATTCCCCGGAGCGTGGTCGTGACCGCCAACGACTATGCGGCGGGCACGACGTTTCCGGAACACGCGCACGGGCGCGGGCAATTCGCGTTCGCGTCGCGCGGCACGATCAGCGTGTCGACGCCGCACGGCCGCTGGCTGGTGCCGCCGCAGCGCGCGTGCTGGGTGCCGGCCGGCGTGCGGCACGAAATGACGATGACCGGGCCGGTCACGATGCTCAACACGTTCGTGTCGGGCGACGCCGCGCAGGAAGCGGGCCTGCCCGCGCAGTGCGGCGTGTATGGCGTGTCCGCGCTGCTGCGGCAACTGATCGACGATGCGATCGACCTGCCGGCCATGTACGACGTCGACGGCCGTGCGGGCAAGCTGATGGCGCTGCTGATCGCGGAAATCGCGACGATGCCGCGCCTGTCGCTGCATGCGCCGCTGCCGGTCGACGCGCGGCTGGCGAAGGTGTGCCGGCACCTGTTCGCGTCGCCGTCGATCGCGGCCGATCTCGACCGGGTTGCGGCCGACGTGGGCGTGAGCCGGCGCACGTTCACGCGGCAGTTCCGCGCGCAGACGGGCGTGAGTTTTGCCGCGTGGCGTCAGCAGGTGTGCATGCTCGCGGCGATTTCCCGCCTGAGCGACGGACAGCCGGTGACGCGCGTCGCGCTCGATCTCGGGTATGCGAGCGCGAGCGCGTTCACGTCGGCGTTTCGCCGCATTCTGGGCGACACGCCGAGCCGGTATCTGGAGATTCGGCGCTAGCCGAAAGGATTGGGCGGCCGGCGCGGGACACGCCCGGTCGCCCGTCGCCGCGGCAAAAAAATACGCGCCTGCCAAATTCGGCCAGACGCGTTTAAAGGCACTCGGTCAGAAAAAAATGCGCGCACAGCCAGCGGGGCGGTGTCGCGCATTGTTCGCGGGATTATTTCCTCGTCCGATTCAATCCTGTCGGCGCGTAGTGGATACCGAAGAGTACGCCGCATAACGAGCAAACGATATCCCGTCGGCCCGACGATTCATGTGCTGTCGCAGCATGCGTTTCAATCGCGTGTTCGATGTGGGGGCAGAAGCCCCGAGCAATGGACATCGGCAACCGCGTTCCGTCGCGATGCGGCGCAGCATCGAAAGATTGCGACGGAACACGAAAAACGCCGCGTGGCGCGATCCCTGTCGGTATCGCGCCGCGCGGCGGTGCGTCGGCATCCGGAACCGGCCTGCGCCGGCGCGTGCGTCACACGTCGAAGAACACCGTTTCGTCCGGCCCCTGCATGCGGATGTCGAAGCGGTAGACGATCGGGCGGCCCGGCTGCGCGTCGCGTTTCGCGACGAGCGTCGCGCGACGCTCGGCCGGCACCGCGTTCAGCACCGGGTCGGCCGCGTTTGCCGCGGCTTCGTCGTCGAAGTACACGCGCGTGAACGCATGGGTGAGGATCCCGCGCATCATTACGGTCACGTTGATGTGCGGCGCGTCGTCCGCGGCGATGCGGCCCGGCTTCACCGTCTCGACGACGAAGCGGTGCTGCGCATCGGTGCCCGTGCCGACCCGCGCGAAACCGGTGAAGCCGGATGTCGCGATGTCGTCGCGCGACGCGGGGTAGCGGCCCGCGCCGTCCACCTGCGTGAATTCGAGCACCGCGTCGCTGACGACGTTGCCGTCGCCGTCGAATACCTGCCCGACCAGCAGCACGTGCTCGCCTTCGGCGTGCGTCGCGGCGATCGTCGGCGTGAACAGGCTCTTCAGGTCGTAGTCGTATTGCTGCGGGCACAGGCCGTATGCGAAGTACGGGCCGACCGTCTGCGAAGGGGTTTGCTTCAGCGTCGTCATGGTTCAGCGCTCCATCGGGGTAGCGTCGCGGCCGCGCAGCACGATGTCGAATTCGTAGCCGAGCGCATAGCCTTCTTCGGTGATGTCCATCGAGAAGCGCGAGATCAGGCGATCGCGCGCGGCCTCGGGCGTGCCCTGGAAGATCGGGTCGTACGCGAGCAGCGGGTCGCCGGGGAAGTACATCTGCGTGACGAGACGCGAGCCGAAGTAATCGCCGAACAGCGAGAAGTGGATGTGATTCGGGCGCCACGCGTTCGGATGGTTGCCCCACGGATACGCGCCGGGCTTGATCGTCAGGAAGCGGTAGCGGCCTTCGTCGTCGGTCACGCAGCGGCCCGCGCCGAGGAAGTTCGGGTCGAGCGGCGCGTCGTGCCGGTCGACCTTGTGCACGTAGCGGCCGGCCGCGTTCGCCTGCCACACCTCGACGAGCGTGTTGCGCACGGGCTTGCCGCCTTCGTCGAGCACGCGGCCCGTGACGACCATGCGCTCGCCGAGCGGCTCGCCGTTCTTCACGGCGTTCTTCGTCAGGTCGTGGTCGAGCGCGCCGAGATCTTCCGCGCCGTAGACGGGCGCGTACTGGTCGCGCAGCTTGTCCTTCAGCGGGATCAGCGGGCGGGTCGGGCCGCGCTTCACGGACGAACGGTACTCGGGGTGGACATAGGCCGGATGCGACGGCCAGTCGCGCGGCGTGAGGATCGTGGGGGAATCCATCGGGCGTCTCCTGATAGGTATTTCTCGAAGTGGATGGCAGGACTTTAGCCAATCCGGAAAGTTATGCAAAATGACCTTTTTTCGCGAGACGCATAACCGTTCGTTATGTTCTCTGCCCCAATGAAAAATCCGCCGGACAGGGATGCCTGTCCGGCGGATGAAAGCGATCGGGCTTCGCGTCGTCGGTGACGACCCCGTGCACGGCCCTCCAGCCAGCCCGTCGCTATTTTTTGTCTTTTGTTCTTGTTGTTATCCGGTCTCCCTGAGCCTGCCCGTTGTTATTTGCGGTCAGGATCGAACACGATCCCGTCGAATTCGAGCGACAGCGTGCCGCTGCGCAGCAGTGCGGCCGGCGTCGCGGCGCGGTCGGCACCGATCACGTCGCTGACGTACTGCGCGCAGAACCCGCGCCGCGCCCGCAGGTTGAAGCGGTTGCCGAGCAGCGCGTCGATCCGCTGTTCGGCCGTCGCATGTGCGTGGCGTTGCGCGTCGGCGGTCGGTGCCGCGACGCGGCGCGCCAGCGCGATGCGGCCGCCGTCGGTACGGGCGACGAAGCGCGACAGCGGCGTGAGCTTCGTCCACGCCAACGCGGGCTCGGCGATCACGGGTTCGTCGCCCGACGTATCGACGACGATGCCGAAGCGGTTGGCCCATGCGCCCGTTGTGCCCGCCGCGTCGCGCGGCGAACCGGCCTGCACGCGGATGAACACGAGATCGCCGACGTGAGCGGTGGCGGCCAGCGTGCGGACGGTCGCGAGCGGCATTGTGCGATCCGTGTCGCGTGCATCGCGCGGCGCGGTGTGCTGCGGTTCGTAAGCGGCGGTTTCGGTTCGGGTGGCCATTTCGGCTCCGTCGTTGAGTGACAGGACGGAGCGGATTATGCAGACAAGTATCCGAATGTGCCCATATGCATGCGCAGGTGGCCTAATATCTGACCTGAAGCATCATTTTTCGATACCAAAATGACCGAAACCGCCCAACTCATCGAAACGCTGAAGCGCCAGTTGAAGGCGCAGGGAATGACCTACCGCGACGTCGCGCGTGCGCTCGACGTCTCCGAGACGAGCGTGAAGCGGCTGTTCGCGAGCGGCCGCTTCACGCTGGAGCGCGTCGCGGAGATCGCGCAGTTGCTCGGCTATACGCTGGCCGAGCTCGTGCAGGAGGCATCGGCGTCGGCG
Organism: Burkholderia pyrrocinia; assembly: GCF_018417535.1. NCBI lineage: Bacteria > Pseudomonadati > Pseudomonadota > Betaproteobacteria > Burkholderiales > Burkholderiaceae > Burkholderia > Burkholderia pyrrocinia. The sequence goes on along the minus strand of NZ_CP070978.1, from coordinate 848,623 downwards.
CCGAGGCTGCACGTGCTGACCGAGCAGCAGGAGGCGCTGCTCGTGTCGGACGAGAAGCTGCTGCTCGTCGCCGTCTGCGCGATCAACTACTGGACCGCGCAGGACATCGTGTCGGCCTATCGCCTGACGAAGGCCGAGTGCGTGAAATACCTGCTGATGCTCGACCGGATGAACGTCGTCGCGCTGCTGCCGGGCGACCGGATCCGCGTGCGCGTCGCGCGCGATTTCGACTGGTTGCCGGGCGGGCCGATCCGCCGGTATTTCCATACGCACGCGCTCGGCGATTTCCTCGACAGCCGCTTCGACGGCGCGGGCGAGACGATGACGTTTTCGCAGGGGATGCTGACGGAGGCCGCCGCCGCGGAGCTCGAACTGGAATTGCGCCGGCTGCGCAGCAAGGCGGCCGCGCTGCATGCGGAATCGTCGTCCGCGCCGCTCGGGCAGAAACACGGGACGGGCTTGCTGATCGCGAAGCGGATCTGGGAGCCGACCGGTTTTCACGCGCTGCGGCGTGACGCGTGACGTTTCACCGAATGCTTGGGCTTATCCGGAAAGTTATGCAAAATGGCATTTCATCGTCATTCGCATAACCACCCGTTATGAATAACCGTATCGCCGACGGCCGCGTCAAGTTCCGGCACCTGCAGTGCTTTCTCGCGGTCGCGCAGTTGGGCGGCGTGCAGAAGGCGGCCGAAAGCCTGTCGATCACGCAGCCGGCCGTGTCGAAGACGATCGCCGAACTGGAGGCGATCCTCGGCGTGAAGCTGTTCGAGCGCGGCCGGCAGGGCGCGCAGCCGACGCGCGAAGCGCAACTGTTCATGCCGCACGCGAACGCGTGCGTGCTGGCGCTGCGGCAGGGCGTCGGGCTGCTCGCGCGCGAGGGCGGGGCCGCCGCGGCGACGCTGGAAATCGGCATGCTGCCGACCGTCGCGGCATCGCTCGCGCCCGCGTTGATGAAGGCGCTGGCCGCGCGCTGGCCGTGCGTCGTCGTGCGGATCGCGACGGCCGCGAACGCCGACCTGCTCGAGCGCTTGAAGTCCGGTGCGATCGAATGCGCGATCGGGCGGCTGTCGGAGCCGGAGCGGATGATCGGGCTCGCGTTCGAGCAGTTGTACAACGAGCCGCTCGTCGCGGTCGTGCGCGCCGGGCATCCGCTGCTGTCGAGCGCGGCGCCGGCCACCGAGCTCGCGCGCTATCCGGTCGTGCTGCCGCCGTTCGGTACGCTGATCCGCCAGTCGGCCGAGCAACTGCTCGGCGCATGCGGCGTGCCGCCGCTGGATTCGTTCATCGAGGTGCTGTCGGTATCGGTCGCGCGCGCGCTGGCGCTCGAGAACGACGCGGTGTGGTTCGTGCCGCTCTATGCGGCCGAATACGATCTGTCGGCCGGTGCGCTGGCGCGCCTGCCGCTGCCGTCCGCGGGCACCGACGAGCCGGTCGGGCTCATCCTGCGCACCGATGCGCAGCCGTCGCCGGTCGCGCGGACGCTGATCGACGCCGTGCGCGACATCGCGCGGTCGCGGTTCGGCGATGCGCGACCGCACCGGGCGCCACGCGCCGCGCGCAAGCCGGTTCGCGGCGATCGTTGATCCGTCGGGTCGGTCGACGGACAAGCCTGGCCCAATCCCTTTCACAGCTTCTGGATTGGCCATCCGGCCAGTAGCCGTCCTCGTGGTGCTTGGCATGCCGTATCGTTTTTGGTACGCTTGGTGGCAAGGCGATGGCGAGACAGCAGATCCAGGTCACGCTTGGCGTGCGGTTCTTCAGCACGGCATGCGGCAACGAGCCGGTACGCGAATGGCTCAAGGCGCTTGAGCGCGCGGAGCGAAGGGCGATCGGCGAAGAGATCAAAACCGTTCAATTCGGCTGGCCGCTCGGCATGCCGTTGGTTCGGAAGATGGCGAGGGATCTGTGGGAGATCAGGATCGTGCTGCCCACGCACAACGCTCGTGTCCTGTTCACGGTTGTCGGCGACATGATGGTCCTGCTGCACGGGTTCATCAAGAAGTCGCCGGCCACGCCGTCGGACGATCTCGACGTCACCGTCGCGCGCCTGAAAGCGCTGACGCACGCCATCTGAATTTCCCGGTTGCGCCGGAACGCACCGTCTCCGACGGTCGGGCAGCCGGCAACGCCATGCACTGGAGTACGACATGACGACCACGAACAACCCGCATATCGGCAGCGACTTCGATACCTTCCTCGAAGAGGACGGCAATCTCGAGGCGGCCACCGCCACCGCGATCAAGCGCGTGATCGCGTGGCAGATCGGGCAGGAAATGAAGGCGCAGCACATCACGAAAACCGCGATGGCCGCGCGGATGAAAACCAGCCGTGCCGCGCTCAACCGGCTGCTCGACGAAACCGACACGAGCCTCACGCTGGCGACGCTCGCGAGCGCGGCCGCCGCGCTCGGCAAACGGCTCAGCTTCGAGCTGGTGCCGGCCTGACCGGCGTGACGAAACGGCGCGCGGTCGGTTTGCGGCGAGCGTCCGCGTGAGGCGCGCGGCGAATTGGCCGGTGATTCGGCCTGCGATTCACCGGCGCGTCGCCGCAAGCGGGCGGGCTTCAGCGCATGCGTATTCGCCGGGTCACATCACATTCGCCGGGTCACATACGCCGGGTCATTTGCGCGGCCCGGTCACCTGCAGATACAGCAGCGCACCACCCGCGAGCAGCAGCGGGCACAGGAAATACCATCCGGTCGTCAGGAACAGCCCCGCAACCGCAACCAGCGAAATCCATGCGCAGCGGTAAGCGATGCCGCCACGCGGCAGCAACTTCAGCGCGGCGGCCGCACCGAGCCCATACACCATCACGAAACACCCGGACGTCACGAGCACGAGCGGTTTCGGCCCGACGTCCGAGATCGTCGTCGCGGCCAGCGCGGCTGCCGCGAGCACGGCGATCACGCCGAGGCTGCGGCGCGGGACGCCGCCGACCTGGCTGCCTTGCGCGAGCCACGCGGGCAACGCACCGTCGCGCCCGAGCGCCGCGCCGAGCTTGGCCGCACCCGCGAAATACGCGTTCATCGTGCCGAGCGTGAGCAGCAGCGCGGCCGCGGCTGCGAGCACCTGCGCGTGGCCGCCGATACCGCCCGCGATCAGTTCGGCAAGCGGCGCGCCCGATGCGCCCGCGGACGGCCCGAGCACTGTCACGCTTGCCGCGGCGACCGACAGATACAGGAACCCGACGACCACGACCGCGATGCCGGCCGAGCGCGGCATGTCGTGCGCGGGCCGGCGGAATTCGGCCGCGAGATGCGTGATCGCTTCCCAGCCGGCGAAGCTCCACACGAGCAGCGCGGCGGCCTGGCCGACCGCGAGCCAGCCGTGCGGTGCGAACGGCTGCAGGTTCGCGGTGCGCGCATGCGGCGCGGACGCCAGCACCGCGGCAAGCAGCAGCGTGACGAGCAGCGCCGACAACACGAGCTGCATGCGGCCCGATACGGTGACGCCGAATGCATTCGCGGCCGACACGGTCGCGATCAGCGCGGCGGCCGTGACGATGATCGTCGTGTGCCCGCCGCCCGTGACGGCCGCGACGTACGCGCCGCCGAACATCGCGGCGGCCGGCGCACCGGCCGGCACCGCAAAGTAGAAGCACCAGCCGACGATCGCCGCCGCCTTCGGCCCGAATGCGCGTCGCGCGTAGGTCGAGACGCCGCCCGCATCGGGATAGCGGGCGCCGAGTGCGGCGAAGGTGGCCGCGAGCGGCCCGGACAGCACGACGAGCGCGGCCCACGCGAGCAGCGACGCCGGGCCTGCCACCTCGGCGGCGAGCGCGGGCAACGCGATCACGCCGGTGCCGAGCACGGCGCCGATATACAGCGCGGCACCCTGGAAAATGGTCAGCGAGCCCGCGTGATGAGCGGCGGGCGAGTCGGCATGCGACGGCATGAGCGGCAGTCTCCGGAAGTCTTGTTTTGTCTGGGCGCGGGAGCCCGCGCGGTGAATCGTTCGATGCTACCCGAACGATGGCGGCAGCGCGGCCCGGCGATCAGTAGTCCGTGCCGCGCGCGTGTCAGCTGATGTCAGCAGTGGCGCGCGAGTCGCAGGCGCGCATCCTCGCGCGCGGCGGGTGACAGTTCAGGCGCGTAGTGAAACGTACCCGACACGAGCGATGCGACTGGCACGCCGTCGCGGAACAGCACGCGATTGCCGGCCAGCGCCGGCACCTTGTCGCCGGGCAGCAGCGTGCCGGCGAGATTCAACGGGTCGGCGCCCGTCACGCATACGTACTGCCCGTCGCCGGGTTGCCGCCGCAGTTCGCGCAGGATCGGGATCGCCTCGGGCAGTGCGAACTGCTCGCCCGCGAGCCCGGCGACGAAACGCCCGCCGCGTATCTCGCCGCGCGCTTCGAGCCGCTGCATGACGCGCACGAGTTCGCGCCAGCTCGGCAGCCAGTCGGCTTCGCGTTCGAGCAGCCGCCAGAACACGACGCCGTAGCGGCGCAGCAGCGTCCACGCGATGTGTTCGAGCGCGTCGGGATCGGTCGCGGCCGGGCCGCGTTTCGGCGCCGGCGCATCGTCCGGCGGTGCCTGACGCTGCACGAGCGCCCAGCGGCCCGCGTCGTCCATCCCGCCGATCAGCGCGCCGCCGCGCCGCGTGCGTGGCGCGTAGGTCGCGCTGCGTTTGACGACCGGTTTCAGCAGCGCGCGCAGGCCCGCGTAGCTGTCCGCATTCACGAGGCCGGCCGACACGAGCTCGCCGAGTGCCTGTTCGAGTTCGACGGGCAGCATGTGCAGGTCGTCGAGCAACGCATCGAAGAACATCGCGCCGTGTGCCGCGAGCGCGTCGCGCACCTGCGTGGCCCGCGCGGACAGCGCCGGTTGCGCGTCGGGATCGCGCAGCGCCTGCCATGCGGCGAGGTGGCGGCGCGGCAGCAGCACGATCGGCGTCGTCTTCACGGGCGTGCCGGCCGCACGCGCCGGCGCGCCGATGCGGGTCCATGCAAGCTTGCCCGAGCGGCACAGCTCGTCGAGGCCGCCCGCCATGTAGTCGGTGAGCCGCGCGGGCAGCAGCGCGTCTTCCCACGCGCTCGCCGCCGCTTCGTAGCCTTCGAGCTGTTCGACCACGGCCGCGAGTGCGTCGCGGCCCGTGCCGCGCGTGTCGGGCGTCAGGTGCTGCCAATGGAACAGGAAGCGCATGAAGTCGGCGCGCTCGACCGGTTCGATCTCGCGGCGCAGCCGCTTTACCGTATAGCGATGAATGCGCGCGAGCAGATGGCGTTCGCACCATTCGTCCGTCGTCGCGCCCGGCGTGAACCGGCCGCGCATCACATAGCCTTCGCGCTCCAGCGCCGTGAGCGCCGTTACGATCGACGCCGGCGGCAGGCCGAGCGGTGTCGCGATCGCGTCGAGCGCAAGCGGCCCGAAGCCGGTGAGCCGTGCGCGGATCACGTCGACGAGTGCGGCATCGGCTTCCCACGGCTGCGCGCAGGCGGCCGGCACCTTGAGTGCCGGCGCTACGCGCGCGTCGGGATGGAGTGCGCGCATGCACACGAGCCGCTCGACCGGCACCCACAGCGCGGCGCCGCCTGGCGCGACCAGTTTGGTTGCGCGGCGGCGTTCCGCGAGTTCCGCGAGCCGGTCGGGCCAGCCTTCGTGGGCCTGTGCTTCGCTGTCGGCGACGCATGCGAGCGTGAGCAGCGCGTCGTGCATTTCGTCGGCGTCGCGCACGAGTGGCCATGCCTCGTCGCGCACCGCATCGATCGCATCGGCGTCGAGCGCGCCCAGATCGTCGGCCGATTCGGGATCGCTCCAGCGGCGCGACTGCACGGCTTGCGTGCGGCGCTCCTCGAGCGGCGCATCGTCGAGGAACGCATAGGGTTTGGCGTTCAGGATCTCGGCCGCGAGCGGCGATGGCGCGGGCAGGTCGCGCGCGACGAGTTCGATCGCGCCGCTTTCGATCCGGCGCAGCAGCGCGAGCCAGCCATCGGTGTCCATCGCGTCGTGCAGGCAATCGTCGAGCGTCTGGTCGACAAGCGGGTGATGCGGTATCTCGCGTTCGCCGACGATGTTTTCGAGGCACGCGACCTGGTCCGGGAACACGGTCGCGAGCAGATCCTCGCTCTTCATCCGCTGCAGTTGCGGCGCGGTGCGCCGCCCGCCCGTGAAGCGCGGCAGCGCGAGCGCGGTCGTCGCGTTCCAGCGCCAGCGCACGCCGAACATCGGCGCGTCGAGCAGCGCCTGGACCAGCACGTGCTCGGCGCTGGCCGAACGCAGGTAGCGCCACACTTCCTCGAGCGCGAAGCTGTGCGCGAGCGACAGCGACAGGATGATCGCGTCGTCGGTCGCGGCGGCCTGCAGTTCGAAGTTGAAACTGCGGCAGAAGCGCTTGCGCAGCGCGAGCCCCCACGCGCGGTTGATGCGGCTGCCGAACGGCGAATGGATCACGAGCTGCGTGCCGCCCGATTCGTCGAAGAAACGCTCCATCACGAGCGTGTCCTGCGTCGGCAGCGCGCCGAGCGCGGCGCGCGTGCGGGCGAGGTAGTCGGCGATCTGGTGCGCAGCGTCGGGCGACAGGTGGAGATCGTCGACGAGCCAGCGCAATGCCGGCGCGAGTCGGCTTTCGGCGGAGGCGAGAGCGGTGCCTGTTTCGGTTTCCGCTTTCGCTTCCGCTTTCGCTTTCGCTTTCGCGTTGCTCGCGGCGTTACCGCCCGCGCGCTTGCGTCCGCCGGTGTCGGCTTGCCGGTCGCCGTCGGCGAACAGCCCGTCGAGCCGCGCGCGCAGCCGGCCGACCGCCGCCGACAGCTCGTCGCTGCGCCCCGGCGCCTCGCCGAGCCAGAACGGAATGTTCGGCGACTGGCCCTGTGCGTCCTCGACACGCACGCGGCCCGTTTCCACGCGAATGATCCGGTACGACTGGTTGCCCAGCTGGAACACGTCGCCGGCCAGGCTCTCGATCGCGAAATCCTCGTTGACGGTGCCGACCTGGATGCCCTGCGGTTCGAGCAGCACCGCGTAGTCGGCCATGTCGGGGATCGTGCCGCCCGACGTCGTCGCGGTCATCATCGCGTTGCGGCGCGCGCGCACCGTGCCGCCGACTACGTCGCGATGCAGGTACGCGCCACGCACGCCGCGGCGGCTCGTGAAGCCTTCGGCGAGCATCTTCATCACTTCGTCGAAGCGCTCGCGCGTGAGCCGCGCGTACGGCGCCGCGCGCGTGAAGCTCGCATACAGCGCGTCCTCCTGCCATTCCGCGCACGCGACTTCGGCGACGATCTGCTGCGCGAGCACGTCGAGCGGCGCTTCGGGAATTCGCAATGCGTCGAGTTCGCCGCGTTGCACGCAATCGAGCAGCGCCGCGCATTCGACGAGTTCGTCGCGCGACAGCGGGAACAGCCGGCCCTTCGGCACGCCGCCGACGTGGTGCCCCGAGCGGCCGACGCGCTGCAGGAACGGTGCGATCCCGCGCGGCGAGCCGACCTGGCAGACGAGATCGACGTCGCCGATGTCGATGCCGAGTTCGAGCGATGCCGTTGCGACGAGCAGCTTCAGTTCGCCGCGCTTCAGGCGTTGCTCGGCATCGAAGCGGTGCTCCTTCGCGAGACTGCCGTGATGCGCGGCGATCGCTTCCTTGCCGAGCCGGTCGGCGAGATGGCGCGCCATGCGCTCGGCGGTGCGCCGCGTGTTGACGAACACCAGCGTCGTGCGATGCGCGGCCGCGAGCCCCGCGATCCGGTCGTACACCTGTTCCCATACGTCGGTGGCCATCACGGGTTCGAGCGGCACGTTCGGCAGCTCGAGCGCGAGATCGCGCTCGCGCGTGTGGCCGGTGTCGACGATCGTGCAGTCGCGCGGCGCATCGGCCGGGCCGCCGACCAGGAACCGCGCGACCGCGTCGATCGGCTTTTGCGTCGCCGACAGCCCGATGCGCGGCAGCGCGTGGCCGGCCAGCGCGTCGAGACGTTCGAGCGACAGTGCGAGATGGCTGCCGCGCTTGGACGACGCAAGCGCGTGGATTTCGTCGACGATGACCGAGCGCACGTTCGACAGCATCTGTCGCCCCGATGTGGACGACAGCAGCACGTACAGCGACTCGGGTGTCGTGACGAGGATGTGCGGCGCGCGCTTGCGCAGCGCGGCGCGCTCGGCCTGCGTCGTGTCGCCGGTGCGCACGGCGGTGCGGATCGCCGGCACCGGCAGGCCGAGTTGCGCGAGCGATTCGGCGATGCCGGCGAGCGGCGCGTCGAGGTTCACGTGGATATCGTTCGACAGCGCCTTCAGCGGCGACACGTAGACGACGAGCGTCGCATCGGGAAGCGTGCCGTCGTGCGACAGCGCATCGCGCACCAGATCGTCGAGCGCACACAGGAACGCGGTGAGCGTCTTGCCGGAGCCGGTCGGCGCGGCGACGAGCGTCGAGCGACCAGCCTTGATGTGCGGCCACGCGAGCGCCTGCGCACCGGTCGGCGCGGCGAACGTGCGCCGGAACCACGCGGCGACGGCCGGGTGGAACACGTCGAGCGCACTGGCGGCAGGGCGGGTAGCGGTGACGTCCATCGGAGCGGTGAAATGGGGTGCGAGCGCGCGGACGGATCGCGCGCGAGTCGAGTCGTCAGTGTGCCAGACGTCGCGCGTGCGTGCCGGGCATCGCGTGCCGCTCGGGCACGCGAGTCGACGATTCGGATTCAGATGGGGTTCCGCATCGCACTTTCAATGGACGGAAAGGTGCGTGCGCGTCGGCACGCCGATTCCGCGCCGAACCTCGACTACACGCGATGCAGCCAGCCGAGCCAGTGTTCGAGCAGCGGCGCGCGCGCCCATAACGACTGCGCGAGCCACAGCGTGCCGCCCCATGCGGCGGCCACCACGATCAGGTCGCAGTGTCCGCTGTTCCACAGGTTGAGCGAATGACGCCGCCAGATCCACGGCACGCCGAGCGGGTTCGGCCAGTCGGCGAGCAGGTGCATCACGCCGCCGCACGCGAAGCCGAACAGCGGCGCGGCCCACAGCGGATGCGGGTGATGGGTGAGCCCGTGCCACCCGAGCGCGAGCAGCGCGACCCAGCCGATGCCCCAGTGCGTGACGGTGCGGTGCGTGATCCACAGCCGGCGCTTGCGGCTCCACCATGCGACTTCGAGCCAGTCGGGCGCGGTGCCGCCCGCGACGCCGGCCGCGAACGCGGCGAGCAGGCCCGCATGCCACGGGCCCGTTGTACCGATTTGTGCGACGAGAACGGCGGCGGCGACGCCGGCCGCGAAGCCGGACGCGTGATGCGCATTGTGTGATGCCATACGGAACGAGACGAAGAAACGTGAAGCGGCGCGTGAACGAAAGAAAATGATGCGGCGCGAAAGCGGGGCGCTATCTTCTCAGATCGGTCTGCGCAGCGGGTGGCTCGTCCGCAGATTTTTTTGTGTGCATGTGTTGCATGCAGCGCAGTTCGCAACTTTCCGTTTTGTGCGTTGCGTAATGACGCGTCGTACCGCATGCAATTTCGATCGATCCGCATGCAAGGGGTGGCGCCACTGCGTGACCGGGCGCACACAATCGAAGCGCTTTCGTGGCGCGCCGCGTGTTCGACCCTTTTTGTCCCCCTATACTACGAAACCGGCATATGGCCGTCGGCGCGCCAGCGGCTATAAGCGGATCAGGTGCTTTTCCTGCCTGAACGAGATCCACATGGGGGACATGCAATGACTACGCTGAATCGCTTCAAATCATCCGCTGTCGTGCTTGCGACGGTGGCCGGCATCGGTTTCCTGCCGAACGCGCCCGTCTATGCGAAAGGGCCGCAGCCGGCGGTCCTGACGAGCTCGGCGGTCGCGGTGGCCGACAAGTACAGCGCGGATGCCGCGGAGCGGATCTTCAAGGAAGGCGGCAACGCGATCGACGCGGCCGTCGCCATCGCATTCACGCTCGCCGTCACGTACCCCGAAGCCGGCAACATCGGCGGCGGCGGCTTCATGACGATCTACAAGGACGGCAAGCCGTACTTCATCGACTACCGCGAGCGCGCGCCGCTCGCCGCGACGAAGGACATGTACCTCGACAAGGACGGCAACGTCGTCAAGGGCATGAGCCTGTACGGCCCGCGCGCGGTCGGCGTGCCGGGCACGGTCGCGGGCATGTGGGAAGCGCAGAAGCGCTTCGGCAAGCTGAAGTGGAAGCAGGTGCTCGCGCCGGCGATCCACTATGCGCGCGACGGCTTCGTCGTCGACGAACAGCTCGCGCAGCGCGGCGTCGACGCGTCGAAGGAGTTCGGCGGCAAGACCAACTTCGACAAGTACTTCTCCGGGCTGAAGGCCGGCGTGAACTTCAAGCAGCCCGATCTCGCCGACGTGCTCACGCGGGTCGCGAACGACGGCGCGGAAGGGTTCTACAAGGGCAAGACGGCCGAGTTGATCGCTGCTTCGATGAAGACCGGCGACGGCAACGGGCTGATCACGACCGAGGATCTTGCGCAATACCGCGCGGTGTGGCGCCAGCCGGTGCAGGCGAAGTGGAACGGCTACGACGTGATCACCGCGCCGCCTCCGAGCTCGGGCGGCATCGGCCTCGTGCAGTTGCTGAAGATGAAGGCCGACCTCAAGCAGGACTTCGAGGGCGTGAAGCTCAACTCGCCGCAGTACATCCACCTCGTCGCGGAAATCGAGAAGCGCGTGTTCGCCGATCGCGCGCAGTATCTCGGCGACCCCGACTTCTACAAGGTGCCGATCGCGCAGCTGACCGCCGATGCGTATATCGCGAAGCGCGCGGGCGAGGTCAACCCGAAGGAGCCGTCGGACACGAAGAGCGTGCAGCCGGGCCTCGGCACGACGATGCCGGAGAAGGCCGAAACGACGCACTTCTCGGTCGTCGACAAGTGGGGCAACGCGGTGTCGAACACGTACACGATCAACGGCTATTTCGGCTCGGGCGTGATCGCCGACGGCACGGGTATCGTGCTGAACGACGAGATGGACGACTTCTCGGCGAAGCCGGGCGTCGCGAACATGTTCGGCGTGGTCGGCAGCGATGCGAACGCGATCGAACCGAAGAAGCGCCCGCTGTCGTCGATGTCGCCGACGATCATGACCCGAGACGGCAAGGTGTCGCTCGTGATCGGCACGCCGGGCGGCTCGCGCATCTTCACGTCGATCTTCCAGGTGATCAACAACATCTACGACTTCAAGATGCCGTTGAAGGAAGCCGTCGGCGCGATGCGTTTCCATCACCAGCTGCTGCCGCCGAACACGATCTTCTGGGAGCCGTACCACCCGATCGAAGGCGAACTCGCGAAGCAGATCGAGGCACGTGGCTACACGCTGAAGGGGCAGGACTTCAGCGGCGATATCCAGGTGATCAAGATCGACGGGAAGACGCCGGAGGCGATGGCCGACCCGCGCGGTCGTGGCGTGACGCGGATCATCCATTGACGTGACGTGACGTGACGTGACGTGACGTGACGTGACGTGTGCGCGTGCGCGTGCGCCAAAGCGGGCGCGCATGCCGTTGCGCCGCCGGGCTTCGACACCCGGCGGCGCAACGCACTCAGCCGGTAGTCCGGATGAATCCGGCGATCCGCGCCGCGATCGCTCCGGGCGCATCCTCGAAGCAGTAGTGTCCGATGCCCGCCAGCCGCTCGACAGGCGCGGACGGAAACAGCGCAGTGAAGAGCGGCAGGAAGTGTTCGGCGCCGAGCGTTCGATCGGCGTCTCCCCAGATCGCGAGCGCGGGTTTGGCGCGTATCGCGTGCAGTGCCTCCGCATCGGGTTCCTCGAACCGGTGCGCGCCGGCGGCAAACCCGCGTGCCCATCCGATCGCGCCGAGACAATCGGCCGGTTTTTCAAACGGCGCACCGTATGCGGCGAGCCAGGTGTCGTTGATGACCGCGTGATTCTCGAAGCCGTTGAGCTTCAGCGTGCTCAGGATATTGAAACCGAGCTGTCCGAGCACCGTTTCGAGTGTATCGTCCGCCGCCGCGCGCATGATCCACTGGAACCACGGGGCGTCGCGACCGTTCGCGGCCAGGCGTTCGGCAAGGTCGGGTTGCCCGAACGGCGTCGGTCCGTTCGCCGACACGATGCGCCGGATCCGGTCCGGATGCCGCGCGGCAAGCCCCATGCCGACCGGGCCGCCGAAGTCGTGCATCACGAGCGTCATGCGATCGAGCTCGAGCGCGAGGACGAAACGCTCCAGGTTGTCGATATGGTCCTGCAGCCAGTAGCTGCGGTCCTGCGGCGTCGCGCCTTTTTCCGAATCCCATGTGATCGGGCACGACGACGCGGTGCGTCGGACTCAGCGCCGCAACCAGATGGCGGAACAGATAACCCCAGGTGGGCTCGCCATGCAGGCACAGGACGGTTTCGCCGTCGCGCGGGCCCTCATCGATGTAGTGCATCCGGAAGCCGGATGCGTCGTCGAAATGCGGGGCGAAGGGAAACGTGCCGTCGAACGTGGCATCGAACCGGATCATCGAGCGCTCCTTTGGTAGTCGGATAGTTTGGTTTCAAGTTGAAACCATGTTGAAGCGTAGGATACGAGGTTTCAAATTGCAACCGCAAGAATGATCCGACCGGCCGCTGAATGGCAGAGTCGTGGTGCGTCGTGGAGCAAGGTATGGTAAAAAGACCGAGATATATCGACCGATCCGCATGAATCGAATCACCAGTCCGCGCTGCAACGTCCGTTCCGTTCATCTATTGCGAACAGGCGGGTCAATACGATTGATCTTTTGCATGGTTGGTTTTATATTGCAACCATTCTTGGCAATCGAAACGACCGCCGTCCGGCCCGCATCCCGGCAACGGCATCGCCGCAAGCATCGATGAACAGACGAACCACGCACGAGGATTCCCTATGCGGCGTTGCCCGCCCGCTGGACGCGATCGGCGATTGGTGGTCGCTGCTGATCGTCCGCGACGCGTTCGACGGGCTGTGCCGCTTCGGCGAGTTCCAGAAGAACCTCGGCCTCGCGAAGAACATCCTGGCGGCGCGTCTGCGCAACCTGGTCGCGCACGGGATCATGGACATCGTGCCGGCCGCCGACGGCGGCGCGCATCACGAATACGTGCTGACCGAGAAGGGGCGCGGCCTGTTTCCGCTGCTCGTCGCGCTGCGGCAGTGGGGCGAGGATTTCTTCTTCGAACCGGACGAGGCGCATGTGCTGCTCGTCGACAGGAAGACCGGGCTGCCGGTCAGGAAACTGGAGCTTCGATCGCAGGACGGGCGCGTGCTCGGGCCGGAGGATACCGTCGTGCTGCCGCCGCCCGACTGACGCTCAACTCCGGTCGTTCGCCGCGTTGCTTTCGAGGAAGCTGTCCACCGCCACCAGCGATTGCTCGTCGAGCGTGCCGAGCACACTCTTCAGCTTCAACTGCAGCTTCAGCGCATCGAGATAGCTGTCGAACAGCTTCTGCCGGATACCCGAGATGTCGCGCCGCAGGTTCAGCGTCTCGTACGTCGTGCTGTAACCGACCTGGTGCGCCTTCATCGACGAATCGTACGCGAGCCGGGCGGCCTGCAGCGACTGCTGCAGTGCACGGATGCGCTTGCCGACCGATTCGAGCGCGGACAGTGCCTCGCGATGATCGGTGCCCAGTTGCTCCTCGACTTCGCGCAGCCGGTTGCGGTACTGCTCGGTCACGTGCTCGGCCTCCACCTGCCGGTAGTACACGCTGCCGCCGGAGAAGATCGGGATCGTCACCTGCACGCCGAACGCGCTTTGATGGAAGTCCGAGCGATCGGTGAGCCCGCGCAGGTTCGGGTTGAGCCCGCGCGAATACGACGCGAACAGGTCGACGGTCGGCAGGTGCTCGGCGCTGACGCGCTTCGCCGCGAGCCGCGCGACCTGGACGTCGCGATAGGCCTGCCGGTACGCGGGGTTGTCCTGCGGCGCGTAGTCGCCGGACGGAATGCGCGGCGACGACCCGCGCATCGCCAGCCGCGGCCAGCGCGAGAAGTCGATCGTCGAACCGAGCAGCGTCTCGTAGCGCGCGCGGCGTGCGTCGACATCGGTCTGCGCGAGCGCTTCGTCGGATTGCGCGAGGCTGCGCCGCGCCTCGATCTCGGCCGTGTCGCCGATCGTCTTCATCCCGAGCTGCGCCATGCGTCGCGTATCGCTTTCGAGCCGCGTGAGCGCGCTCACTTCGTCGTCGGCCGACTGCAGCTTCTCGCGCGCGCTGAGCAGGTCGAAGCACGCATTCGCGACGCGCAGGATCAGATCCTGCTTCGCGACCTCGAGCTTCTGCTTTGCCGATTCCTCGTACTCGGTCGCGCGCCGCATGTCGTACAGGTAGGGTACGTTGAACAGCGCCTGCGTGACCTGCGCGGCACCGTATGCGGCATTGTTCGAGCCGCTGACGTCGATGCCGAACAGGTTCGCGTGCGTGCCGTAGCGCCCCCATTCGAGCTGCGCGGTGGCCTGCGGCAGCATCTGCGCGCGCGCCTCGGGGAATTTCTGGCGGGCCGCATCGTATTCGCTGCGCGCCTGCAGGTAGCGTGGATCGTGCACGGCCGCGTACTGGTAAGCGGTGTCGAGGCAAAACGCATGCGCGTTCGCAGACACGCCGACTATCGTTACAGTGAACAGTGTTACGGTTGCAAGTAGGGGATTCCACCTAGTCGAAAATCTTGATAGGGAATTACCCGTATCCCGCACCGCCGATCCGCGATTCGCGCGCCTCGTTTCAAACATGGCCGTCTCCGTCTCCTGCCCGTGCCGCAACGCATTGCGGCGGGATTTAAACGTTTTGAAATTGAAATTCAAACAGCGTGAATGACTGCTATCCGCAGCGCATCGAAAAACGCGCCTGTAAGAGTGTGTCCTCCATTGAATTCCGATGCGCCCGCATGATAGCCTGATTTCGGCTCGTAATCGCGGTGATTATTAGATTAACAAGTCGCTTGGGATTAAAAGCCGTTTGTCTTTCAATGAAGGTTCTTTGCATCATCTTTATTTTTTACGAGGAGAGAATGATGAAGGTCATGACGACGGAACAGGTCAGGAATGTGCATGGCGGCGGTGCGATCAGCTCGCTGGGTAGCCTCGCCGTTGACGCCGCGCCGGTGGTGACCGCGCTCGGCCAGTTCCTGCCGAGCCTCGGCAATTACCTGCAGAACCCGAAGACGTTCAATAACACCGGCAAGTAACCGCCGTGCGCGGGGAGGCGCCCCCCGCGCGAAATGCTGCGAAACAGAAGCAAAAGAATCGATCGCCGCAACAGGAATAAAGCGAATCCGGAATGAATTATCCTGGTTCTGGAAATTATCAGGGGGCGGGAATGCCGGATTGTCCCCGTAATAAAGTCAACGGTCGTCGAGTATTCGATTGGTTGACGGCTGCAGGCATTCCGACAATATAAAGGCCATAAAAATGCGAGACATCACGGAAGAACAGGCCCGCCAGATTCGCGGCGGCGCGTCGCTTTACTCCAATTCGGCCGCCTATACGGTCGATCTCGTCAACCAGTCGATCGGGTCCACGCTGCAGGGCCTGATGACCCAGTACCAGACCCGCGCCGTCGAACAGTTCCGGATGTCGCTCGGCTCGTCGCGCTGAGCGGCCGGGAACCCCGATCTTCCGTCGCAACCGGCCGCGCGCCGGCTGTGCCCATATGTTTCGCGCACGACCCGCCACGGGCTCGCACCGGTAGGCCCGGGCGTCGCGTTGTCGCGCCCCGGGTGCCCGACCATGCTCTTCAATACGCGTAAAGTCCGTCCGGTCCTGCAGGACGAGGTGACGGAGTGCGGCCTGGCCTGCCTCGCGATGATCGCGTCGTGGCACGGGCGCGAAACGACGTTGCGCACGCTGCGCAACCGCTATCCGGTCCGGATCGATTCCGGGCTGTCGTTCTTCGACCTGATGGAGATCGCGAACGATCTCGGCCTGCGCGCGCGCGGGCTGCAGTTCGACGCCGGCGAACTCGACGCGCTCAAGACACCATGCATCCTGCACTGGGGGATGAACCACTATGTCGTGCTGACGAAGGTCGGCTACGGCAGCGTGCACATCGTCGATCCCGCGCTCGGCGAGACGAAGCTGCCGCTCGCGCAGGCGCTCACGCACATCACCGGCTATGCGCTCGAACTGAATCCGGACATCGGCTTCACGCACGCGGGGCCGGCCGACCGGATCCGGCTGCGCGACTACCTCGAAGGGCTGACCGGCATCCGCAAGAGCCTCGCGATCGGCATCGCGGGCGGCGTCGCCGCGCAGCTCCTGCTGCTGCTCGGCCCGTCATACGTGCAACTGACGATCGACGAGGCGCTGAAGAAGACCGACGTCGACATCCTGTACCTGCTGACGATCCTGTTCGCGATCGTATTCCTGTTCGACACGCTCTATGCGAACCTCGTCGGCAACATCAAGAGCTACCTGCGCAACATCGTGTCGCAGCAGTTGTCGGCGAACATGGTCGGGCATCTCGCGCGGCTGCCGATCGGTTATTTCCTGTTCCACAACACCGGTGATTCGATCTCGCGCGTGTCGTCGGTGTCGGAGGTCGGGCGGTTTCTCGTCGACGGCCTGGTCGGCGGGCTGCTCAATATCGTCACCTGCACGCTGACGCTCGTGCTGATGCTGTACTACAGCCCCGTGCTGGCCGGCATCAGCCTTGCCGGAATGGTGCTGTTTGCGCTCAGCCGGCTCGCGATCCAGCCGCAACTGCAGGACGCGATGTCGCAGATCCTCACGCGCGGCGCCGAAGCCGATGCATTGCTGATCGAGAACATCCGTTCCGCGCATTCGATCAAGCTGCTGTCGGCCGAGACCGCGCGCAGCAGCCTGTGGATCAACGCATTCACGCAGAAGCTGCAGGCGATGCGCCAGCAGGAGCGGCTGCAACTGCTGTTCGATGCGGTGTCGAAGGGGATCGTGCACGTCGAGCAGCTCGTGATCGTTACGTACGGCGCGTGGCTCGTGATGCACGGGCAGAGCACGATCGGCGTGATCTACGCATTCATCCAGTACAAGAACCTGTTCGCGGACAAGTTCATCGATTCGATCCAGCTCTATGTGCGCCGCAAGGTGCTGCAGGTTCACATGGACCGCGTCGCGGACGTGCTGCAGACCGAGACCGAGGAGCCGGCGCCGGATGCGGTCGTGCGGCCGATCGACGGTTTCGACGGCGCGCTGTCGATCCGCGCGCTGTCGTATACGCCGAAGGGCGGCCACCGCCCGATCCTGCGCGATATCGCGCTCGACGTGCCGGCCGGCGGCAAGATCGCGATCGTCGGCCGCACCGGCAGCGGCAAGACGACGCTGCTGAACCTGATCTGCGGGCTGGTGCGGCCCGAACCCGGCACGCTGTTCGTCGGCGACGTCGATCTCGCGGAAGTGAACCTGCGGCAGTACCGCAAGCATCTCGCGGCCGTCACGCAGTCCGACCAGCTGTTTCGCGGAACGATCCGCGACAACATCACGAACTTCGCGCCCGCGCCGCGGATCGGCGCGATGTTCGACGCGGCGAAGCTCGCGTGCATCCACGACGAGATCGATCGGCTCGACCATCGCTACGACACGCCGCTCGGCGATACGCAGAAATTCCTGTCGGCCGGCCAGATGCAGCGGCTGCTGATCGCGCGGGCGCTGTATTGCGAGCCGCGCCTGCTGATCCTCGACGAATTCTCGTCGAACCTCGACCAGGCGACGACGCACGAGATCTGCCGCAACGTGCTGACGCTGCCGTGCACGATCGTGCTCGTCACGCACGATGCGTCGATCCTGTCGATGGTCGACCGGATCTACCGGATGCACGACGGTGTATTGACCGACGCGACCGACGCATGGCGCTCGGTCGAGGAGGCACGGTGATGCTCGGGCGACTCTTCCTGCTCAATCCGTTTTCGTACGCGTTCCTCGCGCGCCGCGCGGTGCGTGCCGTTGCGCTGCGCACGTCGCCCGCGCGCGGGCTGAAGCTGATGCGCTGGTGCTCGGGCGCATGCCTGCGCTGCTTTCCGTGCATTCGCGAATCGATCGAACGCGCGGTCGCGTACATGCTGAGCGCGCACCTGAACGACGATCCGCGACGCGTGCGGGAAGTGTCGGCGGCGATCGTGCGCGAGCTGTTCGAGGCCGAGTTCGCGGGGCTCAAGCTGCGTACGCACAGCCTCGAATCGATGAAGGCGATGATCGACGGCATGGCGTGCGAAGGCGACGCGCAACTGCAGGCGGCGCTCGCGCGCGGCGGCCCGCTGATGCTCGCGGGGCTGCACTTCGGCAACCTGATGCTGTTCGTCACGAAGCTGCGCTTCATGATCCCCGACGACCGCAAGCTGATGGTGATCCTGCACCGGGACGCGCCGGGTGCGTTCTTCGGCGATGCGCTGCGGCTCGTCGCCGAGTACGGCGCCGGCGAGGTCGAATTCATCGACATCGAGGAACGCGTACACCTGCGGCGGCTGATCACGAGCCTGCGGCGCGAGGCACCCGTGTTCCTGCTGTTCTCCGACCTGCACGGCAAGTTCGGCAAGACCAACCGCTGCCGGCTCGGCGGGCGCTGGGTGCGGATGGCCGGCGGCGGCGTGAAGCTCGCGGTCGAGCAGGGGATTCCGTTGCTCGTCGCATACGCGACGGGCGTGCCGTTTCGCGATCGCTGCGCGGTGCATTTCACCGAACTCGCGGCCGGCCCGCTCGCGCCGATGCTCGGTGCGGACGACGACGCGTCGCCGGTGCGCGCGACGCACCAGCGCATCGTCGACCGTCTCGAGCAGGCGCTCGTGCGCCAGCCCGAGCAGTGGCATTTCTGGGAACACTTCACGCCTTACCTGATGCCGACGCCGCTGCTCGATGCGGCCGCGCGGCGTCGCTCCTGACGAGCCCGCCCCATGCCGACCTGGAACTCCGCTTTCCGAGAACAGAAGCCGTCGCGCAAGCTCGCGCGCGGCACGACCTTCGGCACCGTGATCCACGGTGTCGTCGACGTGCCGGTGTCGATGCGGTTCTTCTGCTACCTGTCGCTGGCGATGTTCGCGATGTTCGTGACCGCGCTCGTC
Source organism: Burkholderia pyrrocinia (assembly GCF_018417535.1). Classification (NCBI taxonomy): domain Bacteria; kingdom Pseudomonadati; phylum Pseudomonadota; class Betaproteobacteria; order Burkholderiales; family Burkholderiaceae; genus Burkholderia; species Burkholderia pyrrocinia. Next base: position 829,704 of record NZ_CP070978.1, on the reverse strand, counting down.
GAACTGAGCTACGCAAATACCGAGAGCGTGTCGGGGATGCTGACGCCGCGTTCGGGGCTGATCGGCGTCAGCGCGCCGCCGGGCTGGGCCGTGCGCGACATCTACGTCGGCAAGGACCAGCAGGTGAAGGCCGGCCAGCGGCTGCTGGCGGTGACGCGCGACACGAGCTTCGTCAGCCAGGCGAACAACGTGCAGGGGATGCGCGCGGCGCTCGACCGGCAGCGTGTCGAGGTGACGCAGCAGATCGACGCGGCGCGGCTCGAATACCGGTCGTCGGTGCAGCAGATCAACCAGCAGATCGCCGCGCAGGGCGAGAGCCGCGGGCTGATCGACCGGCAGATCCAGGACCAGAAGCGCATCGTCGACGAGTACGGCGAACGGCGCGCGCGCGTGAAGCAGTTGCTCGACGAACAGGTCGTGACGCTCGAACAGTACAACCAGGTCAACACGCAGTACCTGCAGGCCGGGCAGGCGTACCAGGACCTGCTGCTGCGGCGTGCCGAGCTCGCGAAGAACGCGATGAAGCTGCGCGGCGACCTCGACACGATGCAGAGCAAGTACGACGGCGCGAACGCGGAGCTGAAGATCAAGCAGGAGGAGCTGAACGCGAAGGAATACAACATCGACGAGAACGTGAACCAGGTGCTGTACGCGCCGGCGGACGGGCAGATCGTGCGGCTCGACGTCGTGCAGGGCGGTGTGATCGACCCGCCGGGCACGCGCGTCGTCGAGATCCTGCCCGCGAAGGCCGACGGGTTGATTGCCGAGGTCTACATTCCGTCGTCGAAGGCCGGCTTCGTGAAGAAGGGGCAGGAGGTGAAGGTTGCGTACGCAAGCTATCCGGTCGAGAAGTTCGGCACGTATCGCGGCAAGGTGCTGTCGATCTCGCCCGTCGCGTTCTCGGCGAAGGAGCTGAACCTGCCGGGCGATGCGGCCACGCCGCAGACCTACTTCAAGACCTGGGTCGAGCTGGCCGACCGCACGCCGTCGTTCGACGGGCGGCCGCTGTCGCTGCGGGCCGGGATGATGTTGAAGGCCGACATCGTGCTCGAACGACGCAGCCTGCTCGAATGGCTGTTCGAGCCGCTGTACCGGATCCGCCAGCGCCTGTTCGGCGTGCCGGCCTGAGCCGATGGCGCGTCGCGACCAATGCCGCCGCCGCGCGCGGCCGGGCTCCGCGCGTCCGCTGTCGCGCTGGCTCGGCGCGACGCTGTTCGCGTGCGCGGCCGCCGCGCACGGTGCGCCGCAGCCGGACGGCGACGCAGAGCCGCGCTGGCAGGCCGGCGCCGACGGGATCGGTTTCTGGCCGGGCGGCGACGCGGACGGGTTCGATGCGAGCGCATGGGCCACAGATGCCGGGCCGGCGCGCGGCGGGCGCGACGGTTCGGCCGACGCGCCGCAGCCTGCCATCCCGCTGACGGCGCGCAAGATCACGCTCGGGCAGCGTGCCGACGGGGCGGGGCGCGCATGCGCGGCAGCGCGCGACGACGGCACGGACGGCATCGGCTTTGACGACGGCGGCGCGGTTGCCGGCTGCGATCCGGCCGCCGCGCGCAATGCGGCGGACGATACATCGGCGCACGGCGTCGTTCACGCCGACCGGATGCCGTACGAGCTGCACCCGGTCGATCCGTCGCGGCTGCCCGATCTGCCGGCGGCCCAGGCGCCGCCGTTGCTCGAGCAACTGATGGGCGACGATCGCAACATGGTCGGACTCGGCTGGCACTTCGTCGGGACGACCGGCCGGTCGACGCCCGTGACGACGCATACCGACGCGCTCGGGCTGAACAGCTTCCGGAATCAGGGGTCGAGCCTGTCGCTCGGCAATACGAACACGCTGGCGTTCACGTTCACGCATTTCTTCTCGGAGAACTGGGCGGCCGAACTCGGCGGCGGCATTCCGCCGGTGCTGACGTTGCGCGGGCACGGCAGCATCGCGCTGCCGCTCGACCGGATTTTTTCCGGCGTCCAGGGGCGCTTTCCGCTGATCGATCTCGGGAACACGCAAAGCAACCCGCTCGCGACCACGCGCGCATGGCTCGGGTCCGTCGTGTTCAAGTACTACCTCGGCGAGCGCGACGATCGTTTTCGTCCGTTCGCCGGCATCGGCATCAGCTATACGCGCTTCACGAACACGAACCTGAATCCCGTGTTCCAGCGCAAGCTCGCGTCGCTCGGCGGGCTGCTCGCGGCGGGCGCGGACATCGGCAGCCTGCAGTCGCTGCTGCTCGATCCGGCGCTGTTCCAGCGTATTTGGGATGCCGGCGGCGACCTGCTGCTGTCGGGGAAGACCAATGTGTCCGCGAAGGTGAAGAGCGTGTGGGAGCCGGTGTTCACCGTCGGCGCGAGCTACCAGATCACGCGCCAGTTCTGGGTGACCGGAATGGTCACGTATGTCCCGCTACGTACGAAGATTACGCTGGACATCGACCAGCCGAACCGGCAGCTCGCGTCGAACACGTTCGATATTTCGGCGAACCCCGTGCTGGCCAGCGTACTGTTCTCGTTCCGGTTCTGACGGGTACGACAGACGGCTTTCATCAATTTGACGCGCGATACTGGGATAATGGCGAAGTTTGCCTGCGTCAATGATGGAAGGAGGCCCCATGGGCGACAACGATACCCGCACCGAGACCGACAACCTCACCGATACGAGTTCGATGGAAACGCGCCAGCGCCGTTTCGAGGAAGATCTCGTCGACGCGTACGACGAAGAGCTCGAGATGGAGCTCGACGACCGCCGCTTCGACAACGGCGAGGACCTGCTGTTCTCGCCGGAGCGTCGCGAGGCGCGCAAGGAGTATTTCCGCGAGCTGTTCCGGCTGCAGGGCGAGCTCGTGAAGCTGCAGGACTGGGTCGTGACCACCGGGCACCGGCTTGTCGTCATTTTCGAGGGGCGCGACGCGGCGGGCAAGGGCGGCGTGATCAAGCGCATCACGCAGCGCCTGAACCCGCGTGTCTGCCGGGTCGCCGCATTGCCCGCGCCGAACAACCGCGAGCGCACGCAATGGTACTTCCAGCGCTACGTTGCGCATCTGCCGGCCGGCGGCGAGATCGTGCTGTTCGACCGCAGCTGGTACAACCGTGCGGGCGTCGAGCGCGTGATGAATTTCTGTACCGACGACGAGTACGAGGAGTTTTTCCGGTCGGTGCCCGAGTTCGAGAAGATGCTCGTGCGCAGCGGGATCCAGATCGTCAAGTACTGGTTCTCGATCACCGATCGCGAGCAGGAGGTGCGCTTTCAGGCCCGGATCGAGGATCCGCTGAAGCAGTGGAAGCTGAGCCCGATGGACCTCGAGAGCCGCCGCCGCTGGGAGGCCTATACGGCCGCGAAGGAAGAGATGCTGCAGCGCACGCATATTCCCGAGGCGCCGTGGTGGGTCGTGCAGGCGGTCGACAAGAAGCGCGCGCGGCTGAACTGCATCCACCACCTGCTGGGCCAGGTGCCGTATCACGACGTGCCGCGCCCGACGATCGATCTGCCGCAGCGCGAGCATCACGAGGATTACATCCGCCGGCCGGTGCCGGACACCATGATCGTGCCGGATATTTACTGACGGCGGTGTCTATCAGGCAAGCGCGCCGCACGGGTGGCGCGCTTGACGGCTCTGGATTGGCCGTGCGGGAAAAGGCAGACGCGTCACCCGCGCCTCAAAGGTCCGGAAACCCCGACCGCCCCTGCGTCAGATCGAACAGTTCGGTTCTCGCATCGGCTTCGGCGGTCTCCGGCAGCTTGATCACGAGCTTCACCGTCATCCCGTACGCGCTGTCCACTAGTTCATAACCTGCCTGTTCCACCCAGCGGCGCACGCGCGCCTCGTCCGGGTAGCCCATCTCGATCGCGAGCCGCGTCTGGCGGATGCGTTCGACGCGCTCGGCGTCGAGCAGCGCCGACGCAATCGCATCCGTATAAGCGCGCACCAGCCCGCCCGCACCGAGCTTCACGCCGCCGTAGTAACGCACGACCGCGCCCAGTACGCCGTCGAGATCGTGATGGCGCAGCACTTCGAGGATCGGCCGGCCCGCGGTGCCCGACGGCTCGCCGTCATCCGACATGCCCGACTGGCCGCCCGCCAGCAGCGCCCAGCACACGTGGGTGGCCGCCGGATGCTCGTCGCGCAGGCGCTGCAGCACCTGCATCGCGGCGTCGCGGTCGTCGACGGGAATCGCGTATGCGATGAAGCGGCTCTTGCGGATCTCGAGTTCGGTCGTGCGGGAAGCGGATAGGGTGTAAGTCACGTTGATCGTCAAGGGCAAGCGCGATCGATGCGATCGCTTGCCCGTATTCCGGGTGTTGTCTGGATCGGCCGCGGCGGATGCGCGGCGCGTGTCGAAGCATACCGCGTGCGAGCCGGGAGGGCGGCGAAACGTCTCGCGAACGGGCCCCCGCTCAGCGTCCGCCGCACGCGCCGGTCCGTCGATATCGCGCCCGACGTCACCGCACGCCGACCGACGACCGCAGCGCCGCGCCCAGCGTGCGCAGCGCCTGCCGGGCCCGCGCATCGGTCAGGTTCGAGTAGAGCACGACATCGCGCATCGGCAAGGGCGGCAGGCCGTATCGCGCGCCCACCTCGACCGTACCGGCGGGCGCCACGCGATGCCCGAGCGCCGCGACGGCCAGCCCCGCGGACACCGCCGCGCCGATCGTCGCGACGCCGCCGCCGACAAAGACTTCCGTCCACGCGATACCGGCTTCGTCCAGCGCACCGACCGCCATGCGGCGCACGCTGCAGGGCTCGGCCTGCGTCGCGAGCCGCAGCGATTGCGGCGGATGGTACTCGAAATCGGCCGCGGCCATCCAGCCGAACGACTCGGACAGGATGGTTTCGCCGTCCAGCCGCCGGTTGTCGTGCTGCAGCGCGACGGCCGCGTCGAGCTGACCGCGGTCGAACGCATCGAGCACGTCGGGCGACGCGGCGACGCGGATCTCCAGCACGAGCCCAGGCTCGGCCTCGCTCATGCGCCGAAGCAGCATCGGGAGATCGGCGCCGACGACATGGTGGCTGACGCCGATCACCAGCCGCCGCTGGGCGGTGCCGAACGCGCCGACCGCACCCTGGTGCGCGGCCACCAGTTCGCGCGCCGGTTCCAGGAACGCGGTGCCGTCGGCCGACAGGCGGACCTGCCGCGGCGTGCGCTCCAGCAGGCGGCGGCCGAGCCCGTCCTCGAGCCGCTTGATCTTCAGGCTTACCGCGGACTGCGTCATGTCCATCGCTTCGGCGGCCCGCGTGAAGCTCTTGAGGTCGGCGGTCAGCACGAACGCCTGCACGGCTTCGATATCGAGTGTTTTCATCGTGCACCATTCATTTTGAAATCGAATCATTGAAATATTCTGCCATCGTATTTTCAAATGATTCAAGGTCTTCTACGCTGTTCACAAGCCGTCCGGAATTCCCGCGTTTCTTTCGCCAGGAGTCGACCATGCTGACCGCGTACTACGTGCACCGCCTGCCGGCGGACTACGACCTCGACATCATTCGCAATCGCGTCCGTGAGCGCGGCAAGCTCTGGGACGACACGCCGGAACTGGTGTTCAAGGGGTTCCTGCTGCGCGAGGCCGGTCGCTACGGCGCGACGGAAAACGGTTATGCGTCGTTTTATCTGTGGCGCAACGACCAGGCGTTCGCGGCGTTCGTGACGGACGGCCGCTATCGGGTCGTGACGGACAGCTTCGGGCGCGCGCCGATCGACGTCCGGGTCGCGCTCGATGCGCGCAAGGGGCGCGCGTCGACGGCACGATTCGCTCGTTTCGAGGACATCGACATTCCGGCGGATGCCGATCTCGATGCGACGCTTGCGCACGAGATCGCGCACAACCGCGAAGCGGCGGCGCGGCCGGGTGTCGTCGCGGCCGCCGTCAGCGTCGATCCATTGCGCTGGCGGTTGACGCGGATACTCGTAACGGAACACGAACCGGACAACGGCGGTGCGGGCACGGTGTACCAGGTCTTGCATCTGGCCCAACCGTTGCTCGACACGCTGGAAGGAAGCGGCGCGTGATGGCCGGCGTGTCGCGATCGCGGGCCCGGTTGGCGGTGCGCGGCCGATGGCCCGGCAGGGCGGGCGATGCACCATCGATGCGATTGCCCGCCGGCCTGGCGGTCGGGGCTCATCTGGCGGGCGTGGCGGCGGGGATAGCTGCTATCGCCGTGCTGACGACGTTGCTGGCGCTGATGGTCCGGTAAAGATCGTCAGCGGGCGGGCAAGCCCGGGGGGGCCTCGGAACAAGCAGACAGGACGAGACGCGATGCAGTTCTCGCGCCGTCGCATGACCGGAAGCGCCGCACGCGATACGCGCTGCGCTTCCGGCCGCTTCTCATCGCCGCTTAGTTGCCTTGCAACCGGATATCGCGCGACGACGCGCCGACATACACCGTCCCGCCCGGCACAACGCGCCAGCCGTGGCGCGACGTATCCCACACGCTCTGCATCCGCGGCGACACGGTGACGCGAACATGCCGCGCCTCGCCCGGATTCAGCCGGATCTTCTCCCAGCCGACCAGCCGCTTCGGCGGCTCGTCCTTGTACGGCACGCCGAGATAGACCTGCGGCGTTTCCGCGCCGGCGACGCGCCCGTCGTTGCGCACGGTGAACGCGACGCTCAGCGAGCCGTCCCATTGCTTCGACACCGACAGCCCCGAATACGCGAAGTGCGTATACGACAACCCGTAGCCGAATTCGAACATCGGCTTGATGTTGCGCGCGTCATACCAGCGATAGCCCATGTTCAGCTTCTCCGCGTAGACGGGATCGTTCTCCAATGCGCCGTTTTGCCCCCAGGTCGGCGAATCCTGGTCGCGGGCGGGGAACGTGACGGGCAGCTTGCCGGACGGGTTGACGGCGCCGAACAGCACGTTCGCGATCGCCTTGCCGCCGGCTTCGCCCGGATACCACGCCTCGACGATCGCGGACACCTGGTCCTTCCACGGCATCAGCACCGGATTGCCGCTCTGGACGACCACGATCGTATGCGGATTCGCGCGCGCAACGGCTTCGACGAGCGCATCCTGGTTCGACGGGTTCGCGAGGCTCAGGCTTTGCAGATCGCCGAAATCCTCGCCGGCCGGCTGCGCGACCACGACGATCGCGACGTCCGAGCGGCCCGCGAGCGCGGCAGCCTGGTCGATCTCCTGCTGCGTGTACGCGCGGAACGGCGACTGCTGGTCGCTGTTGCCCGCGTACGTGACCTGCGCGGCCGGCGCGAGCGCACGGATCGCCGCGACGATCGGCACGTCGACCGTCAGCCACGGATTACGCCACCAGCTACAACCCGCCGATGATCCGAACGTCAGGCCGCCGCAGCCCGCGAACGAACCCGTCACCGGGTCGCGCGTGTTGCCCGAGCCGCCGCCCGACAATACGGCCGCATCGGCATGGCCGCCGATCACGGCGATATGCGACAGCGCCGACGCGGCTAGCGGCAACTGGTTGCCGTCGTTCTTCAGCAGTACGATCGACTGCTCGGACGCCGCCTGCGCGAACCGGTTCGCGGCCGCGAAATCGATCGTGCCGCCACCCTTGGCCGGATCGTCCATCACGCCGACGCGGATCATCACGGCGAGCTTGCGGCGCACCATGTCGTCGAGGCGCGCGGTCGACACCGAGCCGTTCGCGATCGCCTGCTTGACGGCCGCCGGCGTCAGGTACACGGTCGTCCCGACGTCCTCTTCCTCGTCGAGCCCGGCGTTGATCGCGGCGGCGGTGCTGTGCGTGGCGCCCCAGTCGGACTGCACCTGGCCCTCGAAGCCCCATTCGTTCTTCAGCACGTCGTTCAGCAGGTGATTGTTCTCGCACGCATACGCGCCGTTCAGGCGGTTGTAGCTGCACATCACGCTGCCGGGCCGCCCGCGCTTCGCGGCGATCTCGAACGGCAGCAGGTAGAGCTCGCGCAGCGTGCGTTCGTCGATCTGCGTGTTGCCGCCCATCCGGCCGTGCTCCTGTTCGTTGCCGGCGTAGTGCTTGATGGTCGCGATGACTTTTTGCCGCTGCGTCGCGAGCGTGCGTTCGGCGAGCAGGTCCCCGGCGAGCAGCGGATCCTCGCCGAGATACTCGAACAGGCGGCCGCCGCGCGGTTCGCGCGCGAGATTGGTACCGCCGCCGAGGCCCATGCCGAACCCTTGCGCGCGCAACTGGATCGCGACCTGCTTGCCGAAGTCGTACGACAGGCGGCGATCCCAGCTCGCGGCGACGGCGATCGTCGCCGGAAACGTCGTGCTGGCCTGCGACGTGCTGCCTGAACCGGTCGCCGAGTCGACCATGTTGAGATCGGGAATGCCGAGCCGCGGCACACCCTGGATATAGCCGGCGCCACCGCCCGGCACCTTCGACATTTCGTATTGCGAATGAATGAATTGCAGTTTCTCGTCGAGCGTCATCCTGCGCACGAGCACGTCGGCGCGCCGTTGCGCGGCGGCCGATGCGAACGCGTCGGTGGCGTCGCCCTGCGAGTTGAAATCGGCGTTGCCCGCGTAGGCGGTGGTGCAGAGGGTCGCTGCCAGCACGACGGCCGGCCAGAGTTTGTCCCGCATGTTGCTCTCCATGATCGTATTGCTCGTTGTTCGGATGATGTCTGGAGCTGCGCACGCCCGGTGGATTCGCACCGGACGCATTCGGCTGGCGATGCAGGGTGGTTGCGCGTCGGCATGCCAGGCCAGGCGGGGAATCGTTACGGCCGGTTGGGCTCGACCGGTCAACGCGGGCGGCGACGCACGGGCCGTCCGACGCTGCCGAATCGGATGTAGCGACTCTCAGCAGCGACTAATGGTATGAATGTAGTTCGACTACAGCATCGGTGTTTCTACCGATACGTACGATCTTTATTCGGGACGGTCGCGCGACGCGGCGAAAAGACGGTCATCGTTCCCGATTGCGACCGTGTGGCGGAGTAAGAAGTACTCGGGCGGGGGGAATCGTCGTCCATCGTGATGTCGTCGAACTGCCGTCCCTTCGTGTCGGATCGATACGCATCCAGTGCGTGCAGCAGCGCCAGGATCCCTGGCCAGTTTCTGCCGTATCGGGCGCGCAAGGATTTTTCGGACCCGCCTGTCCACTTCGGTTATTCCGCGCACCTTTCGTCGAGAAATCCGCCCCTATTCTGAGACTGGTTCGCGCGTTCAGATGCGAGTACGCGCATTGAAGGTGGTCGACAAGGTCGCGAAACGATGTATGCGAGATTGGGTGATCGCCGAGAATCCCGCTATTTAACTTCAATTTTTTGCGTCGCAATGGATTGCGATCGCAGGAGCGCTCAAATGACAGCAGAATTTCCGGCTACGTATATCGTTGGTACGGCGACAGGCCTGACCGCAAGAACGCTTCTCCAGGAATTGGTCGATTTGCCGATGAGTGTGAAGCGGTTCGGGGTGATGGGCGACGGTGTGACCGACGATACAGCGGCACTACAGACAGCGCTCAATGCCGGGATCCCGTTGTATTTTCCACCGGGTACTTACCTGTATGGCAATACGCTTACTGCGACGGCCTCGATCGTCGGGGCCGGGTGGAACTCGATCTTGCAGTGCACGACATCGCAAGGCCAGAATTCGGTGATTTACTGGAGGAAAGTCAGTAATTTCAAAGTACAGAATCTGCAATTTTTTTCGAAAAATTCGACTGCGTATTATCCGGATGAGAATGCCGGTTCAGTCAATATGCTGGACTGCAGTCAGTTTGAAATTTCGGGATGCAAGTTCAATAACTCGGCCGGTGGCGGCACGATAATGCGCAGTTGCGTCAACGGAAAGGTTTTCGATAATACCCTGTTCAATATCTGGCATGACGGCATTCATGTTACCAAGGCAAGCTCGGACATCACCATCACGAATAATGAAGTGATCAATGGCGGCGATGATGCGTTTGCGGTGGTTGGTTATTTTAACGAGGGCGTCCGTCCTCGCCGCATTACGATTGCAAACAACCGGGTTGTCGGAACCAAATATGCACGTGGCATAGCGATTGTGGGTGCTCAAGACATCACGGTGACCGGCAACCAGATCTACAACCCCATGGGGGCCGGTATTTATGTCGCGTCAGAGTTGACGAGCGTTTACCAGTCGTACGGTAACGATAACGTGACGGTCGCCAATAATGTTCTGGATACGTGCGGGGTGCAATCCAACATCGGCGCAATAGTCAATTCGCCAAACGGCCCGATCGGCTATGCGGCATTGGCCGTGACCGCGACGAGTGGATTCAATAATTCGAATATCACGATCGTCAACAACACGATCAAGAACGCGGCGGGAACGCCGATCGGACTATGGCAGCCGGCCGGAAACAACATCCACGTCAATATTTCGCAGAACACGATCAGCAATGCATGGGATCCAAACAACAAGAACGGATTCCCGCTGACGACGATCAGTGCGACCTCGGCGGCTCTGACGCTGAACTTTGCCAATACTCCTGGCGTTGCCGTCGGCATGACGGCCTGGTATTTCAACGGTTCGACAAGCGTACCGATCGGCACGGTCGTATCGGCAGGCGTATCGACGGTAACGCTGAACCAGAATGCGACTGTACCGAGTGGCGGGACCGTGATTTTTTCAGGCGTCGGCTTGTTCGGCGCGACGATCGCAACGACCGCTTCCGCCGCGAGTGCCGCCACGTCGTTGACGTTCGCCGCGACGACCGGCGTCACTTATAACGACAACTATGGCTTTGGGTCGCCTGGCAATGAAACAACGGGCGTGTCGATTGGGCAGAGCGTCAGCGGTACCAACATCGCGTCCGGGACGTTCGTGACCGGTGTGACGGCGAATTCGGTGACGCTCAGCAAGGCGACGACCGGCACCGTGGCGAGCGGTGCTTCCATTGTCTTTACCCCGATGGTCTGCATGACGTCTCAAACGATCACGACCTCGGCCGCATCGGCGACGGGAACCAACACGCTGACGTTTACGCCGTATCCGTCGGCACGCGGCTGTGCGGTGGGGCAAGGCGTATCCGGAACGAATATCCCGGTCGGCACTTACGTGACGTCGGTTTCCGGTAACGGAAATGGCCCGACCGTCACGCTGTCCAATAATTTCACGGGCAGCGGAATTGCCAGTGGCGCGTCGATTACGTTCACCGGGACCGGCGGACTGAGCGCCGTTTCCGGAATCACCCTGTACAACACCCGAGGGTGCATCGTCTCGAAGAACCAGCTGTCCGGCATCTCGAAGGACGGGATCTACGTGGACGGATCCTGCACGTCGTTCACGGAGATCAGCGGCAATACCGGGGAAAATATCGGCTGCTGCAACGGGTTCGCTCGCCTCATGACGATCGGGACGCTCACGGCCGGGGCAGCGCTCAAACTGCGGGGAAACTATATGGCCCAGCCGGTCAATTATCCTCGCGCAATCGACTCGCTGATCTCATCGAGCTCATGGGCCTACACGTCGTGGAGCGAAGACAATATCGCGCAAAACGGCTTTGTCGGCTTCGGCGTGCAACTGACGCCGGTTGCGCAGACGGTGGGTGCTTCGCCGTGGACGTTTGCGAACAACAACCTGAGCGCGATCAGCATGTCGGTCGCCGGCGGTACGGTGTCGTCAATCAGCGTGTCGCGAAACGGACAGCAGGCGTATGCCACCGGGTTGACGAACGGCATGGTCGATCTCAAGCCGGGCGACGCCATGACGGTTACCTATAGTGCAGCGCCCACCGTCACGATGATTCCGAGACTGGGGCAGTAGCGCGGGAATCGAACGCGACGCGCAAGCGGGGAGGGGCGGGCGACGATGATGTCGACCCGCCCCGCGTTCATCTCGGAATGCTGTTTCGTATTCCGGATGAATGGGCCGAAACGGGTCGGTATTTTGCGTCGCGTGTCGATTTTCGGAGGCTGACGTTGCGCAGGGTTACTTGGTGACGAGCGCGCCGGTCAACCCCGCGCTGATCGCCGGCAGCAGCAGGTTCAGCACGCGGCTCGCGCGGACCAGCCCGGTGTTGTCGACATAGACGATGTCCTTCGACGTGAGCGGGAACTGGTTCGCTAGCAACATCGAAACAGGCGACTCCATGTCGAGGTGATAGATGACGGGCGCGCTGTCGGCGGCCTTGCGCAGCACGAACACCTGTTTGGCATTCGACGTCTGCTGGTTGAGCTGGCCGGCTTCCGAGAGAGCTTCACTCAGCGTGAGCGAGCCGTCGCGTTGCGGCGGCACGGCCTGCGGCTTGTTCACTTCCCCCATTACGTAGACGGGATTGTCGTCGCGAGCGCCCACATGCAGCAGGTCGCCTGACTGCAGCATGATAGCGGCGGGGCTCTTGCCCGTTTTCATCATCTGCGCGACATTCACCGGATAGATCGTGCCATTGCGCGTGATCGTCACGCGACTCTGATCCGCGGTCGGTGCAAAGCCACCTGCGCGATTGACCGCTTCGACTAGTGTCATTGGAATGTCGTTGATCGTCTGCGAACCGGGTGCGCGCACTTCGCCGTCTATATACACTTGCTCGGCGCGGAAAGATGCCACGCGAACGGTCACTTGTGGTTTGACAAACACCTTCTTGAGTTCGGCATCGAGTTCCCGCTGGATCTGCGCCGCGGTCTTCCCGGCTGCGTGGATCGGTCGTGTCACGTATGGAAACTGCACGTTACCGTCACTATCGATAACGAAACCCGGCGCTGCGTCAGAGGACTTCGTGTTCTGCGTTGGCTGGCCGACAGCGGCAGCGAACTCCGGGTGATCCCATACCGTGATTTGCAACACGTCGCCCGGGCCGAGCTTGTAGCCATTCGGTTTGCCGAGCAGATTGCTCGGGATTGGCAACGCAGTGCGGCCCTTTTGCTCCGTGCGAATCTGGTTGATCAGAGTCAGATCGATCTGCTTGAGTGGAACCTTCATGTCACTAGTCACGTTGCCGTTGTCGGCGGTCGTGACCGGTAATGCAGCTGGTTCTGCCATGTGCTGGCCTGGCGCAAACGCACACGCCGAAAGCAGAGTGGAAATCGCCAGGGAGAACGCAGCGTACATTTGACGCACCGCATGGTTGTTCTTGTTCGGCACCAACGTGTCGAATAGCTGGTGGTTGTTCATGTCGTCATTCAGCATAGTTAAACAAGAAATATTTACGCGAAGTACTCTGACGTTCGCTATTTTCCGGACCACCACGGAGCGACATCACACGCGTTCGCTCGTGTTCGTGACGTGATTGATTCCATCCCAACGATCTTGCCGATTGCTCGCGTGCAACATCGGAATGCATTCGAAAATCAACGATGACAGCGATGCCGCGTGGAATGTCCGCCTGCGATCCATGCTCAGCTGTCATCGGTTCGGCTTGCCGTTTCGATGAACCGACTATCAAACGCCTTGACTTCGTCGCATGCTGCCAGGCGTGCCGGCCGACCCATGATCCGGGGAGTGGAAAACCGGACAACCGTCGTCTGACGCAGCCCGGTCACATGCGGGCAGTGTGCAAGGCCGAGATTCGTTCCTGCATGGTTCACGTTGTATGATCCAGGGAAGAGGGACGTACGTTAATAGACGGTTTCATAAAGACCTGAAGGGACTGTTAACCTTGCCGGCGAGCTGTTAACACTGACGTTCCAAGTGATGCGAGTCGACGGGATGGGGCAACCAGTCATCGACGACGAATTGTGGACACGGTTCGAACCGTTACAGCCGGTGCGGAAGCCGCGGCGCAAAAAAAAATCCCGGTCGATTGCCTGAAGCGGTACGTGAGGCAGCGATTCGCGTGGTCCGCTTCGATGCGACGGGCTTCTGCACATTGCCGTCGGTTCAGCGTAGTCGGTCACCACGGGGCTGCCTCACAAGATTGAACCGAACAGGCAATACCGGCGCGGTGTCCTTTGGGCAGTGGAATGCGGCACGAACACGCCGATCCATATCCAATGCAGGACCGGCGGTTGATCGATCACAAACCTGTCCTGTTCTATCTGCCCGCCTACAGCCCCAAGCTCAACAAGAACGAGATCGTATTGAGGCAATTCAAATATCGATGGCGACGCTTCTTCATCTGGACCAAGGAAACCATCGATGCGGGAACTGCCGACCTACTGGCCGGAGTTGGCATCAAATTTCAAACCAACTTCTCGTGAATATTTACCGTGCCTTTGCGTACCAGAGCGTTTCATCTTTATATCCTCGCATCAATGATCCCACGCCGCCCTGTTTGAAAAGAATTGTCAAAACTGGGGGCGAAACACTGGATGAGCGATATGACATGGCGCGTCCACGTCATGTGTCTGACTTCGTCATCAAGCCACCGTATTGCCATAATCCGCTCGCTAGCGAAACGGAACTCCTAACATAGCACGAGACGGGTTGGCAACCCAGTGATTCGCTTCACCAGTGTCTCTTAATGTAAGCCATCGCACTTAGCACGCCGAGCATTTATCGCATAGTGGTCCAGGCAAACAGAATCGTTTGTTCTCGGGGCAAGGGTTCGGTGGCGCGCTTTTTGCGTGCCGCGGTCGGATACGGAATAGGTGCCAGAGGTGAAGTGACCCGGCACGAATGGCGCGGCATGCGTGACCGAAAGCACGCACTGCGACAAGAACCCCGTCAGGGTGGAAATTTTGGAGCTTGTGCATGGCATTGGATAGGCCTTCATTGAATGAGCATCGCGACGGAGCAGGAAGTGCTTCTCGCGATACGTTTAGGCTTACGCTGGCCGAATTGCTGGAAAATGTGTTTGATCATCGATACGTCTTTCTTGCCGTTTTCCTGGGGTGTTTGCTGTTGGCACTTATATATGCCATGGCAGCAACGCCGATATATTCCGTTGACACGTTGATACGAGTTCAGGAAAACAAGCATAGTGCGCTGGGTTCGCTCTCGGAGATTTCAAATGCACTGGACATCGAAAACTCGGCGGTAGTCGGCGAAATCGATATCGCTCGCTCGCGCACGGTTGTCACCCAGGCGATCGAGGCGACTGCCGCGCAGGCTGATGTTTCGGTCGGGAACCGGATTCCGCTCGTCGGCGGTTTCCTTGCTTCGATTTTGTCGAAAGATGCGGATGGTCTCGTCGTCCCGTTGTTCGATACGCCGTTCTGGGCGTGGGGCGGTGAAAGAATCGAATTCAGGAAATTCGACGTTCCGGATGCACAGATTGGCAAGAAGCTGGAGTTTGATTATCTTGAAGGCAACCGGTTCTTGTTGAAGGACAGTAACGGTCAGGAGGTGTTGAGGGGGGTAATCGGCAAACCGAGCGCAGGTAATGGTTATCTGGTGGATGTATCGCGGATCGTGGCGCGCTTCGGTACGGAATTTCGCGTGCGGCGGGCCCCCACGCCGGTGCGGCTCGACGCGATCCTGGAGAAATTGAGCGGGGCGGAAACGAAACGCCAGTCGGGCATTATGCAGCTGAGTCTCGAGGACCCCGATCCCGTGTTTGCCGCACGACTACTCAACGCCATTGCTGCGGCCTATCTGGATGCCAATGCAAGACGGCGCTCCGAGGACGCCGAGCACAGTCTGGCGTTCCTTGACACGCAATTGCCGGTAGTGAAGGCGCGGCTGGAGCAGGCGGAGCAGGCGCTGAACACGTTTCGCAACGCGCAAGGGTCGATCGATTCACAAGGCGATGTGAAGCTGCTGATTGACCAGTTGGCGCTGGTCGAAAAGTCGCGCCTCGAAGCCAAGCTCGAATATCAGGACTTGTCGTCCAAGTATGTTGCCGGACAACCTCAGATCGCCGCCGTAGCCAACAAGCTGAAGACGCTCGATCAGCAGTCGGCCGAATTGAAAAGCAAAGTTGCGCATTTGCCGTCGCAGCAGCAGACTTATTTGCGCTTGGCGCGCGAAGTCGAGGTCAACAATCAGCTATATGTCGGTTTGCTGAACAACACGCAGCAGTTGCAGATTGCGAAAGCGGGCACGGTTGGCAATGCGTCCATCATCGACAAGGCTGACGTTAGCGACAAACCGGTTCGGCCGAAGCGTATGCTCGTGATTGTGCTGGGCGCAGCGATCGGACTGATACTGGGCGTTGCTGCGGCTCAAGGCCAGGCATTGTTCTTTCGATACGTTCGCGATCCGAAGCATTTGGAAACGATGGCCGGCGTCCCGATGTTTTGCGTTCTTCCGGCCGCGCCACATCAGATTGACGCCGACATGAGCGATAGGTCTGCGTTCGTCGCCGTGAGGGAGCACCCTGATACGCCGCTGGCCGAAGCACTGGAAAATCTGGCCTTGCTATTGCGTTACAGGGTGACTGCAGAGCGCGGCAAATCAAAGACCGTTCTGATTACATCTCCCGAGCCGGGCCAGGGCAAGTCGACGATCTCCGTCAATCTTGCCTACCTGTTCTCGGAAAGTGGCTTCAAGACCTTGCTTGTGCGTGCCGATGTGGGCGATTCGAGCACTGAGCGATGCTTGTCGGTGAAATACGAGAAAGGTTTGTCCGATGTGTTGAAGGGCTCACTCGAACTCAAGAAGGCGATTTCCCGTATCCATGAAAATTTTGACTTACTGCCTGCGGGAAAACGTGTCAAGCCGTTGCGGAATCTGTTTGGATCGGAAAAGCTGGAGGCGCTGCTCACCTCGCTGCGAGGCGAATACGACATGGTCGTCGTGGATGCGCCATTGGCACGTCCGGTCGCAAACGTCGCCATGTTATCGAGGTTCGCCGACGTTACGTTGATGGTGGCACGGCAAGGCTCGGTCAGCTACACCGGCGTGGTGGAAGCGATTGAGAACTTGAACAAGGTTGGAGCGAATGTGGATGGGCTGGTGTTCAATGGCTTTGAGCCTTCACCGTTTCGTTACGGCTATTACGCGAACGCGCGTCGACCTGCGAAAGAACCCCGGCCGCAGGCAGATTCAGGCGACGTCGTATCCGATACGCTTTTGCTCAGGGCATGGGGCCGATTAAGAAAGGAGCTGCTCAGAAACGTTGTGTGATATTGGTCAACGCGGAGCGTACCAAATAGGTGATTTGGCTGTAGCGGAAAGCATACGTCAAGTCGATTCAGATGCGGCGTGAGTTATGTCGTTCCTCGGGCGTGGTCGATGAGCTGGAATGGCGTGATGCGGTACAGGCTCGTTGTATTGAATTAACGCCGGGCTTTTACGACTTCACCGTGAAGGCGATTGGCATCTTGGCTGAGCTGCGTTCGATCAGGCGTTACCGGACGCAGCTCGTCATGTATCCACTGCGCGCGACCGCAATCGCACGCTTAAGCAGTTTGAGCATGCTGTATCAGGAGGATTGGGTTCTCACGCCGCCAGATATCCACCTGGTCGGCGGACGTGCAGGGGGCATTTTCATCGTGTGCCGCACCCCGGACACGTGCGAGGTTTCATCAAAAAGCTGAAAAACCGGTACGTCGGGTTGACACAGCCGCTGATCGCCGCGGCGGATTTGACGAAGCGGGCCGGAATCAAAGCGTATTTGGTCGGAAACGTGAGCGACGAAGATCCTGGCTATTCTTGATCTGCGGATGTGCATGTAGTGCCGGCATTGCAAGAAGGCGTCGGAAGCACGGCGCTCGAGGCGCAACTCGTGGGTGTCCCGGTGGTTGCGTCGGACCGCCGGTGCACCGAGACGCGATGGAGCATTCCTGATCGCTGCCGACATGCTTAACGCCGCTGTCTGGGGCCGGTAAGCCGGCCGGCTTGTCAATGACGGGTTGCTTAAGGATGGACGGGTGCACAACGGCAAGGCAAAAGCGCAACGACTTTTATCGCAGGCGGTCGGCTCACAGCTGCGTGGTGCACTTGATCGGGCGGTGCATGAGCAATGGAACGAATTTCGGATTGCAGCATGATAGATAAGACGACGCGAGCGATACGGGTCAACGAAGGTCCAATATCCGCAACTGGCGTGATGGTATCGACGCTATTTACGCTTGCGTTGCTGATCAATGCGGTGATGCCGGCGCTCGGAATGAAGGAGTCGAGCGCCATGTGCACGTTGTTGTTGGCGACATTGGGACTCGTCGGTCTGGTCAAATATCGACCGGTGTTTGCAGTGTCAATGCTCTACGTGCTGGCGATCGGACTGACCGCATTCCTTGCGGGGGTGGGATTGGAGGACGGCGGGTATCTTCGGGAAACCGACATCGCCGGTGAAGCGACCGGCGCGTTTAGCCGGCTCTTTTCTTTCTATCTGATTTTTGTCGTCTGTGCGCTCGTTGCATTTGGCCGGTTCCTGGACGAACGCCCTGCGCATGAGCCGATCACGGCGCGGATAACGTTGCAACCGATAAGCATTGTGGTGGGGTTCGGACTTGCGGCCGCGATTATCGTTACCGGTGTGCTCGCGGGGCTAACGTCGGGATTCTCGTTATTTACCGGCATCAATAGGTATGCGTTGCGTAATGACGCCTCGAACGGGACGATGTTCAACCTGTTCCTGAACAACCAGACCTTCATGGGTTTTTTGTTGGGGACCATCGCCACCAGTTATGACAAGCGCATCCGGTTGTTGGCGATCGTTACGATGGCTGTCGACTTGGGGCTTAACGTGCTGCATGGCGAACAGTTCATGGCAGTGCTGCACATCGGCCTGTGCTCGCTGGCTCCGTTTATCGCGATTCATGCGATGAACGGCAAACCGGTCGTTCGTTATCTGGGTGTTGGCGCGGGATTGGCGCTATTGCTCGGCACCGTTTCCATAATTTACGCCTATAGGGGGCAGGGGCTGGAAGTAACCGATGTGATCTCTTCACGCTTCCTGCTGCAGGGCCAGCCCTGGTACGTGGTGGACAGCGACGCACATATGTTCACGGCACCGATGCTGGGTGGCACCGCTGCATTTTGGCGTTTCGTGAACTCTCTCGGTTCCTGGACAATGCCAACCTTTTTCAACGATGCTGAACCGAGTGGCTTGCGTGACTTGATGATGTCGTATACCGAGCCCCAGCTCCTCAAGGCCTACATATTCGACGACGTCACCTTCACGATGGGAAACATGGCAGTGCCCGTGTATTGGTTTGGTTATGCCGGAGGGGCGGTCTTTGTCGCGATCACCGGCGTCGTATACGGTGCGCTGGGCGCGCTACAGATTCTGGTTGCGATGCGCGGCGGGGTCGTGATGCTATGGCTGATGGCGAAGGTCTTTTCATATGCGACCTTCGCTGTTCAGCAAGGCGATTACTGGATGATGTTCGGATCGCGTACGGTCTTTTATGCGCTGGCCGCACTGGCTTGGTGGTATTGGGTCGATACGAGGAACGCAGACTTGAATTGAAGCAGATGAGGTAATCCAGGACTCTTTTGTCCGCGGTAAACATTGACGCTTTGCCGTCATGCTGATTTTCATGGTCGCTATCGGCTGATCATGCAATCGTCGAGCATATCGGAACTTGCGTTGACCTCGGCATTCGTATTGTTCGTCAGCCGATCGTGCTGGGTTCGTCGATGTCCTGGGCCGGATCCAGGAATGGGTGGGTTTTATTGTTTTGTCGGTGTAATGAAATGGATTGTTAATTATTTAATATTGGCAAAATTGTTTATTGGGTTTTCATCATTCCAGTCATGTCAAGAGCGAAGAGTTCGGAGCATTTTCAGCATGTCGATGCCATGCGCGCCGTTGCGGTGATATTCGTCATATGGACGCATTATGCCGAACGCTTTGCCCCCCTTGCGGGCTCGCAACACGTGCTCGACACACTGCAACGCTCCGTGAATTTTGGAAGAATTGGCGTGGTGATCTTCTTCGCGATTAGTGGCATGCTGATTCCTACCAGCCTGTACGGCGAGGTTGGTGCGGGCACGAAGCGGTTCCTTATCCGAAGATTCTTTCGACTGTATCCTGCATACTGGTTGGCGCTTCCTGCTGGATATTTTGTTCATTGGTATTTGTTTGATAAAAAAATGGATATTTATGGTTTTTTTTCAAATGTGACTATGATTCCAGCCGCATTTGGAGAAAGCCTGATCTTGCCGCATGGCTGGACTCTGGAAACGGAGTTGTATTTTTATGGGCTGTGTCTGATATTGTTCTGGTGCGGCGCGCTTCATCGGATGTGCTATTTGTGTCTCGTCAGCATCGGGTTATGCGGCCTATTTGTGGTGACTCTCGAGTTGAGACTCTTTCCAGCCAATGTGCTCAGCGAATACAAGACCATGTCGTATCATCTCGGAATCATGTTTTGGGGTGCCTGTTTTCGCCAGGCGTACGACAATCCTTTTCAGTTGTTACGTGTTCGATGGAAAAGCAGCGGTGCGCTGACTCATGTATCTATAACTTATAGATCGGCGGCAACCTGTGTGGCTATGTTGATTGTCGGCATTGCGCTGATGGGTGCTATCAACGATTGGCGACATCACAACCTGGATCACCTGCCGAATTCGCTCGCTTACTTGATTGGCATCGCGATATTCGTGACACTTGCGACCTTTCTGAAGCTTCGTATCCGCCTGCTTTCATGGCTTGGCGAGATCAGTTACTCAATCTACTTGCTGCACAGTCTCCCGCTTTTCGCTGCATTCTGGTTGTGTCAGCGCTTTCACATCGTTGGCTGGCCTCTCGGTGTTTACATGATCGTGCCGATCGTGCCTTTGATTCCATTGTCTTGGGCCGGCTATCGATTGTGTGAAGCTCCGTTTGTGCAGCTTGCGCGTACGCTCACTGCGCGACGGAGTAGTGGTGCGTTCGCGTCCGGTGGTGCCGACGGCTGATCCGTGCACGTCGATCTTATCGGCGTTCAGGCCGGCCGGAAAATGTGGAAGC
Organism: Burkholderia pyrrocinia; assembly: GCF_018417535.1. NCBI lineage: Bacteria > Pseudomonadati > Pseudomonadota > Betaproteobacteria > Burkholderiales > Burkholderiaceae > Burkholderia > Burkholderia pyrrocinia. The sequence continues at coordinate 809,067 of NZ_CP070978.1, read as the reverse complement.
CAACGTTTCGTGGAATTGAGAAACGGAGGGTTGGATGAATCGAATTCCAAGAGCGGTCTATACGAAGGGGCGACCCTGTCGCGGAGAGGCGGCTGGAGCAGCCCCTTGAAACACCGGACACAGCCTCTTGCTCAAGCTAGCGGCCAGGCATAAGACCGTGTCTTTGACTAACAACGGGCGGGAAGCGATGGAAGTGTTGACGGGGGACGGAGCGTCGGCGCCGCTGGACGGCGCGGCAGAATCCGGCGATGGTGCGGGGGAGCTTCGAACCGGGGTAGTCGGTTTCGATGGTCGTGTGCCAGTACGACGTGAATCCCAACCAGCAGTTCCACGGGGGCAAGCTGTACCAGGACGGGAGCCTGTCAGCGGTCAAGGCTGGCGAGGACGTGTTTCCGGCCTCGGAGTGGGCGGACGCGCTCAAGCAGATTCGCGAGCTGCAGCGGATGCTCGGCATGACGGCGATGGAGAACGAGATCTTCCACGAAGCGATCGAGTACGGCCTGGCAGAAAAACGGATAGCGCACTTGCCGTTGCTGCCGGAGGACGGTCAGTGAAACTGGTCTGTGAAGTTGTTGGCGTGTCGCGAAGGAGCGTATTGGCACGACTGTCGCGTTCGGCGACGTGGCGCGATGGTCGTCAATCGAAGCGGATCGACGACGATGCGGGTTACACGGCGGACGGCACGCACCGGTTCGCAGTGACCATCGGCCTGAATCCATTGACCACGTCGATGTGCTGCCCACAAAGTAACGGTATGGCCGAGAGCTTCGTGAAGACGATGAAACGCAACCGTGTCGCCTTCATGCCGAGGCCGGACGCAGCGACTGCTGCACGTAACTTGACCATAGTGTTCGAGCATGACGACGAAAGGCATTCCCATCGGGCGCTGAAATCTCGCTCGCCATGCGGGTTCCGGCGCTCGATGAATTCAGCAACCTTCGTGTGATGCCGAATCCGGTATTGCAGGGTCAACTCCAGTTAGTGAAACAACGAAGAGGCTAACAGAGCCGGCGGCGGGTTAACCGCCCCTGCCACTCATTTTGTCAGAGCGAGGACCAAATCATGACACCCATCCAGTTTAATGGATGCGTCGGCTGGCTTCACGAGGGTACTCGAACACATGGCATCGTAATTTGCGAGCCACTAGGTCACGAAGCGCTTTGGCTTCATAAACTCGTGCGTTTGCTCGCCGAGCATCTTTCGGACCGTGGCTTTCCGGTGCTGCGCTTTCACTATCCGGCGAGCGGCGACTCGCTTGGCGACGAACGCGATGCCAACCGCTTTGACAGCATGCTTGGGAGCGTTCGGCTCGCGGTTCAGACATTGCGGGAGCGCGTCGCGCCAGACAGTCTGACGCTCGTTGGCGTGCGTGCCGGCGCGGCGGTTGCGCTCCTCGCTGCGGATGACATCCCCGGGCTTACTCACTTCATCGCGCTTGCGCCCGTGGTGCGCGGTCGCAGCTACCTGCGTGAGCTTTCTTCCGTCGCGCAACGCTGGCTCGACAACGTGCCACCGACCGTGCGGTACGTGGTTCGCGATGAGGCGCCGCTCAATGTGCTCGGACACGTGTATCCCGACGATCTGGTCGCGGCGCTCCGGCGTATCGACCTGTGCCACGCTGCCGGTCAATTGCGTGCGTTACCGGCGCGCGCATTGCTTGTCGATGCACCGTACGGCGACGGTGCGGCGCTATCGGATGCGTTACAGGCGCGTGGTGTCGTGGTGAGCGTCCATCCATGTGCCGACTGGGCGGTCGCAATGCGGGAGCCCCTCTGGTCGCGGCTGCCGGATACATTGCTCGACACGATTGCCGGCTGGATCGACGACGATCCCGACCGAACCGTTCGCGTATCCGCGCGGCGCCCCGACTCTGGTGTCGTACTCACCGGCAAAGGCAGTGTCGAACGAGTGGTTCGCGTGGGGACCCGACAATTGGTTGGGGTGCTGTGCGAACCGACCGAAGACATGATGCGTGCAGCCGCGCCGACCCTGCTGATCACCAATACGGCCGCGAATCCGCGCATCGCAGACGGGCGGCTCGCGGTTCGACTCGCCCGTTCGCTCGCGGCGCGGGGTATCTGCAGTCTGCGCATCGATTCGAGCGGAATCGGTGACAGCAGCGAGCGTGCGCGCGACAACCAATTGGACATCCCGTATTCGGATCAGATGATCGTCGACATGGTCTCGGCCGCAAACTGGCTGAAAGCCGAGGGGCATCATAAGGTCGTCGCATTCGGGATTTGCTCCGGTGCGTACACGTCGCTTCATGCCGCCGCTCGTGGGCCGTTCGCCGGCGTGATCGCGGTCAATCTCCCGCTCTTCGTGTGGCCGCGCGGAGAGACTCTCGCGAACGTGATCAAGAATCAGACGAATTCGATGCGCGGCTATTTTGCATCGCTGCGCAGCCCAGGCAAGTGGCGCCGCCTGCTGCTCGAAGGTCGTGATCTGCGTCCAGTGCTGCGCGTACTGTTGCGCTTCCTTGCGGATTTCATGTCGGTGCCGATCATGCGCGTCGCGGAGCATGTCGGGCGAGGCCCGGGCAAGGATACGCCACGGGGATTGCTGCGCGACATGTCGACGCGCGGCATCCGTACCCATCTCATCTACGGAACGTTCGATCCAGGCGTCGATGCATTGGTCCGGCATTTCGGTCCGGCATCGCGTGCGTTCGCACGCTTGCCGAACGTATCGGTCGACATTCAGGAAACAGTCGATCATTCGCTGCACGGCGGTACCGCCGCGCAATACGTTATCGACCGTTGCGCCGAGCTACTTGCGGGTTGGCGGACGTCGGCGGAGCTTGCGGCACCGGCGAAATCAAAACGTGTGACTTCGTCGCATTCACGCAAGCGTCGCACCGAGTCAACGCGCTAAGCCGCAGCGGGATCATGGTAGACGGGGCGCGTTGTATCGCTGCCGCTACCACGGTCTTCGTTTCGCGTGCTGCGGAAAAATTTTCCGGCGCGCCGAGCAATTCTGACGAGACCGTTTCTAAGTAACCGTGCGAACAGATTCGCCGCTCCCGAAACATTATGGTGGTCGTGTCGTTTTTCGCGTGGCCAATTTTTCGAAGTGGCGCGGCACCGTGACTCCGCTCAGGAGTATCGAGGAAACGAAATTGCAAGGAATGCAGAAAATTGAGCAAACTTTACTGTCAACAAGCGGCCCGCAGTATCACGCGTGCCGCACGGCGGGGCGTCGGATTGCGGAACAGCATCGAGAAGATCGTGCGAAAGCTCGACGACGATGGCACGGCGCCGCTCTGCCGGTATAACGTATATCGAGGTCCGTCGTGATGCGCGTGTTGGTCGTCAACGACTTCGTTCGAAAGGGGGGGGCGGAGGAGGTATACCGAGTGTCCGTCGACGTGCTGCGTGCACGCGACGACGTGGTGGTCGAAACCTTTGACGAGCATGCACTGTCCGGTGTCGAAAATAATCGGCGCGCACGTGCGTGGTCGCCTGCCGCTGCACGTGCCCTCGTGGCATTGCTCGAAAGATTTCGCCCGCAACGAATTCTCGTACACAATTATCACAACCTGCTATCGAGCGCGATCCTGCCCGTGCTCGCCCGCTACAAGAGGCGCTCGGGGTGTGGTTTGTACATGACCGCACACGACTACCATCTTGTGTTTTACAATCCGAGCCTTCAAGTCTATTCCCGCGGACACGCGCAGCCGTTGTCGCTTGATCAGTTGCATGGGGGCAGGCGCTTCGTCTCCATCGCCAGTCCGCACGGCGTTCTCCACGATGTCGCGAAGAAGTTGCATTGGCACGTAGTCAATGCGCTTTTTGACCCGCTTGGCCTGTTTGACGAGATCCTCTGTCCGAGTCCGTTCATGCGTGACCTGATCGCACGATTTGGGCGAACGCGCGCCACACTTCTGTCGAACCCGATTGACGCAACATTGGTTCCGTGCGCACCGAAACCCGCGCGGTCCGCTCGTCTGGATCTTGCGTTCGTCGGTCGTATCGAAGCGGACAAGGGCCTTGCCCAGTTTCTCGCGCTCATGGCCGAATCGGCCGGCGATGCGATTGCATCGTTCACCGTTTATGGCGACGGATCGGAGCGCGGCAACCTCGAGAAACGCCACGCAGACCTTGTCAAAGCCGGAAGGCTGCGTTTTGCCGGTCGTCTCGATCATGCTGCACTTTTCGCCGAACTGCCAAAGCACGACGCTCTTGTGCTGCCGTCGATCTGGGTGGAAAACGCCCCCCTCGTGATAGTCGAGGCAGCGATGCTCGGCCTGCCGGCGCTGGTGCACGACATCGGGAGTCTGTCGACATTTGGGGATGAGATCGGCAACAAGATTCTCTATCGGAACACCCCCAAAGATTTCTCGCGCGCAATCAACGCGCTACGTGCACACCTCGACAACGAAAGTCGCCACTACGATTGGTCGCGTTACTCGGTCGACTGCTACGCATCGTCGCTGTATGCCGTACTGGGCATCGATGCGCACGTACCGCGCACGTACGCACATTGACAGTCGGCGCACTGTTCACTATCAGCCCAGAAGGCACGATGACTGCCATTCGCAAAAACTTCGCCATGTTGTTCGCGTTGCAAATCTCGACGTATGTCGTGCCGCTCGTCACGTTGCCGCTCTTGACGCGTGCGCTCGGCCCCCAGCAGTACGGCCGACTGTCGTTCGTGCTCGCGGTTACGACGTATTTCATCAATCTGGTGAACTACAGCTTCGACCTGACGGCAACGCCGCGTGTCGCGCTCGCACGAGACAGGGTCGAGCGATCGAGAATCTTCTGGACAACCGTTTGCGCTCAGTGGTTGATAACCGTCGTAGGTTTCGCAGTGCTCGTTGCGATGACGCAGTTGATCCCGTACTTTGCGGCGGAACGCACGCCACTGTTGATCGGATTCGGGATGGCAATCGGTGCTGCGCTTACGCCAGGCTGGTACTTTCAGGGAATTCAGAAGTTGAGTGTGTACAGCATGACGGTGGTGGTGTACCGCGCACTCAGCGTCGCCGCCTTCTTCCTGTGGGTCCGCACACCGGACGATATCCTGCACGCGATTGCCATCAACGCGGCGGTGCCGTTGCTTTGTGGATTTACCTTGCTCGCTTACCTGTTCTTTCGTCGCGAGATTGCGAGCGTCCGCGTGCGGTTCGCCGATATCGTCGTCGCGGTGAAAGGCGGCTCGCAGGTCTTCCTCGCATCAACGTCAATCTCGTTCTATGCGTCGACCAATACCGTCCTGCTGAGTATCGTTTCGGGTAATGTCGCCGCAGGCTATTTTGCAGCAGGCGACAAGCTGATCCGTGCCGCCGTTGGCATGTTGCAGCCACTGAGGGCAACCACATACCCGCACATCACCTATTTGATGCATAACGCGCGTGACGAAGCGTTCGCGTTCCTGCGCAAGCTGATCGTCGTGCAGGGTGCGCTAGTGCTGGCAATGTCGGCAGCGATCTACGGGTTCGCGCCGCTCGCGGTCCGGATTCTGTACGGCCCCACGTTTGCGCCGACGGTCGGCGTGCTGCGTTGCCTTGCGCTGGTGCCGTTCATGGCTTGCATGACCGATCTGTTCGGCGTTCAAACGATGCTGCCGCTTGGCATGAAGCGCGTTTTCAGCATCATCCTGATCTCGTCCGGCCTGCTGAACGTAACGATACTGCCGCCACTCGCCTCGCTATTTGCAGAGCGTGGCGCGGCAATCGCGGTATTGATGGTCGAAACGGCCGTGGCCGTTGCGCTCGTGTACGTACTCTGTCGTGAACGGGTCGGCCTGATCAACATGCCGGCGAAATCGAGGTAAGGCGATTCGCGCTCTACATACGCGATGTGCGCGCGGAGCGGTAGCGCGACCGACCGACGATTCTGTCGAACCAACGTGATCGAGTAGAATCGGCCGGGATGTAACGCATGTCCATGCACCATGGCAAAGACGGAGGTGGCGCACAAGACGCTGCCCGCTGGGCACGAGCCGACCGACTGGCAAGGCAGACGTGATCGGCACAGTCTGCCAGCACCTGCATCGTCGGCAGGAATTGGCCGATCTGCCGATGAACGTGAGAGGGAATCGTCGTTGACGGCGACATGACTGACGATACGGCACGGCTGCTCCGGTCATCGCGATGATTCCGAGGTCGAGCGATAGCGCATGTCTTGATTTCGACGAGGATAGGGCGCGAGCGCGGATGATGTCGACTCGCTTCCCGTTCCCAGTGCTCCGTCTCGGCGACGGCTTGCATCGATCGCCCTACAGCCCCTTGAATATTTCCGTCATCATTTCCGCGCTTCTGCTCCAGCGATATTTCTCCGCATGCAGAATTCCCTTCCGCTTGAGCTCGGCTCTGAGCTCGGTGGAATCCAGCAGGTTCCGCAATTTTTCCGCGATGTCGTCCTGCGAATACGGGTCGCAGTACAGTGTTGCATCGGAACAGACTTCCGGCAGCGCCGCGGATTTTCCGACAACCGTCGGGCAGCCATATCGCATCGCTTCAAGAGGTGGTATGCCGAAACCTTCGTAAATCGACGGGTAAAGGAAGCACGCCGCGTGTTGATACAGCGCCTTCAATTGTTCGTCGCTTATATAGCCGACGTACTTGATGTTCGGTTCTGCCGCCGAGACATGATCCGGTTTTCCGAACACGGTGGTGTTCCGCATCCCGACGATGACGAGGTCGACCGACGGATCGTTGATCTGCCGAAACGCCGCGATGAGTCGGCCGAAGTTCTTGGTGGGATTCATGCTGCTGACCGCGAGCACGAACCGGTCCGGCTTCAACGAATGTTCTTCGAGCACGCTCGTGTCCGGTTCCAGTGAGTCGAGGTGATCCGCACCGAGCGGAACGACGCTGATTTTCTCAATGGAAACGCCGCAGTGGTGGGCGAGGCGATCCCGTGAAAAATGGGAATTGGTCAGCACGCAAGCGGAGGTTCGTGCCAGGATCCAGAACATGATCCGGTACCAGGCCCGGAACGGCCGGGAAAAGTGTGCGGGGGTGTCGAATACGGCCGCATCATGCATGTAGATGATCTGGTTGCCGACGAAAATGGAAGCCGAATTGCTGAGATTGACGAGGCGGCTGCGACGTGCGAAAAGGGGGAGCACCAGCTGCTCCCAGACCACACCCTTGTAAAAACCCACCTTGACCGTCTTCGCTCCGCTTACCGCGACGCCCGGCTGCGGTGGGACAAGGACAGTTACCGGATCGTGCGGTTGAAACTCGATCAGGGCGGCGATCAACTCGCGTGCGACTCTTTGTACCCCGGTCGTCTTCTGCGTGGTGAATCGGCCGTTGTACACGAGTTGTTTCGGTTTTTTGAAAGCGATCATGTCAACAATTGAATATCGAAATCGGAATCAGGCTTTGACGTGATTCGGGGCAACCGGCTTGAAATCGCCGGTGTCGGCACGAGACTCGTCGGTGTCCAGCCCGTAAAGGGCATGCCACTGCCGGAATATCGTGCCCATCGAAAACCGCTGAATCGCCAGTTTCCGGGCTGCCGCGCCCATTTGCTCGCGGAGGTGCCGGTCGTCGCGGAGCATGGACAGATACCCGGCCATCTCGTCGGCGCTCGACGCGACGTATCCGCTCACGCCGTGAATCACTACGTCGCGATTGCCGATAACATCCGTTACCACGGCCGGTATGCCTGCAACCTGGGCTTCGATCAGCGCGACCGGCATGCCTTCCCAGCGAGAGGTCTGGACGTAGATATCCAGTTCCGACGTGAGCTCCAGCGCACGTGTGCGGGTTACCCAGCCGCTGCAGACAACGGCCCGGCTTTGGCGGCGATCCGGGATCTCGGCAACGTTGCCGCCGATCCAGAGGAACTCGACGTCGGCGTCGTGCAGCTTGTCGGCGAGGCGCACAAACGCTTCATGGTTCTTCTGGAACGATGCTCGACCGCTCATCCCGATGACGACTTTGCGATCGTCGCGCGCGCGACGGGGCGGGATCTCCGCCACGTCGACACCGTTTTCCACCAGTACCGCTGATTTCGCACGGACCTTTCGCTTGATTTCTCCGAGCTCACTGCCCGAGCACGCGACGATGGTTCCGCCGATGCGAGCTGCGATTCGTTCGAAGCTCAGATACGTGAACTGCTTCATGCGCGAAACGTCGCAGCGCAGGAACGAGAGTCCGTGCGGCGAGTAGAGGACCGTCGCATTCGGGGCGGCGATCCTGGCGGCGACCCGTCCCAGCACGCCAGCCTTCGACGAATGCAGGTGAATCGTGGTCGGCCTGCAGTCGCGAAGGTTCTTGACCAGCGCGCGCAAGCTCAGAAGGTCCTGTTTAACGCTGACCTCGCGAGCCATGTCGACGTGGACGAGCTTCACGTCAGGCCGGAACAACGTTGAAAAATCGGTTGGCGTTTCCGGTCGGATCGAGTGCAGTACCGTCACATCGACGCCGATTGCCGCGGCATGGTTGGCGAGATGGGTCAGCATCGAAAGCACGCCGCCACCAAACGCTTCGGCAATATGAACGATCTTTTCTGTGGTCATCTTTGGGTCTATCGATTCGATCGCGCTTTCCGTCGCCCACCGTGAAGATGGGTGGCCGGGGAATCGTCAGGTCGCCGGCGAGTTGTGCAGGCGCAGCATTCGATTCAGTGAGCTATGTATTCCTAATTGATAAGTGAATGCCAATCGTGGTCATTCGATCCCTCCTGTCGTCGGCAGTCTCGCGGTTGGGGGACGCGGCCGGGTTGCTCGGGCGGACATCGGGCCGACTTTGTCGGCAGGCGATGCAGTGACCAAACATGAAAGCGACCGGCAGCAGGGTGTTGCCCGGGCGCGACGACGTGACAGGAATCAACGCCGTGCGCTACGTGCGGGGTCGGTCCTGCGGTACATCGGATACCGGCGTTCGGTCACGGCGACTCGGGATCACGCAACCGCGAGTGCCTGTCGCGGCGCGTGCATCCACCGGTCCTGACCATTGTGAAGCGCATGCACGACGTGCTGGGTGCGATGGCTTACCGAAGAAGCGATTCGGCGGCGGCAATCCCGGCCCGACGACGTTCATCGAGCATTGGCTCGATGAACGGGCGACTTGCGCGCACGGGCGAGTGGATTGGAGAGATAGCGAATAGCAGGGTTGCTCGGTGTCGACGACGGCAGCAGGCATGCAAGCGACAATCCGGCGCCGGCCAATTTCCTGGACGGGCGACAGAACGGATTGCGCAGTACCGTATGCCAGTCGCGCCCGGATTCGAACAGGAGCCAGCGGCAGCGCTTCGCGAACCGTGCGCACTCTGCACGAGCGCCGAATCGATCGCGTCGCGCAGGTGCGCGCCGTGGTTGCAGTTGCGGATTGCGATGGTCAGTCATGAACGGGGTTCGGGCGAGCCGGGCGCGGATGACCCGGAGGCCCGGCGTCGCTCGTTGCCCATCGGCGCGATGCACGTTGGGGGCGCAACGCCGGCGGCGGGACGTTGTTGTGGGGATCAGGCATTCGCTCGATTTGTGCCGTAACGTGTCGTATGGCGACGGGTCGCAGTGGGGCGTGGCCGGCCGGCGCACACCGGGCGGCCTGGATTCACGACCCGGATCGACCAGCACCGATGCTGCCCGTCGATGCCGAATATCTTGGTCTGCTGACGCACCGAAGCCCGCCCGGATCAAATGATCTAATCGAAAGTATCGTCTCGTCCGTTTCGATGGACCCGCGGACATGCCCCGCGGTCAGCGGTCAACAATCAACGGGAAGGCTGCTCACTACCGCTGCGGGGGCAGTCGATGTCCGCGCATCGGTCGTGAACCGTGTTTTCCGCGGCAAGCAGCCGTTCGAGCGCGTATACCGAGGTGTGCCAAGTTGTTCCAGGGAAATGATTCGATATGCGTAGATCACCATGCCTGTCTCGCGTATGCACCGTGGTCGCCGGCATGTTCATGGCCGGCGGGTTGTCGTGGCCGGGGTTCGCCATGGCTGTATCCGGAGCGCCCGGACCGGGCGCGCTGCATGCGAACGTACCGGATGCGTACGTTCATCCCGCCTCCGACGCAGCCGATCAGGCTGATGAGTTGCAACGCGCGCTGGACGTGTTGCAGCCGGGCCAGCGACTGGTGTTCACGCCGGGGCGGTATGTCGTCGGCCGTTCGCTGGTCGTGCGGCAGCCGCATGTCGTGCTGTCGGGTTACGGCGCGACGCTGATTGCGACCGTCCCGGACGACCAGACGATCGAGATGCGGGGCGACGGTACGATGCTCGTTGGGTTTCAGATCACGGGAACCGGCGCGACGCGCCTCGCGACGCGGGAGTCGACCAAGGTCGAGGTGACGGGGCACGACGTGCAAGTGCTCGACAACGTCATCGACGGCGGCGCCAGCGCCGGTATCTTCGTGTTTGGTGGAGTGGACGTCGCGATCGTCGGCAACAAGGTGCTGTCGACGCTCGCGGACGGCATTCACATGACGCACGGCGCGCGCAACGTGCTGGTTCAGGGCAATGTCGTGCGCGGCACCGGCGACGATATGATTGCCGTGGTGAGCTACCGGGGCGACGGCGTGCTGAGCCGCAACGTGCTGATCACCGGCAACTCGCTCGAAGGCAACACGTGGGGGCGCGGGATCACGGTGGTCGGCGGCGCGGACGTGACGATCTCGAACAACATCGTGCGTAACGTGCAGGTGAGCGCGGGGATTCTCGTTGCCCAGGAAGACAGCTACCGGACCTACGGCGCGTCCAACGTCCGGGTCGAGAACAACGTGATCACGGATATCCAGATGGTCACCGGCCGGACCGATCCGCGCCCGCTCACGCAGCAGGGCGCGATCGAGGTCAGCACGTGGTCGGGTTCGGTGACGCGCGTGGCGGTGATCGGCAACCGTGTGTCGCAAGCGCGGTTCGACGGCATTCGCTTATGGGGAAACGTGTCTGGCGTCCGGCTCGCGGATAATCAATTGTCGGGGATCGGCAGTATGCCGGTCCGGGTTGGTCCCACGCAGGATTGCGCTGCCGGCAACGCGAAAGCTGCGCCGTGTGCGGCGGTGCTTCAATCCCGGTCAGTCGCGCCCGACGTGGTCGGAGCAGATGCGTCGTTGCTGCCGGGCGTACGCGAATTCGTCAGACAGCCCCGCTGACCGCAGAGCGATATCGATTGACGGCGGAACGCACCTATCGAACGATGTCGCTCACTGCGGTGTTCGCGCGCACTTCGGGCGGGGCGAGCTGTATCGCTATATCGGCTATGCCTGTTGCGCAGGCATAGCCTCGACAGGGCGCCCATACTGATCCTCGAAGCGAACGATATCGTCCTCGCCCAGATAGTTGCCGGACTGCACCTCGATGATCTCGAGCGGGATCCGGCCGGGATTCTCGAGTCGATGCACTTCGCCGACTGCGATGTACGTCGATTCGTTCTCGCCGAGCAGGAACGTTTCGCTGCCGCGCGTCACCTTCGCGGTGCCGCGCACGACGATCCAGTGCTCGGCACGGTGATAGTGCATCTGCAGCGACAGCCGCTTGCCCGGTTCGACGACGATCCGCTTCACCTGGAACCGTTCGCCGAGATCGATCGAGTCGTAATGCCCCCACGGACGCTGTACCTTGCGATGCTCGCTCGCCTGCGGACGCCGGTCGCTCTTCAGGCGCGCAACGATGTTCTTCACGCGCTGCACGTCGTGCTTGTTCGCGACCAGCACCGCATCGGGCGTTTCGATCACGACGACGTCCTTCATCCCGACGCATGCGATGAGTCGCCCCTCCGAACGCACGAGGCTGTCCTGCGTGTCCTCGAACACGATCGGGCCGCGCGCGACGTTGCCGTGATCGTCCTTCGGCATGATTTCCCAGATCGCATCCCACGTGCCGACGTCCGACCAGCCCGCCGCGAGCGGCACCACGATCCCTTCGATACCGAGCTCGCTGTTTTCGGCGAGGCGCTCCATCACCGCGTAGTCGATCGAGTCGGACGGACAGGCGTCGAACGCCGCCGCGTCGATCCGGAAGAACGGATCCTCGGCGACGCCCGCGCGCCACGCGGCTTCGCAGGCCGAATGGATCGCGGGCGCCAGTGCGCGGATCGCCTTCAGCCAGACCGACGCGCGCGTGACGAAAATCCCGCTGTTCCACCAGTAGTCGCCCGACTGCAGGTAGCGTTCGGCGAGCGTCGCGTCGGGCTTCTCGACGAAACGCCCGATCGAATGGCCGCCTTGTCCGCCGAGGCGGCCCGTGCGCGGCTTGCCGACCTGGATATAGCCATAGCCCGTTTCCGCGCGGCGCGGCAGCACGCCGAGCGTGACGATCGCGCCTTCCTGCGCGTAACGCGCCGCGCGCGCGATGGTGTCCTGGAATGCGCCGACATCGGCGATCACGTGATCGGCCGGCATCACCGCGAGCACGGGATCGTCCGCGAGCACGCTCGCGTCGAGCGCGGCGAGCGTGAGCGCGGGTGCCGTGTTGCGCGCGCTCGGCTCGAGCAGGATGCGCGCCGGCGCGGCACGGTCGACCACTTGCGCGGCACTCATGATGCGGTGCTGTTCGCCGCACACCAGCAGCAGCGTGTCGCCGAGCGCCGCGTTCGCGATGCCGTTCAGGCGGCGCGCCGTCGCCGACAGCGGCGATTCGTTCGAGGTCAGCTCGATCAGCTGCTTCGGATAATGCTCGCGCGACAGTGGCCAGAGGCGCGTGCCCGAGCCGCCGGCCAGGATGACCGGCAGGATGCAGGGCAGATCGGGTTCGGGAACCGGGCGAAGGGTGCGGGTCATCGGTTGGCTCCGGTATCGGCGGGTAACCGGTTGTGCGCACGGCTGTCGGTGCGCGTGTCGTCGTTGCGCGACCGGGGTGCCGAAACGACCCGGGACAGCAGATGACGCAGCGCGCCGTCGGCGCGATTGGCCGGCCGGACCAGGCCGACGAACGGCGCACCCTGTTCGAGATACGGGCCGTAAGCCTTGCGGAATCCGAAGCGTTTGTAGAACGCCTGGCGTGACGCGGGAGCGTGGGTGCGCACGGCGGTGTCCGGCCATGCGGCGTGCGCGGCGGTGAGCGCACGTTCGATCAGCCGTTCGAGCGTATCGTCGTCGCGGCGCGCTTCGCTCGTCAGGATCTTGTCGATCACGACATCCGGATCGGTGTTATCGCCGGGCAGGATGCGCGCATAGGCCGCGACTTCCACCGCGTCGCCGTCGCGCACGCGCGCGAACACGTGCAGCGCGCCTGCGTCCTTGCCGTCGATGTCGAGATGCGTGTGCGCGTCCTCGACTACCAGCACGGCGTTGCGCGCGCGCAGGATTGCATAGAGATCGACGGCGCTCAGATGTTCGAATTCACAACAATGCCATTCCATGATGCGGTCCTCGCGTGATGCCTTCGGCACGCCATGCGGCGCGGACGCGATCGTTCCGTGCGGCACAGCGATCTTCATCATCCGGATGCGCCGGGCACCGGTCTGTTCGAAAGCATACTCACGCTCCGGTTTCGTGTGGCGGATGCGGGAGACGCGGCGGCGCGCGTGCCCCGGGAATGCCGCAATGTGCGGTAGCACACACCGTCGGTGCCGGTGCCTTTTCATAATTGATCCATCCTGGCGGCTGGCCGAGATGCGCGACCAGCCGACATCGAATGTGAATAAGGAATCGGGGGTGGGACTTGAAGATTGCGATCGTTCATGACGGTCATGCTGCACTGCGGGAAACGAGTGCCGGCACCAGCGATTTCGCGACGGGCAAGGGCAATTCGCCGGAGAATGGCATGCACGAGCGGCGCGCGTCCCGCAGTGCCGCGACACCGCGAATCTGACGCGCGACGCGACGTTGTGGATTACGACGTGTAACGGATCGGCAGGCCGCACGCTGCCGCGATGCGATACGGCCGTTTGGCGGCGAGCGCGATTATGCGATACATGGAATGCGGTGCCGGCCTTTTTCGCGGATTTCGATGAAATTCGCGGGCAATCGACGGCACCAATCTTGTCGAAAAGTAGTATTTGCCACTGATTGACGGGAATGGTCGGAGATAATCAAATCTCAGTGGTCAAAGGCGCGTCGTGCGGGGCGACCGGTGGCGTAACCGGCTGAATCAGGATTATCTTTTGGTAACACGGTCATCTTGAAACGGGGTGTAAATTCAGGAACGGATGAAATGTGGCGGTCATTCCGGGAGCGGGTTGGCGGCCATCCGATTCAGCATCGGGCGCGACTGTCGTGTACGACGCGACGCACATGCGGACGGATTTTCCGTTTGCCGACGTGCCCCGCCTGACGGCGCGTCGCATCAAAGCCGGAACGTCGTGGCTCCCGCGGCCGCGCGTTCCCTTCGAGTTCGATGACAACGAGGCCGGATGACATCCGGCTCGACCTCCGGGGGCTCTCGCCTTGTGCAGTTTCGATCTTCGCCAAAGCTGCGGGAACTCAGCGCGGACAGGCGGCCATGCGCCGCCATCCGCAGCGCACGCGAACGATTCGCGGAGTGGAGAAAGTGATGGTTCGTTATGAATATGCCAATAACGCGCGATAAGAGCGCCGGCGGGGGAAGCGGTAACGGGCAGCGTCCGCTGATTTACTGGACGCAGTCGCCGTCCGTCATGCTGCGAAAGGAACTGGCGCGACGCGACTGGAAGGTTTCGGTCGTCGCGCATGCGAACGAGCTGCGCGACACGTCCGGTGAAATCACCTGCGGCATCCTCGACCTGAGCGGCGGCCATGCCGATGCGATCGGCAGCATCGCGTCGACCTGCGCGTCGATGCGCGACGTCGTGTGGGTCGCACTCGTCGACGTCGGTCAGACCGCGTCCCCGAACGTGCGCGCGCTGTTGCGCGACTATTGCTTCGACTACGTCACCTTGCCCGCGTCGCACCAACGGATCGCCGATACGGTTGGCCATGCGTACGGCATGGAATGCCTGTTCGCGCGCGATCGCGAACAGCTCGAATCGGAGGAGAAAGGCATCGTCGGCACCTGCAGCGCGATGCTGCGGCTGTTCGATACGGTGGGGCGCTTCGCGCGCACCGACGCACCGGTGTTCGTGTTCGGCGAAACGGGTACCGGCAAGGAGCTGACGGCCGTCGCGATCCATCGTCATTCGGAGCGGCGCAACGGCCCGTTCGTCGCGGTCAACTGCGGCGCGATTCCGCCGCATCTGCTGCAATCGGAGCTGTTCGGTTATGAGCGCGGCGCGTTTACCGGCGCGAACGCGCGCAAGATCGGCTATGTCGAGGCCGCGAACGGCGGCACGCTGTTGCTCGACGAGATCGGCGACCTGCCGCACGAGAGCCAGGCGAGCCTGCTGCGTTTTCTGCAGGAGCGCTCGATCCATCGCCTCGGCGGCAGCGATCCGGTGCCGGTCGATGTCAGGATCGTATCGGCGACGCACGTCGACCTGCGCGGCGCGATGGAGGAAGGGCGTTTTCGCGCGGACCTGTTCCACCGCCTGTGCGTGATGCGCATCGACCAGCCGCCGCTGCGCGCGCGCGGCAAGGACATCGAGCTGCTCGCGCACCACATGCTCGAACGCTTCCGCGGCGACGCGCGCCATCGTGTGCGCGGCTTCTCGACCGACGCGATCACCGCACTCTACAAGCACGACTGGCCCGGCAATGTCCGCGAACTGATCAACCGCGTGCGTCGCGCGGTCGTGATGACGGAAGGGCGCCTGATCACCGCGCGGGATCTCGAACTCGAATACTGTCTCGATGCGGCGTCGCCGTCCGTGGCCGACATCCGCAAGTCGATCGAGCGCGAGGCGATCGAAACCGCGTTGCTGCGCACGCGCGGGCGTGTCGCGGCTTCGGCGCGCGAGCTTGGCGTGTCGCGCGCGACGCTGTATCGCTGGATGGAAGCGTACGGAATCGAGCGGCCGCGCGGCACGGGCTCGTCCGACTGACGTTCGAAACGTGACGCTCGCGGCGCATCGCGCCCGCGAGCGTCGCGTCAGCCGGCCTGCGTGGCGCGCACCGCTCGCGCGGCGTTCACTGCACGGATTTCCACGGCAGGCGGCATACCGTCGGCATCCTGAACCTTCCCGGCAGTCTCCAGCGGAACGAGCGCGACGCGCGCCGGCGTGCCCGGCGCGAGATGAAACCAGTCGTCGCGCGGCACGAATCCCGGCGCGTCGATCTGCACGTGGCGCGCGACGTGCCGCGTGTCGATGTCGACGTGCCACGTATCGCCGGTGCGCGACACGCATGCTTCGATCCCGAGTTCGCGGCGCGCCAGCACGGCCGGATGCGTGCGGGACGGGAAATGGAACGCCTGTGACAGCAGCGTGCCGTCGTCGGTACGCAGCGTCGCGACGACGGTGTCGTGTTCGCAGGGCCCGAAACGGTACGCATAAGTCCAGTCGAAGAAGCGGCCGAGCAACTCGGCCGAGCCGATCCGCACCGTGTCGTGCGCGGCGATCCGTACCGGGCAGCCGGCCCGCGCGACCGGCGTGCGGCCGTCGCGCAGCGCGACCAGTTCGACGGCCGCCGACAGCGGCGCCGGGCGTTCGTTGACCACGTGTACGTCGAGCCCGTTCAAGCCTTCGTCGGCGAGCAGCACCTGGATGGGCTGCAGCACTTGCCGCAGCGCATACCACGCCGATTTCGGCCGGTGCGTGGCGTCGATCACCCCCCATCCGGCACCCGGCATCACGTCCTGGAACTGCCACACGAGCGCGCCGGCGCAGCGCGAGCCGGTGCGCCGCCATTCGGAGAACGTCTCGCGCATCACGTCCGCGATCACGGCGCGCGACAGCTCGAAGTAGCGAGCCGGATCCTCGCGCCGCAGCCGGTCGGGCGCGACGTCGTACAGCGTCTGCAGATAGTGGTCGCGAATGTCCTCGAAATCCCACGACGTGCCGGGGTCGCGCGGCACGGCTGCTTTCCAGCGCGGTTCGTGCACGCCTGGCCAGCCGAGGCTGGCCAGCGTCGCATCGCACGGCACGTTCGCGAACGCGAGGCATTCGCTCGCGAAGCGCACATCCGCGCGGCGCGCGTCGTCGAGCGGGCGCAGGTATGCGCCGACGCCGTAATAGTGCGACACGCGTTCGCGCGGCGCGAACGGCAGCACGCCGCCGTCGGGCGAATCGGGCACGTACGGGACGTCGGGCCGGCGCGCGGCCGCATGGCCGGCCAGCCGCTCGGCGGTCAGTTCGAGGAAGCGCTGCTTCGGCCCGAGCCCCGACATCGCCGCCTGTTGCGCGATCTCGCTGCCGCCGCACAGCACCGCTAGCGACGGCGACGCGCCGTGGCGCGCGAGGAATTGACCGGCCTCACGGTCGACGTTGTCCGCGAACGCGGGATCGTCGAGCGCATAGTCGAAGTTCGCGAACATGAAATCCTGCCAGACCAGCAGCCCGAGCCGGTCGCACCACGCGTGGAACGCGTCGGCCTCGTAGGTCATGGTGCCGCCGACGCGGATCATGTTGAAACCGGCGTCGCGCGCGAGTCCGAGCAGGCGGCCGTAGGCCGCGTCGTCCGCGTGCAGCGCGAGCGGCGCGGCGCTGCTCCAGCAAGCACCGCGCGCAAACACGGGCACGCCGTTGATGCGCAGCCCGAAACCCTTTCCGTCGGCACCGGCATCGATCTCGATCGTGCGGAAGCCGGTCGAGCCGAGCGGCCGCCGTTCGTCGCCGATATGCAGCGCGATCTCGTAGAGTGCCGGCTCGCCGTGCGTATGCGGCCACCAACGGCGCACGTTGGGCACCGCGACGCTCGCGCGCAACCGGTCGACGCCGGCGCGTTCGAGCGTGGCGTGATGTTCGCCGCACGACAGCCGCGCTGCGAGCGCGTCGGGCAACGGCGCGGCGAATGTCAGTTCCGCGTCGAGCCAGCCCGTGTCGCCCTCGATGCGCGCACGCAGGTCGCAATCGACCGGAACGGGGCCAGCGGCCGGATCGAGCACGTCGACGGGGCGCCACGGGCCGGCCGGCACGTATGGCGGAAACCAGCCGGGCATGTGCCCGAACAGCGACGTACGGACCGTGCGCAGCGCCGCCGGCTCGGCGAGCCGCGTGCGCCAGCGCGCACGGCGCGGCGCGCGCGCGTCGCGCAGGTGTGGCGCGAGCGCGCGGAAGCAGAGGGTCAGCCGGTGCGTGCCGTCGAGCGACACGGGAACGTCGTGCGCGACGAACATGCTGTCGGAGCGGAGAATCGGCGTGTCGTCGAGCCACGCCTGCGCGAGCGTCGCGAGGCCGTGAAAGCGTAGCACGCGCGGGCCGCGTCCGCGCAGCTCGATCCGGTACCAGTGGTCGCGTTCGTCAAGCGAGGCCGCTTCGTCGAGCCGGCCGGCCAGCGCGAGCGCCTGCGCGACCGTGCCGGGCACCGGCGCCGCGATCCAGCCGTCGCCGGCGGCCGGGAGGTCGCGCGGTGCCTGCGCGGCACCCGCGGTCGTCGCCAGCATCGACCACGCGGGCAGGGCACGCGCGCGCGTCACCGCATGACCGGCACGGGTGCCGCGTCGCTGCGCACGGGCGTCGCGTGCCGCAGCGGCGCGCCGATCTGCCGCGCGCAGGCGACGAGATCGATATAGGCGGCCCCGATCGCTTCGAGCGTCGCCTCGCCGCGTTCCTCCTTGCCGCGTGCGCAGGCGCGCGCGAGCCGGAACTCCAGCACCATCGCTTCGGACGCGATGCGGTCGCATGCGGCGCGGATCTCGGCGAACGGCCCGACGCAACCGCTGGCCTGCAGCCAGCGCGTGTAATGGCCGAACAGTTCGAAATTCGCGCCGAGCTGCCGCACCGAGTTGAACGAGTACGCATGGAAGTGTTCGAGCGGCGCTTCGGCGAGCGTCTTCGCATCGGTCTGCAACTGCCGCCGGAATGCCGCGATCGGATCGACGGTCGGCAGGCGCCGCAGATGGCGCTGCAGCGCGGCGAGCGATGCTTCGCAGAGCGCGCGCTCGTCGAGCGGCGCAAAGCGCCGCTTCGCGCATTCGACGTACGGCGGCAGCGTCATCGGCGAACTGCCGCCGACGAGCCCGCTGTAGTCGAAATCCTCGGCCACGTAATAGCCGCTGTTGTGGAAATAGCCGATCTGGTGCTTCGCGCGGTCGATCGCGTCGATGCCGATCGTCGTCTTCGTGTGCTGCGTGCGATAGCTGCTGCCGCGCGTATCCGGCAGGAACCACGCGTCGACCTCGACGATCATGAGGTGACCGCGCGCGACCTGCGTTTCGATGTGCTGGTCGAGCGGCTCGTAGATCGAGTGCTCCTGCACGACGATCCCGTAGAGCCGCTCCAGTTCGTCGTGCGGAAACTTGAAGAACGTGAACTGGTCGCCCTCGAAATCGAGCGCGATCGTAAACGGCAGCGCCGCGTACGGATTGAAGCCCCACCACCGGAGCACCTCGAGCCACATGTCGACGTAGCAGTTGGTCTGTTTCCAGACCATCTCCTGACTGTGCAGCGGGTGCGGCCGGTAGTGACGCGCACGGTGACGCACGTCGTCGAACGACGCGTCGTTGCCGTCGCGGGAAACGAACCTCATGGTGTGCCCCACAGCACGTCTCGGACGTCGCTCGGCCACGCGTCGATGTCGAAGCCGTGATGGCGGAACAGCGCGAGCGTGAGCCGTTCGAGACCGAAGCCGACGCAGCCCGTGTGCGCGACGTCGCCCGTCGCGGTGCGGATGTCCCACAGCAGCCCGAAATGGTCCATGTGGTAGTTGAAGCTCAGGCACGCGGTCTGGCGGTCGTCGTGCTCGATCGGGATCAGCAGCTCGAACTTCAGGTTCTGCTCGCGCTGGCTGTTCGCGACGATCTTGCCGCCGCGCCCGAAGAACGGGTCGTTCGCGAGATCGATCGCGTTCGGCAGGCGCAGCGCGTCGATCATCCGCGTACCGCGCTCGATCCACGTCTCGCGGAACGCGACGATCTGGTCGGGCGTGCCGATCCGCACGTACTCGCGCATCCGGAACAGCTGCATGCGGGTCGGATCGAGCGACGGCTCGTGGCGGAAGCAGTACGAGAACACGTCGACGATCCGGCCGTCGCCGGGCAGCGCGCCCGCGCGTGCGACGACGGGATAGACGGGGTAGCATGCGGCCGGCGTCATCACGACGTAGGTCGGTTTCTGGTTTTCCGTCCAGTCGTCGCCGCGATCGAGGCACTGCAGCAGGCGCTGGTGCTGCTGCTCGTCGCCGCAGAACGCATGCACGCTGCCCGCGAGCTGCGGGAAGCTCTTCATGTATTCGCTGCGCTCGAATTCGGTGCGGCTCATCGCCGGCGGGAAGCGCAGCACTTCGGCCTGCTGGTCGGCGCCGACGCGCGTGACGAACGCGTCGAGCGCTTCGACGACGCGCTCGAACCGTTCGCTGCGGCCGAACAGGCCCTGGATGCCGGTCGAGACCAGCAGCCCGGCGTCGATCAGCGCATCGCGCAGCGGGTTGACGCCCGCGCGGTCGAGCGGCGCGTCGGCGGGCGTGGAGGCGGAGGAGGGCACGGCGAGGCGATCGTTCACGGATGTTTCTCCAGCGTCGCAGGACGCAGCGCGAGCAGCAGGCTCGCAGTGTTGGCGGCAATGCGGTCGTTGCTGATCATCAGCGGCGCCGCGTGCAGGTCGCGAATGTGGCGGCCGATGCTGAACGGCGTGCCTTGCTTGTAGCCGGCCATCCCGCAAATCATCATCGCCTGGTGCGCAACTTCCAGTGCGGTCGTCGACACGTAGGTCTTCAGCGTGTTGATTTCGGCGGCCCACGCCATGGCGGCCGACCACGAGCGGGCCGACGTATTCGCGTGGAGCCGCAGCACGTTGTCGACGCGGGCCTGCATCGCCTGCATCAGCTCGAGCGATTCGGCGATGCGCCGCGACGCGGGCGACGGCGCGCCGTCGGTCTGGCGTGCCTGCGCGCGGAAGAACTGGTGTGCGCGATGGAATGCGTCGCCGGCCACGCCGATCCAGACCGCGGCCCACAGGATGTGCGAGACCGGCACCATCGTTTCTTCGGCGATCTTCGCGAACGGCACCGGCAGGCACTGAACGGCGGCCCCCTGTGCGTCGAGCACGAAGCCGTTGCTGCAGGTGCCGCGCATCCCGAGCGTGTCCCATTCGCCGCGGCGCGTGAGCGTATAGCCGTCGCGCAGCAGCATGACGAGCACCTGTTCGGAAGCGGGCGCGTCCGCGTCGCGTCGCGCGGTCGCGAGGATGCCGTCCGCGTAGTCGCCGTACGAGATCGTCGGCGCGGACTTGCGCAGCCGGAACTCGCCGCCGTTGGTTTCGAGTGCGCACTGGCTCGCGCGCAGGTTGCCGCCGACGCCGTCTTCCGACGTGGCCGAAGCGAGCAGCCACTGGTAACGCACGAGCTGCTGCAGGAACAGCTTGTGCCAGCCCTGGTCGACCGCGTGGTCGACGATGCAGGCAACCTGGATCTGGTGCATCGCGAACACCATCGCCGACGATGCGCAGGCCTGGCCGAGGATCGAGCAGGCCGACGCGATGTCTTCCAGCGACGCGCCAGCGCCGCCGAGATGGGTCGGCACCATCGCGCCCAGCAACCGGCGCGCGCGCATCGCTTCGATCGCCTCGACGGGGCAGCGCGCGTCGCGGTCGACCGCATCCGCGTGTTGCGCAGCGATCTGCGCGACGGCGTGCGCGGCCTCGTCGAGCCGATGCGATTCGCTGTCGGCCGCGAGTTCGGGAAGCAGCGCGCTCATGCGGAATGCTCGGTGCGCTGCAGCGTGGCGATCGTGTTCGAGAGTGCGTCGATGCTGCGGAACAGGTTGCGGTTCAGCATCTCGTCGGGAATCTCGATGTTGAACTGCTTTTCGATCGCGAGCATCAACTGGATCGTGTCGAGCGAGGAGAGGCCCGCTTCGTAGAGGTCGTCCCGGTCGCCGATCGAATCGATCGCGGCTTCGAGGTGGGCGACGTGCTTGAGGATGGTTCTGATTTCGTTTTTCACGTGCGGCTCCGGCGTGCGTGGTGTCGTCCGCTCGGGCAGACGCGCGCATCGCGCTGACATCCCCCCGGCAGTCCTGCATCAGTAGACCATTCGCACGCACGGCGTTCTGTTCGCCACCCTACAAACCGCTAACTCCGCATGCAGGCGCCGCACGAATCGGTGCGGCAATCACGCACGCGATGCGGCCGGCACGCCCGAGTCGGCCGACAGGATGCGCTTCATCTCGTCGCGCACGATCGCGCGGCAGCCGCACGACATCTTCTCGAGGCCGTCGAGGTCGGCGAGCTCGATCGAGCTCCGGTATTGCCGGATCAGGCCGAGCTTCTGGATTTCGCCGGCGGCATCGGTGACCGTTTCCCGCCGCACGCCGAGCATCTGCGCCAGCATGCTGTGCGTGACCTGGATCTCGATGCTGCGCGTGCGGTCGTACGCCAGCAGGAACCATCGGCATAACTGATGTTTGAGCACATGATGGCGGCTGCAGAACGTGATCTGCGACACCTGCGCCATCAGCAGCCGAACGCAGACGAACACGAGATGGCGGATCACCGGCGATGCGTCGAACGCAGCGGCGAACACGCGCCGGTCGAGCCGGTAGACGAAGCCGTCGCGGCAGGCGACGGCACGGCACGGCATCCGGCCGCTGCCGCCGATCACGTCGTCGCAGACCACGCTCTCGCTGCCGATCTCCGCAACCTCCAGCGTCATGCCGCCGGACGACACGTACTGCAGCGAAATCGCCGTCGTGACGGGCAGGTAGACCGCGGCGAGCATTTCGCCGGGTTCGCACAGCACTTGCCCCGATTTCAGGTGGACGAGTTGAAGGTGGGGAACCAGCGTGGCGAGCTCGTCGCGGTCGACGGCCGCGAGAAACCGGTTCGCATCGAAGCTGTGGGAAAGCTCGATCATGCCGTTCGCGTGCGCGACGGCGTCGTGGGCCTGGTGAGTCACGGCGCATCCTCGTAGGGTGGCGGTCACGCGTCGTCGCGGCGATACCCCGGAAAAGGGAATTTCGCACGCTCGTGCGGACTTGTGTTCATCTCAATTCGAATGACGATGCTGGGAAAAGGCTAGCACGCAATTGAATTCGACCAATTGCATATTGCGTCATTTCACAAAGTTTGACGATCCTGATTCGCTTCAAACGTTATCCGGATTTAATGATTCATTTCCGCGAATTAATCATCCGGAAACGGAGTGGCAGGCCGACCGGTCATTCAATGTCGATCGGGCGTCAATCGATCGACGCCGCGCATCGTACAGGGAAATTGCCGGGCGTACATTAAACATTATTTGACAAATAAACGGGGATTGCATGAGTTGCCATCGGAATCAATGGCTTGCGTGCGATATGTGCGATAGCAGACAGATCATGAAATTAGCGTGGCGATTCAAATTTGAGACAGTTTCAAACAGGTGTGTGAAGCGTGGGGGCACTGTCGCATGCTGTCCGGCACATCACGGAAACAATTGAAAATCTACTGTAAGTATATGGCCGACAAGCCTCGCAGCACCGCTGCGGCCGCGCCGATTCGGCGCGTGCAAATTGATCAGTTGATTGCCGTGCTGTGTCCGTTGCGCGGAAGAGTGTCCGGAAATGAGACGCTTTTTTGAGTTTTAGGTCGGTTATTCGGGCGATCTAAATCGGACGTGA
The DNA here is from genome assembly GCF_018417535.1 of Burkholderia pyrrocinia. Classification (NCBI taxonomy): domain Bacteria; kingdom Pseudomonadati; phylum Pseudomonadota; class Betaproteobacteria; order Burkholderiales; family Burkholderiaceae; genus Burkholderia; species Burkholderia pyrrocinia. The sequence goes on along the minus strand of NZ_CP070978.1, from coordinate 785,618 downwards.
TTCATATATTAAGGATGGGCGGGTATTGGCACGTAAATCGCTTATTCGGGAGGGCGTGTCGAAAACAGGACGGTCGGCTCGACCCGGCGGTGACAAGCCGATGGTCAGTCGGATTCAGGGTTGTGGGGGGCCGCAACCGCTGTGGACGTCCGGGCACGCATCGCGATAACGAGTTCCGTGCATGCGGCTACAGGCGGCGCGGGCAATAAAAGGGATACAGACATGCTTCATCTTCACTCGAGCTTCTCGGCGAATGCCATCCTCGATGCCCTCCCGGAGGACAGCATCCGCACCATCGCACCGCATCTCGAACTGGTCAGGATCAAGGCCGGCATGCTTGACCGGGTCGGCGAGCCGATGCGCCATCTGCATTTCCCGACGACGGCAATGATGTCGGTGCAGCATCTGATGGAGGACGGTGCGATGGTCGAGGTGGCGGTGGTCGGCCGCGAGGGCGTGGTCGGGCTTGGCACGCTGGTCGGCGGTGTCGCGGCATCGAACCGGGTCGAGGTGCGCATCGGCGGCATGGCCTATCGCGTGCCCACTTGCGTCATACGCGCCGAATTCGAGCGGTCGCCGCAGACTTACCGGCTGCTGCTCAACTACTGCCAGGCGACGATGGCGCAGATCTCGCGCAGCGCGCTGTGCAACCGGCATCACTCGGTCAGCGAGCAGCTCAGCCGCTGGCTGCTGCTGGCGCACGACCGTATCGACGGCGACGAACTTGCCGTCACGCAGCAGACGATCGCGAACATGCTCGGCGTGCGGCGCGAAGGCGTGACGGAAGCGGCCGGCAACCTGCAGGAAGCCGGGCTGATCCGGCAGCGCCGCGGCCGCATCACGGTGCTCGACCGCGACGGCCTCGAACATCACGCGTGCGAATGTTACGACCTGATTCGCGCCGACTATCGCAGGTTGCTCGGCACGCGCGGGAATGCACGGCCGACGCCGGTGCGCCCCCGCATGCCGGAGGTACGTTGCGGATTCCCGGCACATGGTGCGTGACGATGCAGTCGATGTCCGGTGGAACGAATACGATCCGGCGTGCCGCGATCGCGGCGATCGACATCGTGCTCGTGCTGGCAGGGGCGCTCGCGGCCCAAGCGGCGTCGGGCCTGGCGTGGCGTGAGCTGTCCGATGCGCAGCGCGGTGCGATCGCGCTGTTGTGCGTGTTGACCGTGGCGCTGCTGCCGCGCTACCTGCGCACCGTGCGCGGCGGCGTGGCGCCGCATGGCGGCATGCATGTGCTGACGCAGACGATGGTCGCCGTCGTCTGCGCGAGCGTGCTGACGGTGGCCGGCACGATGTGGGTCATGAACCTCGGCGGCACGGTCACGATACGCTGGATCGTGCGCACGGTGCTGGCCGGCGACGCGGCGCTGCTGCTCGGCCGCGCCGCGCTGCTGGCACTCGCGCTGACCCGTGACGATCCGCGCGCGCGGCAGCGCCGCGTGGCCGTCGTCGGTGCAACCGCGTACGGGCGCGTCGCGATCGAGCGGATGCAGCTCGCATCGAATGGCCCGTTCGTGGCGGCCTGCGTATTCGACGACGACGCGCCGGCTGCCGCGGGTGGCATCGGCGGCGTGCCGGTAATCGACGACTGGGATGCGTTGCGCGACATGATTCGCGGTGGCGAGATCGATGAGGTGTGGCTGACGCTGCCGATGTCGCACGAGTGGCGGATCCAGCGCATCGTGCGCGAGCTGCGCGACGAATTCGTCGAGCTGCGGCTGTTGCCCGACGTGCGGCAGATGGCGGTCGTCGATCGCTCGGCGACCGACGTGCTCGGCATGCCGGCGATCAATCTCGCCACCACGCCGCGCTCCGCGCCGGAGCTGTGGGCGAAGTTCGCGTTCGACCGGCTGTTCGCGTTCGGCGTGCTGATTCCGTTGCTGCCGCTGCTGTCGATGGTGGCGATCGCGGTCAAGCTGTCGTCGCCGGGGCCCGTGCTGTTCCGGCAGCGCCGCAAGGGTGTCGACGGCCGCGAGTTCCACATCCTGAAGTTCAGGACGATGCGCGTGCATCGCGTGCAGCCGGGCGTGCTGCGGCAGGCGTCGCGCAACGATTCGCGTATCACGCGCGTCGGCGCGTTCCTGCGGCGCACGTCGCTCGACGAGCTGCCGCAGTTCTTCAACGTGCTGTTCGGGCAGATGTCGGTCGTCGGCCCGCGTCCACACGCGATCGAGCACGACGACTTCTATCGGCAACTGATCGACTGCTACATGTACCGCTACCGCGTGCGGCCGGGCATCACCGGATGGGCACAGGTGAACGGTTATCGCGGCGAGACGCGCAAGGTCGAGGCGATGGCCGCGCGCGTGAAGTTCGATCTTTTCTACATGCAGAACTGGAGCTTCTGGTTCGACATGAAGATCATCCTGATGACGATCGTGCGCGGCTTCATCGGGCGCAACGCCTTCTGAGGATCACGAATCGTCCGGAAATCGGTGTGTTGTGCGGTCGAACGTATCAACCGGAACACGGGCGGCGGACACGCTGACGGCACGGCAGCATCCCGCGTAACGGGGTGTCCGGCGGCGCGCAAGCGCGCCGCAGCCATCGGAACAGTCACGTTCATGTCGACGTCGATTCGGGAGCGAAGCGCACCTGCGTTGCAGGAGTTGTACGAAGGGTTCGGGCTGCCGCCGCTCGACGCGATGCGGTGCAGCTGTCCCGTCGTCGTGTCGCACGAGGGCGCACTCCCGGAAGTCTGCAGCGACGCGGCGCTGTTCCACGATGCGTATTCGCCGCCGGATATCGCGGCGTCGATCGTGCGCGTGATGGACGATCCCGAACTGCGCGCACGGCTGCGCACGCTGGGCCGCGAGCATGCGCGGCATTACAGTTGGCAGCGCTCGGCGCGCGCGTTGCTCGACATCGTTCGTGCCGATGCTGGACCTGCGATGACGCCACGTTGCGCCGCGGATCGATCGATTTCGACGGCGTTTGCATCAGACGAATCCGGTGATTGCGCGTTTTCGCCTCCGTCCCCAGTTTCCGCAAGCATGCGGCGAGCGCCGCACGGTGCGCTGATTCCGGTCAACACATGCGTGTTCAATGGGTTTATCCTGCGTCGAATGCGTCCGGCGCTTCGTGCGTCCGGGCGCGCATCCGGGCGCGGCGGCGCCGGTCGTGCCTGCCCGCCGCGCACCGGCGCGACACCGCGCGCCGCACTTTCCGCGCGGAACCCGGAACAGGAGAGACGGCCATGGCGCTCGACCAACTACAACGGCAGACGCTGCAACAGCGGCTGAAAGAGAGCGAGCAGACGCTGCGTGCGGAGATCCGCACGAGCGAAGACCAGCGCGCGTCGGAATCCTATGCGGACCTCGCCGGAGCGTCGCCGGACGAGGGTGACGAGGCGAACGCGGATCTGTTCGTCGACGTCGATCATGCATTGATCGGCATGAGGCTGACCGAACTGCGTGCGGTCGGACGCGCACAACAACGGATGCGCGACGGCAGCTACGGCGAATGCATCGATTGCGATGCGTCGGTCGGCTATGAGCGCCTGCTCGCGCGCCCGACCGCCGAACGCTGCACGCATTGCCAGTCGGTCTACGAACGACGCTACGCGACGACACCGCGCGCATCGCTCTGACGTCGCGGTCGTGATTCCGCCTTCTCGCTGCACGCAATGCGCGCCCGGCGTAGGATGAAGAACGGGCGCCCGGCGGCGTCGACATGCGGCGCCGGGCGCGCAGACGCCATCGCGCACGCGCACGGCGCCATCCACGTGGAAGGGAGCCACGCCGATCATGCCGATCCACAATGCCGAGTGCGCGGCCGTGTTCGCCGAGATCGCGGACATGCTCGAAATCCAGGGCGCCAATCCGTTTCGCGTGCGTGCCTACCGCAATGCCGCGCGGACGATCGCCGACTACGGGCGCGATATCCCGACGATGATCGCGAATGGCGACGATCTCGGGAAGATTCCGTCGATCGGGCCCGATCTCGCGTCGAAACTGCGCGAGATCGCCGCGACCGGCACCTGCGAGCTGCAGCAAACGCTGCGCCACGCGCTGCCGGGTGCGATCGTCGAACTGCTCGACGTGCCGGGGCTCGGCGCGAAACGCGTGAAGGCGCTGCATGACGCATTGCACGTCGACTCGCTCGAACAGTTGCGCGCCGAAGCGAAGAGCGGGCACGTACGCGAGTTGCCGGGCTTCGGCGCGAAAACCGAAGCGCATCTGCTCGAAGCGATCGACGACCGCCTGCAGCGCGAACCGCAACGCTTCCTGCTGCCCGATGCCGCGCAATCGCTGATGCCGTTGCTCGAACGCCTGCGCGCGCTTGCAGGCGTCGGCAAGGCCGTGCCGGCCGGCAGTTTTCGTCGCCGCCGCGAGACGGTCGGCGATCTCGACATTCTCGTTACCGCACGCGATCCGGTTGCGGTCGCCGACGCGTTCGTCGGTTACGGCAAGGTGGCGCGCGTGCTCGCGCACGGCAAGACGAAATCGAGCGTCGTGCTCGACAGCGGGTTGCAGGTCGACCTGCGCGTGGTCGACGCCGATGCGTTCGGCGCGGCGCTCGTCTACTTCACCGGATCGAAGGCGCACAACATCGCGCTGCGCAGGATCGCGCAGGCCGGCGGGCTGAAGATCAACGAATATGGCGTGTTTCGCGGCGACGAGCGGATTGCCGGCACAACGGAGGCGTCGGTCTACGCCGCAATCGGGCTGCACGACGTGCCGCCCGAACTGCGCGAGAATCGCGGCGAAATCGACGCGTCGCGCGCCGGCACGCTGCCGGCGCTGGTCGAGCGCAAGCATCTTCACGGCGACCTGCATGCACATACGAACGCATCGGCTGGCCGTGACAGCCTGCGCGCGATGGCCGAAGCGGCGCGCGCACGCGGGCTCGCGTACCTGGCCGTCACCGACTGCGCAGCGCTTGTCGGCGGCGGCCGCAACGGCTTCGAATGGCTCGCGCGGCAGCTCGACGAGATCGATCGCGTCAATGCGTCGTTCGACGATTTCGTGCTGCTCAAAGGCGTGGAAGCGGGCATTCGCGAGGACGGCAGCCTCGATGTGCCCGACGCGATGCTTGGCCGGCTCGATCTCGTCGTCGGCGCGGTGCGCGACGGCTTCGACCTGTCGCGCGGCGCGCAGACCGACCGCATGCTGCGCGCGATGGACCATCCGCATTTCACGATTCTCGCGCACCCGACCGGCCGTGTGCTCGGCGAGCGCGACGCATGCGAACTCGACGTGCCGCGCGTGATCGCGCAGGCCGCGGCGCGCGGCTGCTTCGTCGAACTCGATGCGCAGCCGCGTCGGCTCGACCTGCCGGACATCTGGTGCCGCGAGGCCGCGAAGGCCGGCGTGTCGGTCGCGATCGGCTCGGATGCGTGCAGCGTGGACGAACTCGACAACCTCGCGTACGGCATCGATCAGGCGCGACGCGGCTGGCTCACGCGGCCGGACGTGCTCAACACGCGCACGCTCGCGCAACTGCGGCCGTTGCTGGCGCGCACGATGGGTGAGGGCGGCGGGTCGAAGCGGAGCCGGTCGAAGGGCGCGTGAGGGCGGCCGGCGGCGCGTGCCGCCAGCCGTGCGCTCACATCAGGCCGGCACGGTCATGCCAGCACGCGGGCCGCCGGCACATACGGCAGGCCGAGCGCCAGCGCGACCGCTTCGTACGTGATGTTCCCGTCGCAGACGTTCAGGCCCGCGCGCAGATGCGGATCGTCGGCCATCGCCTGTTTCCAGCCCTTGTCGGCGAGCGCGAGCGCATGCCCGAGCGTCGCGTTGTTCAGCGCGAAGGTCGACGTGCGTGCGACCGCGCCGGGCATGTTCGCGACGCAGTAGTGCACGACGCCGTCGACGACGAAGGTCGGATCCGCGTGCGTCGTCGCATGCGATGTTTCGAAGCATCCGCCCTGGTCGATCGCGACGTCGACGACGACGGCACCCGTGCGCATCGTCGCGATCATGTCGCGCGTGACGAGCCGCGGCGCCGATGCGCCGGGCACGAGCACCGCGCCGATCACGACGTCGGCATCGCGCACGGCTTCGTCGATCGTATGCGTATTCGAGCAGACGGTCGTGATCCGGTTGGCGAAGATCAGGTCGAGCTGGCGCAAGCGGTTCACGTTGTTGTCGAGCACGGTGACGCGCGCGCCGAGGCCGACCGCCATCTGCAGCGCGCCGGTGCCCACCACGCCCGCGCCGAGCACGACCACATGCGCGGCCGGCACGCCGGGCACGCCCGCCATCAGCAGGCCGCGGCCGCCGCGCGGGCTTTCGAGGTGGGTCGCCGCGACCTGGATCGACATGCGTCCCGCCACCTCGCTCATCGGCGCGAGCAGCGGCAGGCCGCCGCCGGGCCCCGTGACGGTTTCGTAGGCGATGCAGACGGCGCCGGACTTCACGAGCGCGGCCGCCTGCTCGGGATCGGGCGCGAGATGCAGGTACGTGTAGAGAATCTGCCCGCGCCGCAGCATCGCGCATTCGGCCGGCTGCGGCTCCTTGACCTTGATGATCATGTCGGCGCGCGCGAAGATTTCGTCGGCGCCGTCGCCAAGCGACGCGCCCGCGGCCGTGTAGTCGTTGTCGAGCAGGCCGATCGCCGTGCCCGCGCCGCGCTGCACGAGCACGGTGTGGCCGTGGCGCGTGAGTTCGCGCGCGCCGGCCGGCGTGAGGCCGACGCGGTACTCGTGGTTCTTGATCTCCTTCGGCACACCGATCAGCATGGGTCACCTCCCTGGCCTTCGTTATCGTTGTCGTGCAGGTGCGCCGCGCGGCGAACGATGCACGTGCGGCCGGTTGCGCAGGGGCATGGCGACCGCAGTACTGGAATACCAGCGTAGTAGTGCGGTGAGGGAAGTCAAGTGGGCGGCCGGCTCGACGAGGCCTGCACACTGCACCGCAGCACGCGTTGCCGCGGGTTGCGACCGGACGTCGCAATGCACGCGTTGCCGGGTTTCGGTATCGTCATGCGTATCGCGGGCCGGGGCCGCGTGCCGGAACCCTTCCGGCAAAACAACGAGACAACGAGACGAGGATCCATACCAACATGACCGGTGCGTATTTCAGCGTGCCGACGCTTTGCGCGCTCGCGTTCGTTCACGTCTACTGGGCGTTCGGCGGGCGGCTCGGCAAGCGCGCGGCCATTCCGGAACAGGACGGCGTGCCGCTGCTGCGGCCGACCGCCGTCGGCACGCTTGCCGTCGCGGCGGCGCTGCTCGCAGGCGCATGCGTGGTCGCCGCGCGTGCGGGCTGGCTGGGGCGCAACGCGTATCCCGGCGCGATCGCGTTCGCGGTCGTTGCGCTCGCATTGATCTTCGCGGTGCGCGCCGTCGGCGATTTCCGCTATGTCGGCTTCTTCAAGCGGATCCGCGGGTCGCGTTTCGCGCGGATGGACACGCTGTATTACTCGCCGCTTTGCGCGGCGCTCGCACTGTCCATCGCGTCGATGTTCTGGCCGTGGTGAGCGGCGCGCGGGTCAGCGCGCACGCGTATCGATCTGCGTGAGATATTCGGCCGGCACGGCGTCGGTCCGCCATCCTCGCGCATTCCGCGTTCCGGATTTTTCAATTGTTGCAATTTTCGACATATTGAATTGCATTGAATCCCCTCGTAATGGAACCGGTTCCATCTATAATTCGCGCCACGCGTTGCCGGACCCGAAAGAGGGTCGTGCACGTTGCGCTTGCCGCCGGCAAACGCGGCGTCCACGTTGGATCAGGGTCATGGCGATGGCGGGCAGGTAAGGGCCGGCAGGCCGGTATTTGTCCGATGAACAGGCCCGCGAAGAGGTCGATCCGCGCAGCGCCTCCGGAATCGGCGCGCACGCGACAGCATCGCGGTTGTTCGCAGCATACGGAAGAACAGGACGGCCAGCCGCATGCGGCATGGCTGCCGTGCCGGACCCGCCGCATGCGGAATGCGCGCGTCCGTACCCCGATCCCCAACGATCAACATCCGACCATGTCCACGCCACCTGACAAACCCAACTCGCGCCGCCGTTTCCTGCGCACGTCGGTCGCGCTCGTGCCGATCGCGTCGGTCGCCGGCTGCGACCTGCGCTCGTCGTCGCCCTCCGCGACGACGGCCGGCAACGCGCCCGCCGCATCGGCCGGCGCCGAACGCGCCCCGTACAAGCCGACCTTCTTCGATGCGAAGGAATGGGCGTTCGTCCAGGCCGCCGTCGACCGGCTGATTCCGGCCGACGCCGAAGGCCCCGGCGCGCTCGAATCGGGCGTGCCCGAATTCATCGACCGCCAGATGGAGGCGCCGTATGCGCACGGCGCGACGTGGTACATGCAGGGGCCGTTCCAGCAGGGCGTGCCCGAGCTCGGCTACCAGCTGAAGCTCGTGCCGCGCGACATCTACCGGCTCGGTATCGCGGCCGTCAACCGCTATTGCGAGAAAGCCCACGGCAAGGCGTTCGCGGAGCTCGACGCACCGACGCGCGACACCGTGCTCGGCGCGCTGGAGAAGGGCGCCGCACCGATCGACGACGTGCCGCCCGGCGTGTTCTTCGGCCAGTTGCTGCAGAACACGCGCGAAGGCTACTTCTGCGATCCGGTGCATGGCGGCAATCACGACATGGCCGCGTGGAAGATGATCGGCTTTCCGGGCGCGCGCGCGGATTTCATGGATTTCGTCAACCAGAACGGCAAGCCCTATCCGTACGGCCCCGTCTCGATCAACGGGGAGCGCACCTGATGGCCGCAGAGAAAAAGCCGCATGTCGACGCGGTCATCGTCGGCTTCGGCTGGACCGGCGCGATTCTCGCGAAGGAGCTGACCGAAGCGGGCCTGAAGGTCGTTGCCCTCGAGCGCGGCGAGTATCGCGACACCTATCCGGACGGCGCGTATCCGAACACGATCGACGAGCTGACCTACAACATCCGCAAGAAGCTGTTCCTCGACCTGTCGAAGACGACCGTGTCGATCCGCCACGGCGTGCAGGACACCGCGCTGCCGTACCGGCAGCTCGCGGCGTTCCTGCCGGGCGAGGGCGTCGGCGGTGCGGGGCTGCACTGGTCGGGCGTGCACTTCCGGATCACGCCGGAAGAGCTGCGCCTGCGCAGCCACTATGAAGAGCGCTACGGCAAGAAGTTCATCCCCGCAGGGATGACGATCCAGGACACGGGCGTCAGCTACGACGAGCTCGAGCCGCATTTCGATTTCGCCGAGAAGGTGTTCGGGACGTCGGGGCAGGCGTACAAGGTCGGCGGCAAGGTGGTCGGCGACGGCAACGTGTTCGAAGCGAACCGCAGCGACAATTTCCCGCTGCCCGCGCAGCTCAATACCTACTCGGCGCAGCGCTTCTCCGATGCGGCGCAATCGCTCGGCCTGCATCCGTACCGGCTGCCGTCGGCGAACACGTCGGGCCCGTACACGAACCCGTACGGCGTGCAGATGGGCCCGTGCAACTTCTGCGGCTACTGCAGCGGCTACGCGTGCTACATGTACTCGAAGGCGTCGCCGAACCTGAACATCCTGCCCGCGCTGAAGCAGGCGCCGAACTTCGAGCTGCGCTCGAAGTGCCACGTGCTGCGCGTCGACCTCGACGATACGAAGAAGCGCGCGACGGGCGTCACCTACGTCGACCCGGCCGGGCGCGAAGTGCACCAGCCGGCCGATCTCGTGATCGTGGCCGCGTTCCAGTACCACAACGTGCACCTGCTGCTGCTGTCCGGCATCGGCAAGCCGTACGACCCGATCTCGGGCGAAGGCGTCGTGGGCCGCAATTTCGCGTACCAGAACCTGTCGACGATCAAGGCGTTCTTCGACAAGGACACCTACACGAACCCGTTCATCGGCGCGGGCGGCAACGGCGTCGCGGTGGACGACTTCAACGCGGACAACTTCGACCACGGCCCGCTCGGCTTCGTCGGCGGCTCGCCGCTGTGGGTGAACCAGGCCGGCGTGAAGCCGGTCAGCGGCATCGCGACGCCGCCCGGCACGCCGCAGTGGGGCTCGGCGTGGAAGAAGTCCGTCAAGGATTACTACGCGCACACGATCTCGATGGACGCGCACGGCACGAACATGTCGTACCGCGACGTCTATCTCGACCTCGATCCGACCTATCGCGATTCGTACGGCCAGCCGCTGCTGCGGATGACCTTCGACTGGAAGGACAACGACATCAGGATGGCGCAGTACGTGACCGGGCAGATGAAGAAGATCGCGGAGGCGATGGGGCCGAAGGCGATCGGCGTGTCGACGCGCGAGTTCGGCAAGCACTTCGATTCGCGCCAGTACCAGACGACCCACCTCGTCGGCGGCGCGATCATGGGCACCGACCCGAAGACGAGCGTGCTGAACCGCTACCTGCAGTGCTGGGACGTGCACAACGTGTTCGTGATGGGCGCCTCGGCGCTGCCGCAGGGCATCGGCTACAACCCGACCGGGATCATCGCGGCGCTGGCCTACTGGTCGGCGCGCGCGATCCGCGAGCAATACCTGAAGAATCCCGCCCCGCTGGTGACCGTATGAAGAGGACGATGAACCACAACGCCGCGCGCCGCCTTTCCCCGGTGCGGCGCGCGCTGGCGGCCGGTGCGGCCTGGGCCGCGTTCGGCCTCGCGGGCACCGCGGCGTTCGCGCAACCGGCGGCAGCGCCCGCGGCGGCGTCCGGCGCGGCGGCCGCACCCGTGGCCCGATCCGCCGATGCGAACCTCGTCAAGCGCGGCGCATACCTGGCCCGCGCGGGCGATTGCATCGCGTGCCACACCGCGAGCGGCGGCAAGCCGTTCGCGGGCGGGCTGAAGTTCGACACGCCGATCGGCGGCATCTATTCGACGAACATCACGCCGGACCCGAAAACGGGGCTGGGCGGCTGGACGGTCGAGGACTTTACCCGCGCGGTGCGCGAGGGCGTGCGCAAGAACGGCGACACGATGTATCCGGCCATGCCGTTCCCGTCGTATGCGCGGCTGACCGACGACGACATGAAGGCGCTGTATGCGTACTTCATGCACGGCGTCGCACCCGTCGAGCACGAGAACCGCGCGGTCGACATCGTGTGGCCGCTGTCGATGCGCTGGCCGCTCGGGATCTGGCGCAAGATGTTCGCGCCGTCGCCGAAGCCGTTCGACGCGACGCCGTACACCGACCCGGTGGTCGCGCGCGGCGCGTATCTCGTGCAGGGGCTCGGCCACTGCGGCGCGTGTCACACGCCGCGCGCGCCGACGATGCAGGAGCGCGGGCTGACCGACGCGGACGGCCCGGACTTCCTGGCCGGCGGCGCGGCGATCGACGGCTGGGTGCCGACGAGCCTGCGCGGCGAGCCGCGCACCGGGCTCGGCACGTGGACGGAAACCGAGATCGTGCAGTTCCTGAAGACCGGCCGCACGCTGCGCACGGCCGCGTTCGGCGGGATGACGGACGTGGTCGGCCACAGCATGCAGCACATGACTGACGACGACCTGAACGCGATCGCGCGCTACCTGAAGACGCTGCCGCCGCGCGTGCAGGGCGAGCAGCCGCACGTGTACGACGCGGCCGCCGCGAAGGCGCTGCACACCGGCGACGCGAGCAAGCCGGGCGCGGCCGTCTATCGCGACAACTGCATGGCCTGCCACCGCAGCGACGGCCATGGCTACACGCGCGTGTTCCCGGCGCTCGCCGGCAATCCGGTCGTGCAGGGCGACGATCCGGCGTCGCTGATCCACGTCGTGCTGGAAGGCAGCGCGCTGGAGGGTACGCGCACCGCGCCGTCGACCTTCACGATGCCGCCGTTCGGCTGGCGCCTGTCGGACCAGGAAGTCGCGGACGTGTCGAACTTCGTGCGCACGAGCTGGGGCAACACGGGCGCGCCGGTGACGGCCGCGCAGGTCGCGAAGGTACGCAAGAGCGTGCCGTCGACCCGGCCCGAACCGCCGCCGGGCGCGCGGTTCCCGCAGGCGTCGCGCTGACGGGGCGGCGGGGCGCTCGCCCCGCCTGTCCGATCCGCTTCAAGGTGCAGGCGCTCCCGCGCGGTGCCTTTCGTTTCGCCGGGGTTGCACCCCGCAAAGGCGCGCCGCCGCGTGAAATTTTCGCGGTGGCGCGCCATTGTTCCGCCTCATCCCTTATCCTTCCATTCTTGAACCTTACTAAATAGTTACAAGAACTTGGGAGGGGGGATGCCTCATGACGTCAGCCTGATTGCGTTGCTCGCGGCCGGTTTCGGTCTCGCGATGATTTTCGGTTACTTCGCGTCGCTGCTGAAAATGCCGCCGCTCGTCGGCTATCTGCTCGCCGGGATCGTGATCGGCCCCGGCACGCCCGGTTTCGTCGGCGACCTGTCGCTCGCGCAGCAACTCGCCGAAGTGGGCGTGATGCTGCTGATGTTCGGCGTCGGCCTGCATTTCTCGCTCGGCGACCTGCTCGCGGTGCGCAAGATCGCGCTGCCGGGCGCCGTCGTACAGATTACGGTCGCGACGCTGCTCGGCGGCGGGCTCGCGCTCATGTGGGGCTGGAGCCTCGGGGCGGCGCTCGTGTTCGGGCTCGCGCTGTCGGTCGCGAGTACCGTCGTGCTGTTGCGCGCACTCGAAGGGCGCGGGCTCGTCGAGACGGTCAACGGGCGCATCGCGGTCGGCTGGCTCGTCGTCGAGGATCTCGTGATGGTGCTGGTGCTCGTGCTGCTGCCGCCCGTCGCGGGGCTGCTCGGCGGCACGCCGCCCGGCGACGCGCATGCGGCCGGCGGCAGCATCTGGGGCACGCTCGGCGTCACGATGCTGAAGGTCGCGGCATTCATCGCGCTGATGCTCGTGGTCGGCAAGCGCGTGTTTCCGCGCATTTTATGGCTCGTCGCGCGCACCGGCTCGCGCGAGCTGTTCACGCTGTGCATGATCGCGGCCGCGGTCGGCATCGCGTTCGGCGCGGCGAAGCTGTTCGACGTGTCGTTCGCGCTCGGCGCGTTCTTCGCCGGGATGATGATGCGCGAGTCGGAATTCAGCCGGCGCGCGGCCGACGAGACGCTGCCGCTGCGCGACGCGTTCTCGGTGCTGTTCTTCATTTCGGTCGGGATGCTGTTCGACCCGAAGGTGCTGCTCGACGAGCCGCTGCACGTGATCGAGGTCGCGGCGATCGTGCTGGTCGGCAAGACGCTCGCGGCGGTCGCGCTCGTGATCGCGTTCCGCTATCCGCTCAATACCGCGCTGACGGTCGGCGCGGGGCTCGCGCAGATCGGCGAATTCTCGTTCATCCTCGCGGGGCTCGGCCGGGCGCTCGGGCTGCTGTCGGCCGAGGGGCAGAGCCTGATCCTCGCAGTCGCGCTGATCTCGATCGCGATGAACACGCTGCTGTTCGCGATGATCGATCCGGCGCTCGCATGGATCCGCAAGCATTCGGCGTTCGCGCGCAAGCTCGAGGCGCGTGACGATCCGCTCGCCGCGCTGCCGATGTCGACGCCGCAGACGCACCTGACCGGGCAGGTCGTGATCGTCGGCTACGGCAAGGTCGGCACGCGGATCGCGCATGCACTGGACGAGCGCGAGATCGCGTATGTCGTCGTCGAGCAGAATCGCGAGCTCGTCGAGAAGCTGCGCGCGGACGGCGTCGCGGCCGTGTCGGGCGACGCGATCGAGCCGATCGTGCTCGTGCAGGCGCATATCGCGCGCGCCGGGATGCTGGTCGTCACGCTGCCCGACGTGTTCGACGTGCGGCAGATCGTCGAGATCTCGCGCACGCTCAACCCGACGCTCGAGGTCGTGCTATGCACGAACAGCGGCGACGAGGCCGCGCTGCTGTCGAGCGAGGGCATCGGCACCGTGTTCATGGGCGAGACCGAACTCGCGCGCGGGATGACCGAGCACGTGCTCGGCCGGATGGCGAAGCCGGTCGCGGTGGCGCATTGACGGCGCGCGGCCGCGCGCCGCGCACCGGACAGGGCGCGGCGGCCCGGGCGGCCGCCGGCCCCGCGTGCTTCAGTAGAACGTTTCGAGCGTCAGTTCCTGCGCCATCACGCGGTTGCCGGCCAGCAGGCCGCCGTCGACCGGCAATGCGACGCCGGTGATGATCCGCGCGGCCCGCGAGCACAGGAACAGCGCGGCCTGCGCGACATCGTCGGGCGTTGCGAAGTCGTCGAGCGGATACCACTTCCTCAATTGCTCGAACACCTGCGGGTTGCGCTGGACGCGCGCTTCCCACGCGGGTGTCTTCACCGTGCCCGGCAGCACGATATTCGCGCGCACGCCGTCGCGGCCGTATTCGATCGCGAGCGATTTCGTGTAGCTGATCAGCCCGGCCTTCGCCGCGCTGTACACCGGATGCCCGAGCGCGTGCACGCCGTTCACGGAACCGACGATCGCGATCGCACCGCGTCCGCGCGCGCGCATCCCGGGCAGCACGGCTTCGACGCTCACGTAGGTGGCCGTCAGGTTCGCATCGAGATCGGTGCGCCAGCTCGCGGGCGTCGTGTCGCGCAGCGTGGTCGACGCGGCCGTGCCCGCATTCGCGACGAGCACGTCGACCTGCGGATGCGATTCGAGCATCGAGCGCAGCCGCTCCGTGTCGGTCAGGTCGTCGACGACCGGCGTCGCGCGTGCGTCGGCGAGCGTATCGATGAAGCGGTCGAGCGCCGGGCGGTCGCGATCGAGCGCGAGGACGCGGTCGCCGGCCGCGAGGAAGGTGCGGCACAGCGCCTGGCCGATGCCGCCGGCAGCGCCCGTCACGAGGGTGGTACGTGTCATGTCGGCTCCTTGCATGCTCACAAACCGAGCGCGGCGCGTGCCTGCTTCTCGTTGTCGCGGGTGATCAGCGTGCCGGACGTCAGCACGAGCGGCGGCGGCGCCTGGTTCTTCGTGATCCAGTCAACCATGTTGATGGCCGTCTGGTAGCCGTGCTGGCGCGGATTCAGCAGGATCGACCCGTAGAAGCCTGTCGGCTTCGGCTTCGCGAATTCGTTGAGCGCGACCTGGCTGCCGTTGATGCCGACCGCGACCATCGCGTCCGCGCCGATGCCGCGCCCCTCGGCGGCGCGCACCGCCCCGACCGTCGTGTCGTCGTTCGAGCCGAACGCGACCCAGCGCTTGAAGTTCGCATGCTTGGTGAGCGCGATATTCGCCGCGTTGAACGCGCCTTCGGTGTCGGCCGTCATCTCGGGCGCGTCGATCACGTTCGCGGCCGGGAAGCCGGCGGCCTTGAGCGCGTCGACCGCGCCGGCGGTGCGCTCGCGCGCGGTCGGCAACTGGTCGTACGCGAGCCGGATGATGCCGACCTCGGCCGGATTCCAGCCGCGCCGCTTCGTCTCGTCCGCGATGGCCTGGCCGACCTGCTGGCCGATCTTGTACGCGGAAATGCCCATGTGCGGCACGCCCTGGAGCGGCGCGCCGCGGCCGTCGACGAGCTGGTCGTCGACCGACATCAGCTTGATCCCCGCACGCTTCGCTTTTGCCGCGATGCCGGGGCCGAGCTTCACGTCGGGCGCGCAGATGATCACGCCCTGCGCCTTTTGCGCGGCGAGGCTGTCGAGCGCGGTCGACACCTTTTCGCCGCTCGGCGTCGCGATCTTGATCAGCGTGAAGTGTCTTTCCTTCGCCGCCTGGTCGGCGAAGCGCCATTCGTCCTGGAACCACGGGTCGTCCGGCTGTTTGACGAGGAAGCCGATTTTCACGTCGGCGGCATCGGCGGCCCGGGCCGGGGCACCGCCCAGCAGCGTGATGCTCGCGGTGGCCAGCACGAGCATTTTCCAGTGGAATCGCATGCGTCTCTCTCCGTTGTTGTAGTCGGGCGCGCGGGCAAGGCCGCCCGCGGCGCGAAAAAATTGTAGGAGGACGCGGCGGGAACGCTCAAATGATGCGGGGCGTTCCTAGAAAGTGGGATGAAAGCGGGGTGAGGGCGACGGGTGCGCGGGCGGTGCGGTACGTCGCATCGCCCGCCCGGCGGCTTCAGCTTGCCGTCGCCTTCGCCGGCACGGCCGTGCGGGACTGCGCGGCCGTCTTCACCGGCGCGGGCGCGTTCGGCGCAGCAGCCGTTTTCGGTTGAACCGCTGCCTTCGGCGCAGCGACCGTCTTCTGCGGTGCAACCGCCTTGGCCGGCTGCGGCTTCTCCGGTTCGACCGGCGCGTCGGGCGGCACGCCGAGCAACTGCAGCGAGCCGCTCGTGACCGACGCGAACACCGGGCCGGCCACCGTGCCGCCGTAGTAGCCCTTGCCGCGCGGCTCGTCGATCATCACCGCGACGATCAGGCGCGGGTTGCTCATCGGCGCCATCCCCGCGAACAGCGCGCGGTACTTGCC
This sequence comes from Burkholderia pyrrocinia, assembly GCF_018417535.1. Classification (NCBI taxonomy): domain Bacteria; kingdom Pseudomonadati; phylum Pseudomonadota; class Betaproteobacteria; order Burkholderiales; family Burkholderiaceae; genus Burkholderia; species Burkholderia pyrrocinia. The sequence continues at coordinate 769,442 of NZ_CP070978.1, read as the reverse complement.
CTTCGCATAGGTCGCACCGACCTGCTTGCGCGCGGTGCCCGTCTTGCCGCCGATCCGGTAGCCGTCGACGCGCGCGCGGCGCCCCGTGCCGCCTTCGCCGACCGCCATCTCGAGCATCGAGCGGATCGACGCGGCCGTTTGCGGCGACGTCACGCGGTGGCCGCGATGCGCGTCGATCGTCTGCTGGTCGGTGCCGTTCTTCAGCAGCGACACGGGGTGCAGCGTGCCGTCGCCCGCATAGGCCGTGTAGGTCTGCGCGATCTGCAGCAACGACATCGACAGGCCGTAGCCGTACGCCATCGTCGCCTGCTCGATCGGCCGCCAGCGCTTGTAGCCGCGCAGCCGTCCCGATGCGACGCCCGGAAACGTCAGTTCCGGCGCGCGGCCGATCCCGTATTCCTGGTACTTGTTCCAGATCGTTTCGGCGGGCAGGTTCAGCGCGAGCTTCGCGAGCGCGATGTTGCTCGACTTCTGCAGCGCCTGCGACACCGTCAGCGACCCGTGGTTCGACGTGTCGTGGATCACGGCCGGGCCGATCTTGTAGGTGCCCGGCGACGTATTGATGATCGTGTTCGGCGTGACCTTGCGCTCGTCGATCGACAGCGCGACGACGAGCGGCTTGATCGTCGAGCCGGGTTCGAACGTGTCGATCACCGCGCGGTTGCGCAACTGCTGGCCCGTGAGGCGCGCGCGGTCGTTCGGGTCGAAGGTCGGGTAGTTCGCGAGCGCGAGGATCTCGCCGTTCTGCGCATCGAGCACAACGACGCTGCCGGCCACCGCGTTGTTCTCGACCACCGCCGCCTTGAGCTGGCTGAACGCGAGTTGCTGGATGCGGCGGTCGATCGTCAGCTCGATCGTCGCGCCGTGCTGGGCGGGAACGAGCGGGCGCGTGTCCGACACAATGCGGCCGAGCCGGTCGCGGATCACCTCGCGCTGCCCGGACGTACCCGACAGGCGCCCATTCGCCGCGAGTTCGACGCCTTCCTGGCCTTTGTCTTCGACGTTCGTGAAGCCGACCACGTGCGCGGCCGATTCGCCTTCCGGATAGAAGCGCTTCGAATCGGCGATCTGCGTGATCCCGTCGATCGCGAGCTTGTCGAGCCGGCCCGCGGTGTCCGCGTCGACCTGCCGCTTGAGCAGCACGAACGTACGGTCGTGGCCGAGACGCCGCTTCACCTCGACGAGCGGCATGTCGAGCAGCTTCGCGATCTGCGGGTAGTCGGTATCGGCGACCTGTTTCGGGTTTGCCCAGATTTCATAGGTCGACAGGCTGACCGCGAGCATCGCGCCGTTGCGGTCGACGATGCGCCCGCGCATCGCGTCGAGCTCGATCGTGCGCTGGTAGCGCTTCTGGCCCTGGCCGACGTAGAAATCCTGGTTCGCGACCTGCACCCAGAAGGCGCGCGCGATCAGCGCAGCGAACGCGAGGAACACGATGATCACGACCAGTTTCGAGCGCCACATCGGCAGGCGTGACGCGAGCATCGGATTCTTCGTCGCGGCCGAGTACGGATCGGCGGGGTGGGTCTTCTTTTTTACGCTCATGCAATGGCCGGGTCGGGCCGCCGGGCGGCGGCAGGTCAGTCTGAATAATGCGATTGTAATAAATGAGTAAACGCCGTGTGGGGAAAGTCTGTTCCGGCCCCGCGAAAAAGCGCGTGGTGACGAGCCGGTCAAGCGCGGAAAAGGGGGCAGGAAAGGCGCGACGGAAGCGGATTTTCACCATCGCAGCAGACGATGAAAGGTGGGCGATCCGCTGCGTGTCGATCCGGGCGCACGGCATCCGGTACCCGTCGATTCAGACCGTCGCCGTTACGTGATCAATTGCCCGGATCCTGATTATTTATTTGAATCGAAAAATAAAAAGCGCCCCACAATGGGGCGCTGATAATGCTGAATATCGAAATGAATATCGCTGAAACCGGAATAAACCCGAAAACCGCAGACGATCTACGTCAAATATTTCTATCGGTCGACGGAAATGAATTCATGGTATTCCGGCTCGGTCGTGCAACGATCGACGGCCTGCAGCCGCCACGCGCCGGGGTGGTTGCCGGCGAGCACGGCGGGGCCCTGTTCGCGCTGCGTCGCACCGAACGACAGTCCCTTCAACTGGCATAAGGCGCTCCCGCCGTCGCCCGCGCAGAGCGCCATCGCACCCTCGACGTTGCGGACCTTGCCCCAGGTCGGGAGATCGATGCCCTGATGTGCCTCGCGCGACCACAGGCCCTCGTCGGTATCCACCCACAGCACCGCGAAGGATTGCCGGGTTGCCGACTCGCTGCCATTAATCCGAATAGTGAGGCGCATTGGATCGTCTCCCAAAAAAAATGACACATTTGACCGTTTTGACTTGAACAGTCTAGATAGACTGGTGTGAAACGCAAGTGATAATCCGCAATAAACCCGGATTGAGTCTATTGCGGCTTCCGATGAAACGATGTCTGACGATTCACTGCCATTCCGGCGGCACGCGCAAACGCAAGTGGCATCGGCGATTGTGGTGTCCACGCGCGAATCGGTGACGGTCGAGACATGGGATGACATGGCCGTGGCCGCGTCGATCTGTCGCGCGCGGGCCGCCGCCGAAACCGGGCCGACCGACGCAACCCGGCACCGCCCGAATGCGACTCGAACGCGGCCCGACCGGATGTTTCAGCGCCTTGACGGCGCGGCCGGAGCGACACACTCCGACAATCGCGTACAAATCGGCACACTTTCACGAAACTTTCGGGACAGACTTGCATGCGATCGGGCCCCACACTGGGAACTTCCCGATCCTGTGCCGCGGACGCCCGTCCTCGGCGGCTGCCTGCGCCTCGTGCCAGAGACGCGATCGACGCGATCGCGGGCCGCACGCCCGATCGGGGCAGCCAGGGCGCGCGTCAGCCCCGGCCCGGCCGGCGAGCCGTGCGCAGCCCGCAACCGCGGGCGCCGCGCCGCCCGGCCGACTCTTCGAAGGAGACTATCGTGCTGATCTGGAAAACCGCGTTGTCGCTCAACTGGCGGACGAGCCTCGTGTCGCCGGCCAGCGCACCGGTCGCGGCGGCGAACGTCGGACGGCTGGTGCTGACCGGCGCGACCGGCTTCATCGGCAGTACCGTGCTGACGGCGCTCGTCAATGCAGGGTTGCTCGAACGCATCGTGTGCGTCGTGCGCGCGCAGGACCGCGGCCACGCCGTCGCGCGGCTGCGCGAAGCGGCGCTGCGCGCGGGGCTTGCGCCGTACTGGGCGTCGCGCCTGAGCGATGCGAACGTGATCGTCGGCGCGCTCGGCGACGTGTGGCAGGGTGCCGACGCGCCGTGTCTCGCCGGCGCGACGCACGTGATCCACTGCGCCGGTCATGCGTCGCCGGCCGACGGCGCGCACCTGCAGGCGGACATCGCCGATTCGGTGCGCTTCGCCGAACGCTTCGCGCGTGCGCCGCGCCTGCAGCGCTTCGTGTACGTCGGCACGGCCTATGCGCATGCGGGCCGCGGCGGAATCGTGCGCGAACAAGGGGCGGGCGCCGCGGCGAACGATGTCGCGCAAGACGGCGAGGGCCTGCCGGGCGCGGTGCTCGCGGCGGACTACCTGCACGCGAAGGCGGAAACGGAGCAGCGCCTGCGCGCGCTCGGGCTGCCGCTCGTCGTCGTGCGGCCGTCGCACGTCGTCGGCCACACGGTGCTTGGTACGCGGCCCGCGCCGAATTCGTTCTGGATGTTCCGGCTTGCGCATGCGGCGCGCCGCTTCACCGCGCGGCCGATGACGCGCATCGACATCGTGTCGGTGGACGACGTGGCGCGCGCGACGATGCTGCTGGCCGTCAAGCCGACGCTCGCGCACGATCTCTATCACGTGTCGGCCGGCGACGAGGCGCCGCAGGTCGCGCAGATCGTGCGCGCGATGGACGAGGCGGCAGGAATGACGGGGGCGCCGCGCTATGCGGCGTGCGTGCCGGCCGAGCTGCCGCTGGTGGTGCGCGACGTGCTCGGGCGGCCCGATCCGGCACTCGAGCGCGTGATCGGCCGGGCGCTGCAGCGCTGCGCGGAATTCGCGACGGTCGATCGCGTGTTCGACAACCGCCGCGTGCGCGACGAAATCGATTTCGAGCCGTTGCCGTTCATCGATTACGTCGAGGAATGCATGCGCACGTCGCGCGGCGTCGCGGTGACCGAACTGATGCGCGGCGCGCTGCACTGACCGCCCGCGCTGCGCCGGTGCCTGTTCCCGCGGCTGGCGGGAACGGGCGCCATCATTGCGCGTTGCCGCCGAGTTCGATGAGCCGGTCGAGCGCGCGGTAGATGTCTTCGAGGCCGTCCTGGCCGAAGCGCGACTCGAGCTGCCGGTATTGCTCGTCGATGCGCGGACCGATTTCCGTGACGAGTTTCCTGCTTTGCGGCGTCAGGCTGACCAGCAGCCGGCGCTGATCCTCCTGCGCGCGCGTGCGCGTGATCAGGCCGTCGCGCTCCATCCGTTCCAGCACGCCCGTGAGGCTCGGGCTCAGGATGCAGCAGCGGCGCGCGATCTGTCCCGCTTCGAGCGCATGCGCCGGTTCGCCGTCGAGCACGCGGATGATCCGCCATTGCTGTTCGGTCAGCGCGAATTCCTTGAGAATGGGGCGGAACAGGCCCATCAGCGTTTCGCGGGCCTCGAGCAGCAGCATGGCCAGGTTGCGATGGTCGAGCGTACGGTTCATCGGGGTGGACAGTGGACGGGGACGCATCAATCTTAACAGCCGAAGGTGATGAATTTCGCGTATCAGGGTAATCGAGGTTGCCAGCGCCCGATTGTTTACTTAAGATGTTAAGTATTGACGATGCGCCGCGACGCGCGGCAGGGGAATGACGCATGGAGCTGTCTTGCACGACCGCCGCGGCGCCGCCGTTGCCGGTCGCCATCGGTACCGTTTACGGTGCGCTGCTGAACGAGCGTGCGGCGCTCGACGCGCTCGGCGATGCGGTGAACGCGCCGCCTTACGGCCGCCCGCCGCAGGCGCCGGTCCTTTACATCAAGCCGGCCAACACGCATGCGGCCGACGGCGCGGCCGTCGTCGTGCCGGCCGGCGTCGACGCGCTGGAGATCGGCGCGTCGGTGGCCGTCGTGTTCGCCCGGCGCGCGACGCACGTGCCGGCCGCGCAGGCGCTCGACTACCTGCACGGTTTCACGCTCGTGAGCGACGTGTCGGTGCCGCATCCCGATTACTACCGTCCGGCCGTACGCTTCAAGTGCCGTGACGGTTTCTGCCCGCTGGGCCCGGCGATCGTGCCGGCCGCCGCGCTGGCCGATGTCGACGCGCTTGCGTTAACCGTGCGGATCGACGGCGAGGTTGCCGTGTCCGCTTCGACCGCCACCCTGATCCGCCCGGTGCGCGAACTGATCGCCGACGTGACGGCGTTCATGTCGTTCGACGCGGGCGATGTGCTGCTGCTCGGCGTCGCGGGCGGCGCACCGCGCGCCCGCGCGGGCAGCACGGTCGAGATCGCCGCCGCCGGCATCGGCACGTTGCGGCACACGCTGGTTGCGGAGGAAACACGATGAAGACGGCGCGCGTGATCTACAACGGTGCACTGCATGCGGCCGAACCGGCCGGCGACGGCGCGATCCGCCTCGACACGGGGCGTGTGCTCGCCGAGGACGTGGTCGCATGGCTGCCGCCCGTCGCGCCGCGCACGACGTTCGCGCTCGGCCTCAACTACGCCGATCATGCGAAGGAACTTGCGTTCAACGCGCCGAGCGAGCCGCTGATCTTCCTGAAGGGGCCGAACACGTTCATCGGCCACCGGTCGCGCACCGTGCGCCCGGCGGATGCGACGCACATGCACTACGAGTGCGAACTGGCCGTCGTGATCGGCCGGCCCGCGCGCAACGTGAGCCGCGCGCAGGCGATCGACTACGTGGCCGGCTATACGGTCGCGAACGACTACGCGATCCGCGACTATCTCGAGAACTACTACCGCCCGAACCTGCGCGTGAAGAACCGCGACACCTGCACGCCGCTCGGGCCGTGGTTCGTCAGCCGCGACGAGATCGGCGACGCGGGCGACCTGACGCTGCGCACGACGGTGAACGGCCGGGAGACGCAGCGCGGCAGCACGCGCGACATGATCTTCGACGTGCCGGCGCTGATCGAGCACATCAGCGGCTTCATGACGCTCTCGCCGGGCGACCTGATCCTGACCGGCACGCCCGAGGGGCTGGCGGACACGCAGCCGGGCGACGAGGTCGTGACCGAAATCGAAGGGATCGGCCGGCTCGTGAACACGATCGTCGGCGAAGCAGACTACTATCGCGCCGGCTGAGCCCGTCGCCCACGGAAGGAGAGCACATGACCATCAAGCACTGGATCGACGGCCGCGAAGTCGAGAGCCGCGAGACCTTCACGACGCTGAATCCCGCGACGGGCGACGTGATCACCGACGTCGCGTCGGCCGGCGAAGCCGAAGTCGACGCGGCCGTGCGCGCGGCGAAGGAAGCATTCCCGAAGTGGGCGAACACGCCCGCGAAGGAGCGCGCGAAGCTGATGCGCAAGCTCGGCGAGCTGATCGAGAAGAACGTGCCGATGCTCGCGGCGCTGGAGACGCAGGACACCGGCCTGCCGATCGCGCAGACGAGCAAGCAGCTGATTCCGCGCGCGTCCGAGAACTTCAACTTCTTCGCGGAAGTGTGCGTGCAGATGAACGGCCGCACCTATCCGGTCGACGACCAGATGCTGAACTACACGCTGTACCAGCCGGTCGGCGTGTGCGCGCTGGTGTCGCCGTGGAACGTGCCGTTCATGACGGCCACGTGGAAGACGGCGCCGTGCCTCGCGCTCGGCAACACGGCCGTGCTGAAGATGTCGGAGCTGTCGCCGCTGACGGCCGACCAGCTCGGCCGGCTCGCGCTCGAAGCCGGGATCCCGCCCGGCGTGCTGAACGTCGTGCAGGGCTATGGCGCAACCGCTGGCGACGCGCTCGTGCGGCATCCGGACGTGCGTGCGGTGTCGTTTACGGGCGGCACCGTCACGGGCAAGCGCATCATGGAGCGCGCGGGCCTCAAGAAGTATTCGATGGAGCTCGGCGGCAAGTCGCCGGTGCTGATCTTCGACGACGCGGATTTCGACCGTGCGCTCGACGCGTCGCTGTTCACGATCTTCTCGATCAACGGCGAGCGCTGCACCGCGGGCTCGCGGATCTTCGTGCAGCGCACGATCTACGACCGCTTCGTGCAGGAATTCGCGCGCCGCGCGAACAACCTGGTGGTCGGCGATCCGTCCGATCCGGCCACGCAGCTCGGCGCGATGATCACGCGTCAGCACTGGGAGAAGGTGACGGGCTATATCCGCATCGGCGAGCAGGAAGGCGCGCGCGTGGTCGCGGGCGGCGCGGACAAGCCGGCAGGCCTGCCCGACCATCTGCGCAACGGCAACTTCGTGCGGCCGACCGTGTTTGCCGACGTCGACAACCGGATGCGCATCGCGCAGGAAGAGATCTTCGGGCCGGTTGCGTGCCTGATCCCGTTCGAGGACGAGGAAGAAGGGCTGCGGCTCGCGAACGATACGTCGTACGGCCTCGCGTCGTACATCTGGACGCAGGACGTCGGCAAGGTGCATCGTCTCGCGCGCGGCATCGAAGCCGGGATGGTATTCGTGAACAGCCAGAACGTGCGCGACCTGCGCCAGCCGTTCGGCGGCGTGAAGGAATCGGGCACCGGGCGCGAGGGCGGCGAGTACAGTTTCGAGGTGTTCGCGGAGATCAAGAACGTGTGCATCTCGATGGGTTCGCATCATATTCCGCGCTGGGGCGTGTAACGGGCGCGGGTCGTTTCGCCGCAAGAACGAACGATATGGAGACTTGAACGATGGGCAAACTGTCCCTCGCCGCGAAGATCACGCACGTGCCGTCGATGTACCTGTCGGAAATGCCCGGCAGGCATCACGGCTGCCGCGAAGCAGCGATCCGCGGCCATCAACTGATCGGCGAGCGCTGCCGCGCGCTCGGCGTCGACACGATCGTCGTGTCGGACGTGCACTGGCTCGTCAACGCGGGCTATCACGTGAACTGCAACGCGCGGTTCGCCGGCACGTACACGAGCAACGAATTGCCGCATTTCATCCGCGACATGGAGTACGCGTATCCGGGCAACCCGGCGCTCGGCCGGCTGATCGCCGAGACGGCCAGCGCACGCGGGGTCGCGACGCGTGCACACGAGATCGACAGCCTCGAACTCGAATACGGCACGCTCGTGCCGATGCGCTACATGAACGGCGACCAGCACTTCAAGGTCGTGTCGATCGCCGGCTGGTGCATGTGGCACACGCTCGACGAAAGCCGGCGCTTCGGCGAGGCGCTGCTCGAGGCGATCGAGAAGAGCGATTCGAACGTCGCGTTCCTCGCGAGCGGTTCGCTGTCGCATCGCTTCAACGACAACGGCAGCCCCGAGGAATCGATCCACCAGATCAGCCGCGAATTCTTCCGGCAAGTCGACCTGCGCGTGGTCGAGCTGTGGAAGCAGGGCGATTTCAAGACGTTCTGCGCGATGCTGCCCGAGTACAACACGCATTGCCACGGCGAAGGCGGCATGCACGACACGGCGATGCTGCTCGGCCTGCTCGGCTGGGATCGTTACGACAAACCGGTCGAGATCGTCACCGACTATTTCGCGAGTTCGGGTACCGGGCAGATCAACGCGATCTTTCCGTTGGCCTGAACGCCGCCGCCCCGCATCCGGCTTCGACTGCAAAGCATCGGGTCCAAGCAAGTGCTGAAGCATTAACTTGGTCCGACATAAGCGCTGAAGCGCTAACTCGGTTCGACAGGAGATTAGCTATGCCTCACATCGTCGTCGAATACACCGCGAACATCCGCGACGACGCGCGCATTCCCGCGCTGCTGCGCACGATCAACGCAACGCTGATCGCGCAGGGCGGCGTGTTCCCGACCGGCGGTATCCGCTCGCGCGCGATCGAGCTGCAGGACTACTGCGTCGCCGACGGCACGGAGGACGACGCGTTCGTCCACGTGACGCTGAAGATCGGCTCGGGCCGCAGCGACGACACGAAGAAAGCCGCGTGCGACGCGCTGTTCGACGCGATCAAGGCGCATTTCGCCGAGCTGTACGCGCAGCGCTATCTCGCGCTGTCGATGGAGCTGACCGAGTTCAGCGAAAGCGGCTCGTACAAGCACAACAACATCCACGCCCGCTACAAGCGGGCCGGCTGAACCCCATTCCCGATCCGACCATGCTCGAACCCGCCCTCATCGACCAGCTCGCGCAGCGTCTGCATGACGCCGAGCGCGAGCGCAAGCAGATCCGCCAGATCTCGCTCGACCATCCCGACATCACGATCGACGACGCGTATGCGATCCAGCGCGCGTGGGTGACCCTCAAGCTCGCGGAAGGCCGCACGCTGAAGGGGCACAAGATCGGTCTCACGTCGAAGGCGATGCAGAACACGTCGCAGATCGACGAGCCCGACTACGGCGCGCTGCTCGACGACATGTTCTTCGCGGACGGCGGCACGATCCCGACCGGCCGCTTCATCGTGCCGCGCGTCGAGGTCGAGCTTGCGTTCGTGCTCGGCAAGCGGCTCTCGGGCCCGGACTGCACGATCTTCGACGTGTACGATGCGGTCGATTACGTCGTGCCCGCGCTCGAGATCATCGACGCGCGCAGCCAGTCGATCGACCCCGATACGAAACGGCCGCGCAAGGTGTTCGACACGATCGCCGACAACGCGGCGAACGCGGGCGTCGTGATCGGCGGCCGGCCGGTGAAGCCGCACGACGTGGATCTGCGCTGGGTCGCGGCGATCATGTCGCGCAACGGCGTGGTCGAGGAAACGGGCGTCGCGGCCGGCGTGCTGAACCATCCGGCGAACGGCGTCGCGTGGCTCGCGAACCGGCTGTCGCGCTTCGACGTCGCGCTGGAACCCGGGCAGATCGTGCTCGGCGGCTCGTTCACGCGGCCGTGCGCGGCGCGGCCGGGCGATACGTTCAGTGTCGACTACGGTCCGCTCGGGACGATCCAGTGCTACTTCGAGTGAGCGAGCGATGCAGATTCCTTCGAATGTCTTCAAGGCCGCGCTTGCGCGCGGCGATGCGCAGATCGGGCTGTGGCTCGGCCTCGCGAATCCGTACAGCGCCGAAGTCGTCGCGGGCGCCGGTTTCGACTGGCTGCTGATCGACGGCGAGCACGCGCCGAACACGGTGCCGACGATCCTCGCGCAACTGCAGGCGATCGCGCCGTATCCGTCGCATCCGGTCGTGCGCGTGCCGTGGAACGATGCGGTGATCGTCAAGCAGGTGCTCGATCTCGGCGCGCAGACGCTGCTGGTGCCGATGGTGCAAAGCGCCGACGAAGCGCGCGCGGCCGTTGCCGCGACGCGTTACCCGCCGCACGGGATGCGCGGCGTCGGCAGCGCGCTGGCGCGCGCGTCGCGATGGAATCGCGTCGGCGACTACCTGCACCGCGCGAACGACGAGATGGCGGTGCTCGTGCAGGTCGAGACGCGCGCGGGGCTCGATGCGATCGACGCGATTGCGCGGGTCGACGGTGTCGATGGCGTGTTCATCGGGCCGGCCGATCTCGCGGCCGATCTCGGGCATCTCGGCAATCCGGGGCACCCGGACGTGCAGGCCGCGATCGACGGTGCGATCCGGACGATCAAGGCGGCCGGCAAGGCGCCCGGCATCCTGAGTGCGGATGAAGCGGCGGCGCGGCGGTATCTGGACGCGGGCGCGTTGTTCGTCGCGGTCGGGGTCGATACGACGCTGCTGGCGAGGAGTGCCGAGCGGCTGGCGGCGCAGTTCAAGGGGGAATCTCGCCCGACGGAAAAGAACGGTGACACGACTTATTGAGCGAGGGGCCGTGGCAGATATGCCAAGTAACGCAGAGGCACTGCCTGACGAATCGGAGCATGGGTACAAGGTTTCGCAAAGGGACCGGATGACCTCGCTTGAACTGAAGGCGATCCCATATCGCGATGCGGCGGGTCGTCGACCTGTCCGCGCGATTGACCTGACGCGTTGCAGGGCGGAATGCGATCAGGCGATCGTGGATGTGATGGCGGAACTGAGTGCGCAGGCGCAAGCCTTGGGGACGGGTTACGACTGACTTCCCATTGTCCCGACTTCTGACATTCCCGCTTCCATATACCGCCCCGGCGTCGTCCCCAGCGCGCGCCGGAACATGTCGATGAACGCGCTCACGTTGTCGTACCCGAGATCGAGCGCGATCGTCGTTACCGGCACGCCGTCGGCGATTCTCTCCAGCGCCCGCAGCAGCCTTGCCTGCTGACGCCACTGCGCGAACGTCAGCCCCGTCTCGGCGACGAAGCGGCGGCTCATCGTCCGTGCGCTGATGCCGGCCCATTCGGCCCATTCCTCCAGCCGCCGGTTGTCCGCGAGGTTCGTGGCGAGCGCGTCGGTGATGCGCACGAGCCGCGCGTCGCGCGGCCGCGCGAGACTCAGCGATTCGACTTCCGACGCGGCGATTTCGTCGAGGATCACGTCGGCGATCCGCGTCTGCGCGTCATTCAGTTCCGAACCGTCCCAGCTCGCGGCGCGTCGTACCGCTTCCCGCAGCAGCGGCGACGCACGGATCGCGCGCGGCGTGTCCGGCAGTGCCGCGCAGCGCGCTTCCGCGACGAACGCCGACCAGCCGGAAATCGGCCCGAACGAGCGCAGCGAATGCCGGCAATGCGGAGGAATCCAGATCGCGTGGATCGCCGGCACGACCCAGTCCTGGTCGTCGAGACCGATCGTCAGCAGCCCGCTCAGCGCACCGACGAGCTGGCCGCGTGCATGCGCATGCGGCGCGGTCACGCGCGGGTCGCGTTGCGACAGGACGGCGGCAACGACGAACGGGCCGTCGTCGGACGTGACGAATCGGGCGGGCAGGAGCGGATCGGACATGGCCGGATAGCGGTATCGAATGGCTGTTATACCGGAGATCGGCCGGCTTCGCACGCCTACACTGCGTCTATCGATGACAACCGGAGTACGACACGATGCGAGCCGAACAGATGCTTCCCGACCATGCCGACCGGATCGATGCCGGCGGAACGACGATCCGCAAGGGCACCGTCGGCGCATTTCTGGTCAACGCGCGCGTGCTGACCGATCCCGACGCCACGCCCGCCGACCGGGCACGCGCGGAAGCCGACGCGATCGACGCATTGCCCGTGCTGCGGGCGATCGGCCTGTTCGACGTGATGGAAGTGCGCGATCCCGCGCTGCGCGCGTGGCTCGACGCACGCTGACGTCCCGCGCAACCGTAGATCGAGCAATCCGATTCAAGGAGCCACCATGAAAGCCGCAGTCGTGAAGGGCGCCGGCGAGCGCCCCGTCCACATGGAATTCGAACCGCCGTGCGCGATGCCGGGCCACAGTCTGATCGACGTGACGGTGTCGGCGCTGAGCCGGATCGCGCAGGCGCGCGCGTCCGGAACGCATTATTCGTCGGATGGACGTTATCCGTTCGTCGTCGGCGTCGACGGCGTCGGCCGTCTCGGCGACGGGCAGCGCGTCTATTTCTTCGGCGTCCCCGCGCCGTTCGGCGCGATGGCCGAGCGCACGATCGCGCCCGATACGCAGTGCGTGCCGTTGCCGGACGGGCTCGACGACGTCACGGCCGCGGCGATCGCGATTCCCGGGATGTCGTCGTGGGCCGCGCTGACCGAACGCGCACGGCTCGTCGCGGGTGAGACGGTGCTCGTGAACGGCGCGACGGGCACGTCGGGGCGGCTGGCGGTGCGGATCGCGAAGCATCTCGGCGCCGCAAAGGTGATCGCGACGGGCCGCAACGCGGCCGCGCTGCAGGCATTGCTGAACGCCGGCGCGGACACCGTCGTGTCGTTGCAGCAGGACGACGCGCATCTGGCGCGTGCGCTCGAACCGCATTTCCGCGCGGGCGTGGACGTCGTGCTCGACTATCTGTGGGGCATCAGCGCGCAGACGCTGTTGATTGCCGCGGCGAAGGCGGCGCCCGATGGCCGCCGGCTGCGTTTCGTGCAGATCGGCTCGATCGGCGGCGCGGACGTGCTGTTGCCGGGCGCGGTGCTGCGCGCAACCGCAATCGAATTGATGGGCAGCGGCCTCGGCAGCGTGCGGCTGCCGCGTTTGCTGGACTCCGTGCGCGGCGTGTTCGACGCGGCCGGGCCGGCGGGCCTCGCGATCGAGACGCGTACCGTGCCGCTGTCGGCCGTCGACGAACACTGGGGCGATGCAAACAGCCTCGTGCGCCCGGTGTTCACGATGCGGGGCGAGTGAACGGCGACCGAACCGCAGCGGGGCTGGCTCGGCGCGATGAACGAGCTGCGCGACGATAGCCGGCTATCCGTCGTGATCGCCGCGCATGCGGGGAAAGCAGGGCGGCCGCGAGCGAAAGACGCCCGCCGCCGCCCGCCGCATCAGACTCAGAACCGCTGCTGAATCCCCGCCGTCACGCCGACTTGCGTCGTGCCATAACCGTTGACGTCGCGCGACACGCCGACCTTCTGGTCGTGCTTCGCGATCGCGAACGCACCGGCCGCGTACAGCACCGTGCGCTTCGACAGCGCGTACTGCGCGCGCAGCGACACCAGCGTCGGATCGGCGTCCGTGCCGCCCTTGATGTTCTGGTGATAGACGGCCGCGATCAGCGAGAACGTCGGCGTGAACTGGTACGACCCGCCGACCCAGACCATGTCGCTCAACTGGTTCGCCGCCGTCGTGCGGAACGTGCGTTTGTAATTGCGGTAACCCGCCATCGTCTTCAGGTTGCCGAAGTCGTAGCTCAGGCCCGCGTGGATGCCCTGGATGTAGTTGACCGTGTCGGCCGGCGTGATGCTGTCGGCCGCGCCGTTCTGCCGGTCGAACGTGACCGCTGCCGCGAACGGCCCGGTCTCGTAGCCGAGCGCGACGTCGTATTTCGAGCTGGTCTTCACGCTGCCCGGCACGTTGCCGAAGCCGTACAGCGCGCCGAACTTGAAGCCGCTGAATTCGCCGTCGTAGCGCACCGCGTTCGACGAGCGCGTGAACAGGCCGTCCTTGCGGCCGCCCGTCGCCATCGACGACGTCGCCCACGAGTAGTTCTGCGCGTAACCCATCGGGTCGAACGGCAGCATGTAGTCGTAGGTGACGGTGAAGTTGCGGCCGAGCGACAGCTCGCCCCATTTGCCCTTCAGGCCGACCGTCGCGCGGCGCGCGAAGATCGAGTCGGGGCCGTCGTCGAAGGCGCCGTTCGCGAGGTCGATCCCGCTTTCGAGGCGGAACACGGCCTTCAGCCCGCCGCCGAGATCCTCGACGCCGCGCAAGCCCCAGCGCGACGTGTTCTTGTTGCCCGACTTGAGCTTGAACGAGTTGCCGCCCTGCGGCGCCGCGTGGTTCGTGTATTCGATGCCGGCATCCATGATCCCGTAGATCGTGACCGACGACTGCGCGTGCGCGGCGGGCGCGGCGATGCAGGCCGCGGCGGCCGAGCCCGTGAGGACTACTGTGCGAAAGGAACGTTCTGCGCGTGACTTCATTGACGGTGTCTCCTTGGTTCTTGTGGGGTGGGTGAAACAGGTGCGGCGCGTAGCAGGCCGCGGCGGACGCCGGAAGACGTCCGCCGGGCCGGCATGTCATCGCATGGCGCGATGCGCGCGGCGTGCGGCGTACGGGCCGCCGCGATCGGGTCAGCCCGCTTTCGCGAACGCCCAGCAGTCGTTGGTCGGGAATTCGAGCCAGTGCTTGCCGGCCGCGCGCGGCACGTGGCCGAATGCGCGCAGGCGCATGTCGCCGCAATGGAACAGGTATTCCCAGCGGTCGCCGAGATACATCGACGTGACGAGGTCCGCCTGCAGCCGGTTCGCGCCCGGGCCGTCGGTGACCTGCACGCGTTCGAGGCGGATCACGGCCTGCGCGTCCTGGCCCGGCGCGAACGTGTCGCGCGCCATCGCGCGGATTTCCCAGCCGTCGCCGGCAAGCGTCACGCATTCGCCGTCGATCGCGGCGACGCGCGCGTCGATCCGGTTGTTGCTGCCCATGAACTCGGCCGTATACAGCGAGCGCGGCGCGCCGTACAACTCGGCCGGCGTGCCTTCCTGCTCGATGCGGCCGTTGCGCAGCAGCAGGATGCGGTCGGACATCGCCATCGCTTCGGTCTGGTCGTGGGTCACGCACAGTGCCGACAGCCCGAGCGACACGATCAGCTCGCGCAGCCATGCACGCGCTTCCTCGCGCAGCTTCGCGTCGAGGTTCGACAACGGCTCGTCGAGCAGGATCACCGGCGGGTTGTAGACGAGCGCGCGCGCAATCGCGACGCGTTGCTGCTGGCCGCCCGACAACTGATGCGGAAAGCGTTCCGCCAGATGGCCGAGGCCGAGCTGGTCGAGCGCGGCCTGGACGCGGCGCTTCTGTTCGGCAGGCGCGACGCGGCGCAGCTTCAGCCCGTAGCCGACGTTGTCGGCGACGGTGCGGTGCGGCCACAGCGCGTACGACTGGAACACGAGGCCGAGCGAGCGCTGCTCGACGGGCAGGTCGACGCGCTTCGCGCCGTCGAAGAACACGCGGTCGTCGAGCTGGATGCGGCCGTCGGACGGCTGTTCGAGGCCGGCCACCGCGCGCAGCAGCGTGGTCTTGCCGCTGCCCGACGCGCCGAGCAGGCACACGACTTCGCCGGCCTTCAGTTCGAACGACACGCCCTTGAGGATCGGGTTGGCGCCGTAGCTGAGATGCAGGTCGTCGACGATGAGCTTATCCATGAAGTTTCACTCCGAAGCGCAGGGCCACGCCGAGACCGGCGCCGACCATCGCGATGTTGATGACAGAAAGCGCGGCGACCTGGTCGACGGCGCCGGTCGCCCACAGCGACACGAGCAGCGCGCCGATCACTTCGGTGCCGGGCGACAGCAGGTAGACGGCCGTCGAGTATTCGCGCTCGAAGATCATGAAGATCAGGAGCCACGCGGCGAGCAGACCGAAGCGCACGAGCGGCAGCGTCACGTCGAGCGACACGCGGCTGCGCGTCGCGCCGACGCTGCGGCCGGCTTCCTCGAGCTCAGGGCCGACCTGCAGCAGCGCGCTCTGGATGAGCCGCATCCCGTACGCGAGCCACACGACCGTGTACGCGATCCAGATGCTCCACATCGAGTTCTTCAGCTCGCGCAGGCCGGGGACGAACAGGAAGATCCACAGGAACGCGAGACCGGCGAGCAGGCCGGGCACCGCGCGCGGCAGCAGCACGAGATAGTCGAGCAGCTTGGTCGCCCAGTCGGGGCGGCGGTGGCCGGCGAACGCGACGAGCGAGTAGAAGCCGACCGCGAGCGCGCCGCCGATCACACCGATGCCGAGCGTGTTGACGATCGCGCGCACGAGGTTGTCCTGCTCGAACAACTCGATGAAGTTCGACAGCGTCAGCACTTCCGCGAGCGCGACGCCTTCGCCCCAGTTGGTCACGAATGCGCGCAGCACGATGCCCGAGATCGGCACGATCACGGTCAGCATCAGCCACAGCGCGACGATCGCGAGCGCGACCCAGCGCCACACGCCGAGGGGCAGCACTGTCGAGCGGCCGGCCTTGCCCTTCACCGTGACGAAGCGGTTCGCGGTCTTCAGCAGGCGGCGTTGCAGCAGCACGAGCGGGAACGTGATCGCGACGATGCACACCGCGACCGCGGCCATCAGGTGGTACGACGGCACGCCGAGCTTGTTGGTCAGCTTGTACAGGTAGGTCGCGAGTACGAGGTGGCCTTCCGGATCGCCGAGCACGAGCGGCAGCCCGAACACCTCGAAGCCGAGGAAGAACACCAGCACGCCGGCGAACAGCAGCGCGGGCATCGTCATCGGCAGGCTCACGTCGAGCGCGACGCGGAACGGGCGGGCGCCCGCAACGCGCGCGGCTTCCTCGACGTCCGAGCCGAGGTTGCGCAGCGCGGCCGACGAATACAGATACACGTGCGGCACGTGCGTGAGGCCGACGATCACGGTGATCGCGAAGATCGAGTACACGTTCCAGGGCACGTTTTGCACCCCGAACAGTTCCTTGAACCACACCGAGTAGAAGCCGACCGGGCCGGCCGCGACCACGTAGCCGAACGCGAGCACCATCGGCGACACGAACACGGGCGTGAGCAGCAGCGGTTCGAGCCAGCGGCGGCCGGGCAGGTCGGTGCGCACCATCAGGAACGCGAGGATGCCGCCGAGCGGGATCGAGATGAACAGCATCCCGCTGGCGATGATGAACGAGTTCTTCACGGCCGACCAGAAGTCGGGATCGCTGAAAATGAAGCGGAAACCTTCGATGCCGAGCGCCTTGTTCGCGTCGAAGAACGGCGCGGTCAGCAGGCTCTGGAACAGGATGAAGCCGAGCGGCAGCGCGACCGCGATGGTCAGTACCGAGACGACGATCCAGCGCAGCATGCCGGCGAGCGGCTGCAGGCTGTTGACCGGCAGCGCGGGAATCGCGTCGCGCAGGCCGGTGGCGGGCGCAACGGCAGGCGCCGTTCCGCGTGTGCTGGTTGAAAGCATGAGTTCGCCCCTGCGGCCATCCGGATGGCCGCCTCTAGGAAGTCGGTAAGGGGAAGGGGCCGCCCGCGCGGTGTGCGGCGGGCGGCCGGCAGTCAGCGGATCAGCGCTTGATCGACTGCTGCCATTGCTTCAGGAAAGCCAGGCGCTTCGACTGGTCGAGATAGACGAGCAGGCCGGTGCCGATCTGGATCGGCTTCAGCGAATCGCCGAGTTCCTTCGACAGGCTCGCGGCCGACGTTTCGCCCGTGACGTCCGTGCGGATCGCATACAGGTTCGCCTGGTCCGCGATCAACGTCTGGCCGCGCTTCGACAGCAGGTAGTCGACCCACAGCTTCGCGGCGTTCGGGTTCTTCGACTTCTTCGAGATCGTCGCGAGGCGGCTCACGATCTGCGTGTAGTCCTTCGGAAACACGTAGCCGATCGACTTGTCCTTCTTCGCTTTCGCGTACGCGTACGAACCGATGATGTTGTAGCCGATCAGGTTCTCGCCCGACGAGATCCGCTCCATCATCGCGCCCGTGCTCGACTGCAGCTTCGGGCCGGTCGCGCCGATCGCCTTCACGAGCTCCCACGTGACCTTCTCGTTCAGGTGCGCGTCCTGCGTCAGCGCGTTGAAGCCGACGCCCGATTTCTCGACGTCGTAGGTCGTGACCTTGCCTTTGAACTTGTCGGGTTGCGACGTGAGCAGCTTGATCAGGTCGGCGCGCGTTTTCGGCACTTCGTTTTCGGGAATCAGGCGCTTGTTGTAGACGATCGCGAGCGGCTCGAACGTCGTGCCGTACGCCTGCTTCTGGTATTGCGCCCATTGCGGCACGTTCGCGCTTTCGGGCGAATCGTAGGGTGCCATCAGGCCGTCGTTGACGAGCTTGACCTGCAGGTCCATCGCCGAGCTCCACAGCACGTCGGCGCTGGTGCTGCTCGCCGCGTTCTCGCTGATGTAGCGGTTGTACAGCTCGGTGCTGTTCATGTCGTTGTACTCGACCTTGACGCCGTACAGGCTTTCGAAGTCCTTGATCAGCGGGCGCACGAGGCCCGTGTCGGTCGTCGAGTAGACGATCAGCTTGCCTTCCTTCTTCGCGGCGTCGATCACGCCCTGGTAGTTACCCGGATACCCGGCCGGAGCCTGTGCGACGGCGCTGCCGGCGGCAGTGCCCAGGACGATCGCCAGCGCGGCGGCGAGGTGCTTCGGTGCAAACGGCATGTCTTCCTCCAGTTACGCATAGATGTTGTTCGAGTGACGCGGATGTTAATTGCGAGGCACTTTCAGCCTGCTTTCATTTCCGTTCACAATCGCGTCCTTTGTGTCATGGATTTCCCGAGGTCGAAACGACGGCGGCCGCGGTTTTCGCGGCGCGCGGGGCGGTTTGAAAAGGGCAGGAAGCGGGTCGCCGCCGGACGCGGCAACGATGGCAAAGACGGCTACGCGGGTTGCGCCAGCAGCTTTCCGAGGATTCGGCCGCCATGCCGCGCGTGCGCGGTCGTCAGTGCCGAATAGCCGACGACGACACCCGCTTCGCACTCGGCGCTTCGACAGAATCCGTGGATCGTCTGCAACGCGACGCCGGCCGCGTGAGCCTGCGCGACGAACGATGTGTCGTCCATCCCCGGCGGCAGCCACAGCACGAAATGAAATCCCGCGTGCTCGCCGGACACCGTGTACCGCCCGCCGGCGTGCTTCGCCAGCTGGTCGAGCACGATGTCGCGCCGCTGGCGGTACGCGTGGCGGCTGGCGCGCAGGTGCTTCGCAAAGTCGCCGTGCGCGATGAAGCGGGCCAGCGCGAGTTGAGGTGCCACGCCGACGGCGCGCGCGGTCGCATGCCACACGGCCGACAGCATCGGCCGCAGTTCCGCCGGCACGACCATGAAGCCGATGCGCAGCCCGGAGAACAGTGTCTTGTTGAACGAGCCGCAGTAGATCACGCGGTCGCAGGTGTCGAGCGATTTCAGCGCGGGCAGCGGGGCGGTCTGGTAACTGAATTCGCCGTCGTAGTCGTCTTCGATGATCCATGCCCGGCTGCGCTGCGCCCAGTCGAGCAGTTCGAGCCGGCGCGACACCGACATCGTGACGCCGAGCGGTGCCTGATGGGCGGGCGTCACGTAGGCCGCGCGCGCGTCGGGATGGCGATCCAGCGACGCTGTGTCGATCCCTTCCCGATCGACCGGCACGTCGATCACGGTCGCGCCCGCAAGCGTGAAAATCTGCCAGGCCGATGCATAGCCCGGATCTTCCATCAGCACCGTCGAGCCGGGCGCGAGCAGCGTTCGCGCGACGAGATCGATCGAATGCCGGATGCCGGTCGTGATGAAGATGTCGCCGGCCTCGCACGGAATGCCGCGGTATTCCCGCAGGTACGCGGCGATTTCGGCGCGCAGGCTTTCGACGCCTTGCGACGGCGTCGCCCCGAGGTCGTCCGCCGTCGCGGCGAGCAGGCTCGCCCCGAGTGCTTTCTTCCATTGCTGCATCGGCAGCAGGCCCGGATCGGCGAGTCGCGCGACGAACGGGACGCCCGGGCGCACGCCGTGTTCCGGCGCGGCCGCGTCCGTCGTGCCCGCCGACGCGCGGGGCGTGTCGGGGCGGTGGGGGCTGCCATCGCGCGGCTGCGCGGTCGCGCGCAGATAGCTGTCCGGCACCACCGCGCACACCCGCGACCCGGACCCTCGCGTGCGTGCGATGTAGCCCTCGGAGCACAGCAAGTCGTACGCCGCTTCGACGGTTCCCCGTGCAACGCACCAGCGCGCGGCAAGGGTCCGGCTGGACGGCAGCGGGCTGTCGCCGGGGAGCAGGCGCTTCAGGATCGCGTCGCGAATCGCGTCGGCAATGCACGCCTGCTTCGACTGCGGGCTGCCGGTCGACAGCCCGGAAGGGCACGGCAGATCAAGCGGAATCGCGGCTTTGCCTCGCGGCATAGTGGTCCAGTCAGTATTCGATTTAATGGTTCTTCAACTTATATCACTTTCCCCTTAGATTGCTGTCGGCCACACCGACCACACCCATCCGACCGGAGACGGACTCACCGCATGAAGACGCGTTCCTTGCCCCAGTGGGGCTGGCTGTTCCTGTTGATGCTCGTCGTGTGCCTGCCGCGGGTCACGATCGATGCATATCTGCCGTCGCTGCCTGCGATGGCGGACGCGCTGCACGGCACCGACGCCCAGTTGCAGCTCACGCTGACCCTCTACATGGTCGGGTATGCGCTGTCGATGCTGGTGTCGGGGCCGTTGTCCGATCGGTACGGCCGCCGTCCCGTTCTCGTTGGCGGCCTGTGCGTCTACGTCATTGCGAGCATCGCCTGCGCGCTGTCGACCAGCATCCCCGCGATCATCGCCGCACGCATCTTCCAGGCGCTGGGCGGTTGCAGCGGAACGGTGATCGGGCGCGTCATCGTGCGCGAGCGCTTTCCGACCGCGATGCAGGCCACGATGCTCGGTCGAATCTCGGCCGGCATGGCGCTGTCGCCGGTGATTGCGCCGCTGGCCGGAAGCGCGGTCGCCGAGTGGCTCGGCTGGCGCGGCGTGTTCGGATGGCTGGCGGCGGGCGGGCTGGTCGCGACGGCGATGGTGCTGCGCTGCCTGCCGGAGACCCGCGCACGCGACGCGCGGCCGGTGCCGGGCCCGGGCCTGCTGCGGACGTACGCCGGGCTGCTTCGCGAGCGCCGTTTCCTGCGCTATTCGCTGGCCATCAGCTTCGCTTACTGCACGTACTATCCGTTCATCGCGGAATCGTCGACGCTGTTCCAGCGGCAAATGGGCGTGTCCGGCCCGGTTTATGCCGCGATCTTCGGCCTGACCGTGCTCGGCTACCTGATCGGCTCGAGCGTGTTCGCGCGCACCAGCGGCCGCTGGAAAGCCGATTCGGTCATCGCGGCGGCGGCCGGCATCAATCTGGTCGGTGCCGCGGTGCTGTGGGTCGGCGGCACCATCGCCCCGGCGGTGGTGGCGGCCCTCGTCGTCCCGATGTTCGTCGTGATGATCGCCGTCGGGATCGCGATTCCGGCCTGTCAGTTCGCGGTGATGCAGCCGTACACGAAGATCGCCGGCACGGCGTCCGGGCTCTTCTTCTTTATCCAGATGGCGATCACGGCCGCGTGCGGCGGCGTGCTGGCGTGGCTGTCGGACGGCACCGCCCGCCCGATGATTGCCGTCACGGTCGGCGCGAGCGTCGCGTTCCTGGCGGTGGTCGTCGGTTTTCGCGAGCGGCGCGTGACCGACGGTTCGCGCTTCGCGACCGGGAACCGTCCCGCTGCCGAGCGATGAGCGACGGCCGGTCGGGCCGGGCGCTGCGGGTTCGCAGGGGCGGCGCAACCGGTGTTTCCGCGAGGCGTCGACATGGAAAGGATCATGTAATGTAGCGGCCTGTCGCTGACCTTACCGGAATCCCCATGCGTGTGCTGCTCGTCGAAGACAATCCGAACCTGGCCCAGTCGCTGAACGACGCGCTGAGCGCCGCGCGCTTCGCGGTCGATCACATGGCGGATGGCGAAGCGGCGGACCACGTGCTGCGCACGCAGGATTACGCGCTGGTGATCCTCGATCTCGGGCTGCCGAAGCTCGACGGGCTGGAGGTGCTGCGGCGGCTGCGCGCGCGGCGCAATCCGGTGCCGGTGCTGATCCTCACCGCGCACGGGTCGGTCGAGGACCGCGTGAAGGGGCTCGATCTCGGCGCCGACGACTATCTCGCGAAGCCGTTCGAGCTGACCGAACTGGAGGCGCGCGCCCGCGCGCTGATCCGGCGCAGCCTCGGCCACGAGCATTCGCGGGTCGAATGCGGGCCGCTTTCGTACGACAGTATCGATCGCAGCTTCCACCTCGCGGGCGAACCGCTGTCGCTCACGCCGCGCGAGCGCTCGGTGCTCGAGGTGCTGATCCTGCGCAACGGCCGCGCGATCAACAAGGACACGCTGTCGGAGAAGATCTTCGGGCTCGACGAATCGGTCAACGCCGACGCGATCGAGATCTACGTGTACCGGCTGCGGAAGAAGCTCGAGAACACGGGCGTCGCGATCGTCACGCTGCGCGGGCTCGGATATCTGCTCGAAGCGAAGGCGGTATGAGTTACGACCCCCACGCTCACTGGCGTTCGCTGCCCCCCAAGGGGGCGCATGCCGTCCACGGCCGGCTTTGCAAAGCCGGCCGGCTGCGCGGGCGCAGAGCGGTGCTCCGCGAATTCCCCGCTACGCCCCTTGGGGCGGCCCGGCGGGAGGCATGGTGACCCGCCCGAACCTGCGCACGCAGGTCGCGCTGTGGCTGCTGCTGCCGCTGCTCGGCCTGCTCGCGCTCGACTCGTGGCTCACGTACCAGCGCGCGATGAGCGCCGCGCACGTCGCGTTCGACCGCACGCTGTCGTCGTCGCTGAAGTCGATTCGCGAAGGCGTGCGGCTCAACGACGGCGAGATCGAGGTCGACCTGCCGTATCTCGCGCTCGAAATGCTCGAATCGAGCGACGGCGGCAAGATCTACTACCTGATCCGCGAGGACAACGGCCACACGATCACCGGCTACCCGGACCTGCCGCTGCCGCAGGGGCGCGACGCGGGCGACGGCGCGCTGTTCGTCACGCGCTACTACGACGTCGTCTATCGCGGCGAGCAGTTGCGGATGGCCGCGCTGCGCATTCCGGTGCACGACGTGCCGACCGCGCAGTCGCGCATCGTCTGGGTGATGGTCGGCGAGACGATCGAGGCGCGCCAGGCGCTCGCACGCGAGATCCTGGTCGGTTCGCTGCTGCAGGAAGGGTTGCTCGTCGTGCTCGCGCTCGGGATCGTGTGGCTCGGCGTCGGGCGCGGGCTGCGGCCGCTGAACCGGCTGTCGGCGACGGTCGCCGCGCGCAGCGAGGACGACCCGACGCCGCTCGACACCGGCGCGATGCCGAGCGAGCTTGCGCCGCTCGTCGATTCGATCAACCAGTACATCGGCCGCACGCAGCGGATGCAGGTCGCGCGGCGCCGCTTCTTCGCCGATGCGGCCCATCAGTTGAAGACGCCGCTCGCGGCCGTGCAGGCCGGTGTCGAACTCGCGCTGCGACCCGACGAGCAGCCGCGCGTGAACGGTCACCTGCGGCGCGCGAACGGCGCGGTGCGACAGGCCGCGAAGATCGTCCAGCAACTGCTGTCGCTGTCGCGGCTCGATTCGGACAGCGGCCATGCGATCGCGCACAAGCCGGTCGCGCTGCATCGGCTCGCGCGCAGCGTGACGCTCGACTGGTCGCCGGTTGCACGCGCGCGCGACATCGATCTCGGCTTCGAACACGAGGCCGATGTCGACGTGCATGGGCAGTCCGACCTGCTCGGCGAGATGATCGGCAACCTGATCGACAACGCGATCCGCTATGCGGGCGACCGCGCGGTGATCACGGTGCGCGTGTCGCGCGACGACGAGCACGCGCGGCTCGATGTGATCGACAACGGGCCGGGGATTCCAGAAAACGAGCGCGACGCGGTGTTCGAGCGCTTCCATCGCGGCAGCAAGACGCAGACCGTCGAAGGGACGGGGCTCGGGCTGTCGATCGTGCGCGAGATCGCACGCGTGCACCAGGGCAGCGTGACGCTTGCCGATGCGGCCGGCGGCGGGCTGGTCGTGACGATCCGGTTGCCGGCGGTGAACGACGCGGCGTCGCGAGCGGCATGACGACGTGCCTGCGGCTGGCCGATGATCCCGCGGCAGGGTAGGCTGCGAAGCCGACGCCGGCACATGCAGGCAAGCGTGCCGGCGCCATGCGCGCCGAGGCCCGATAACCGTCAGGATAATGCCGTGAATTTCACTACCGCATCCTTTTCCGCCGCGCCGGCGCGGCACGCGCAGCGCATTCGTCGTGGCCGCGCCGCGATGCTCGGCGTCGCGGCGCTGTTCGCGCTCGGGGCGACGATGCCGGCCTATGCCGCGACCGCGCCAACCGTCGAAACCGACCGCGCGGGCAATCGCATGGAACCGCTGAGCGTGACG
The DNA here is from genome assembly GCF_018417535.1 of Burkholderia pyrrocinia. NCBI lineage: Bacteria > Pseudomonadati > Pseudomonadota > Betaproteobacteria > Burkholderiales > Burkholderiaceae > Burkholderia > Burkholderia pyrrocinia. Next base: position 745,050 of record NZ_CP070978.1, on the reverse strand, counting down.
GTGCCCGCGAAATTGGCCGATGCGGAGCAGGGCTGCACGGACGATCGGCAGGTTTGCGTCGAGATCCGGAGCGGCGATGTCGACCGTCCGGCCGCGCTGCGTGTCACGCGAATCGACGGGCAGGCGGCCGATGTGCGCGCCGACTTCGACGATCTGTCAGGCGACAACCACGGCGGCTTCACGCTGTGGCCGCATGTGCTGCGCGTCGCCGACGCGGCCGGCGGCGTGATCGTCGGCGTCGAGTACAACCTGTCCACCGGCTATTCGGGCGGCGGCGCATCGGCGTCGGAATTACGGCTGATCCGCGTCGTGCCGGAAGGCGCCGCGTTCCGTACGCAGGAAGTGCTGACTGTTTCGCTGTCGGGTTCGGCGATGATCCGCGCGTGCTTTTCCGAGCGCGACGAGCGCAGGCGGCTCGGCGCATGTCACGACGAATACGCGTTCAATGCAACGCTGCACCTCGACCGGGCCGTCGGGTCCGGTTTTCCGCGACTGCTGTACGCGACGCGCGCAACGAGCTTTCCGGGGCATGTGTCGCGGGACAAGGATTCGCTCGCCGCACCGCCGCTGCGCAAGCGCGATCTGGTCACGGTCGTCGATCGGCAGTGCACATATCGGCGCAGCTTCGGGTTCGAGCCGGCTTCCGCGACCTACGTGCCGGACCGGCTGCTGCCCGCTTGCGACGGCTATACGGTGCCGTAAGCGCGGCTCAATCGCCGAACCCGATCTCCGCTTCGACCGACTGCCCGATTTCGAGCCACGCGCCCGCGCCTTCGACGACGATCGCGTTGATGCCGAACGTCAGCGCATCGTCGTAGTTCGGATTCGCGCGATAGGTCTGCATCGTGTCGGTCGGCTCATGCGGCCATGCAGGGTCGGGCGCGCCGGTGACCTGGTCGATCGTCGGCATCGGGCAGCGCGTGCACGGCTTCACGAGGCGCAGCCGCACGGGCGTCGCGCCGTCGGTGTCGAGGTGTTCGACGAAATCCTCTTCGTATGCATCGAGGTCCGACACGACGATGTTCGGGCGGAAGCGGTTCATCGGGATCGCCGGCGCGCCTTTCGCGACGAGCCGCGCATTCAGGTCGTCGAGCGACGTCTGGCCGATCACGAGCAGCGGATAGCCGTCCGCGAACTGCGTGTGCGTATCGATCTCGCCCGTCCATTTGCGGTTGCAGCCGCGACGCGCGTCAGGCCCGAAGCGCGCGAGCTTCGTCGGCATGCCGAGGAATTCGGTGAGCCACGCGGCCGTTTCGGCACCCGTGTCGATCGCGTCGACCGTGTCGCGCCAGACGGTCGCGGCCATCTTCGGCGTGGCGGGCGACACGTCGCCGTCGAGCGGCGTGCGAATCTCGCGCATGCCCGGCGCGTTCAGCACGAGTGCATCGCTGTCGAGTGCGGTGCGGATCAGCGCGAGGCGCGGGTGTGTGCGCTGCGTGATCATCTGCCCGGCGGGATCGGTGATCAGCCAGTGGCGGTCGTATGCGAGGCCCGTTTCGAGCAGTTGCGCGCGCGGCAGCGCGATGCCGGCGCAGGATTTGATCGGGTAGACGAAAAGTTCGCTGATGGCTGGCATGGCGCTGGCTTCGAATGACGTGGATAGTCAAAGCGCGATTGTGCCAGATCGTGCCGAAGCCGTTCGGTCGGTTGCGCACCGCCGCGCGGCCGGTCATGCGAGCGGGAAGCCCGGGTCGAACGTCGTGCGCACGTCGAGCGGCTGGCGCAGCAGCCCGGCCTTCAGGTAGAAGTCGGCCGTGCGCTGCTGTTCGGCGATCACCGACGCGTCGATCGGCAGCCAGCGCGTGTTGCGGCGCTCGAACTGCAGCTTCGCGGCCGCCGGCGGAATGCCGATGATGCGCGCGAGCGCCGCGGAATATGCGTCGACATGCCGGTACGACCATGTCTGCGCGCGCACGACGCGCCGCAGGAAATCGTGCAGCACGTCGCGCTTCGACGCGATCGCGGTGTCGGTCGCCGCGATGTAGCTGAGGCCCGACCACAGGCCGCGGCCGTTGACGAGCACGCGCGCGCGGCCGCTCGTTTCCGCGAGCGCGGTATAGGGCTCCCACGTCGCCCATGCGTCGATCGATCCGGTCGCGAGCGCGAGCATCGTGTCGGCCGGCGGCAGGAAGCGGAACGACACGGCATCGGGCGGCAGGCCGGCCGCGTCGAGCGCCTTCAACGTGACGAAATGGCCGATCGAGCCGCGTGTGGTGCCGATGCGCTTGCCCTTCAGGTCGGCCGCGCCTTTCAGCGCCGCGTCGGGCTGCACGAGCACGGCCGTGCCGTACGGATCGGAACGGTTCGCGCCGATCACCTTGATGCGTGCGCCCGACGCGAGCGCGAAGATCACCGGCGCATCGCCGATCGGCCCGCAATCGACGGCGGCCGCGTTCAGCGCTTCGGCGAGCGGTGCGGCGGCCGGGAACTCGGTCCACGCGATGTCGTACGCGAGGCCGTTCAGTTCGCCGGCCGCTTCGAGCAGCGCGCGCAACCCGCCTTTCTGGTCGCCGGCGCGCAGCAGCGGCCGTGCGCCCGATTGCGCGCGCAGCGCGGTCGGGGCCGCGGCGATCGTGGCGAGGGCGCTCGCTTGTGCGAGGAAATGGCGTCGGGTCGAATTCATCGTGAAGTTGGGTCGATCGAAAGAAGGGTTCGGGAATTCAGTGCGGGAGCCCGGCCTGCACGTCGCGTACGGGTTCCGCGTCGACGCGCAGCAGCAGCGCGGTCAGCGGGTCGCCGTTCGCGGCGGGCGCGGCCGGCACGGCGGGCGCGGCTGGCCGTGCAGCGGTATCGGAACGGCACAGCAGGTCGGCATCCGACCAGCCGGCGCTGCCCGGCAACGCGCGCGCCCGCAGCCAGCCGCGCCGATCGGCGAGCAGTTGCGTACCGCCGAGCGCGTCGGGTGCGACGCCGGCAATCGTCGCGAACGCAAGCCACGCATCGGGCGTCGACGCGACGCAGTTCGCACGCGTGCCGGTTGCCGGCGGCACGGACGCGCCCCGTGCGGTGACGAGCAAGGTTTGCCAGCGCGCATCTTCCGGCGGCGGCGCGGCGCCTGGCGCGAGTGCGACGATGCGCACGCGCTGGCCTTCGCGCCAGCGATCGAGCGGTTGAGGCGCGGCGCCGCCGCAGCGTACGTCGAGCGCCGGCAGCGGGACGGGCACGGGCCACGCGCCCTCCGCCTGCGCGCCGCTGCCGGCGGCGAGCGCTTTCAGGTAGTCGAGCACGGCCCACGTGTCCTGCGGGCCGAACGTCGCGGCGAAGCCGGGCATCGTCGGCGCGCCGTGTTCGTCGTGCGTGCCGTGGCGCACATGCCAGAACAGTTCGCCGTCGAGGCGACGCGCAAGCAGCGCGCCGGCAAAGGTCGGCGGCCAGTGCGCGAGCGTGGCCGCGAGCGGCCCTTCGCCACGGCCGTCCGCGCCGTGGCAGGCGGTGCAGTGTTGCGCATACAGATGCGCGCCGTGCATCACGTTCGACACCGAAAACGGCGCGGGATCGCGCTGGAAACTCGTCGGCACCGCGGGCGCGAGCCATAGCGACGACGGCGGCCATGGTGCGAACCATGCGACGGCGATCGCGGCGATCGCGGATGCGAAGCGCCATTTGCGCGAAGCGAGCGCGACGACGCCGAGCGCCACGGCCAGCGCCGTCACCGCACAGGCGAACGCGAGTTGCCGCGTGAGGCCCGCGTCGATGCGCAGCGTCTCGAGCGCGATCCGGTACGTCCACGGCCACGCGGCCTGACCGTCGGCGTCGCCGGTCAGGCCGACCGCATGCAGCATGCGCGTCAACGCGATTTGCGCGCGATACAGCAGTTGCAGGAATGCGAGCGTCCAGTCGGAGAGCGGCGGCGCGTTCATCGGCCGCGTTCCCGCCGCGCCGCGGCCCATCGTCGAACGGCACCCTGCATCTACCAGCTCGCATCGAGCCCGAGATGCCGCAGCGCGTCGTGGCGCAGTTCGGCTAGGCGCGGGTCGCCGCGATGGCGCGGGTAGGGCAGGTCGACGTGCAATTCGGCGACGATCCGTGCCGGACGCGGCCCGAACACGATCACGCGCTGCGCGAGAAACAGCGCTTCCTCGACATCGTGCGTGACGAGCAGCGCGGAGAACCCGTCGCGTTGCCACAGCGTGGTCAACTCGGCCTGCATCGTGAGTCGCGTCAGCGAATCGAGCTTGCCGAGCGGCTCGTCGAGAATCAGCAGGCGCGGATCGTTGACGAGCGCGCGGGCGAGCGCGACCCGCTGCGCCATCCCGCCGGACAGTTGATGCGGAAACACATTCGAGAATTCCTGCAGCCCGACGCGCGCGAGCGCATCGTCGACGCGATGCTGCGCGACCCGCGCCACGCCGCGCGCTTCGAGGCCGAGCGCGACGTTCGCGCGCACGCGTCGCCACGGGTACAGCGTCGGGTCCTGGAACACGACGATGCGCGACGGATCGGGTCGTTCGATCGGCACGCCGTCCTGCGCGATCGTGCCTTGCCGCGCGGCGTCGAGGCCCGCGACGAGGCGCAGCAGCGTCGATTTCCCGCAGCCGCTCGGGCCGAGCAGCGCGACGAATTCGCCGGCCGCGACCGACAGCGTGACGTCGTCGAGCACCGGCAGCGGGCCGCCGGGGCCGTCGAATGCATGGCTCACGCGGCGGATGTCGATGCGCGCACCGCGCGGTGCCGTGACGGTGGACGAAGCTGCAACGGACGGTTCGAGTACGGCGGCGCTTACCATTTGACGGTTCCCTTCTGCCACGCGAGCACGCGGTCGCGCACCGCGAACAGCAGCGCGATCAGCCCGGAAAACAGCAGCGCCATCACGATCAGCGCCGCATACATGTTCACGTACGATGCCCAGCCCTGCGCCCAGCTCAGGTACCAGCCGAGCCCCGACTTGACGCCCATCATCTCGGCGACGACCAGCACCGTGAACGACGCGCTCAGCCCCATGAAGATGCCGACGAACACGTGCGGCAGCGCGGCCGGAATCGCGACGCGCAGCACGAGGAAGCGCGCGTTCGCGCCGAGCGTGCGCGCGACGTCGTAGTACTGCCGGTTGACGCTCGCGACGCCCGACCACGTCAGCACGGCGACCGGGAAGCCGGTCGACAGCGCGATCAGGAACGCGGCGGCCGAATAGCTCGACGGGAAGAAGTAGAACGTGAGCGGCAGCAGTGCGGTGGCCGGCACGGGGCCGAGCACGCGCAGCACCGGATGCACCCAGTAGCCGATCCGGCGCGACCAGCCGATCGACACGCCCACCGCGAAGCCGACCGCGACGCCGTAAACAAACCCGAGCGCGAGCAGCTTCAGCGTGTTGCCGGCGCTGCCGAGCAGGCGCGGCCAGTCGTCGACATAAACCTCGATCAGCGCCTGCGGCGGCGCGAAGAACGGCGTCGGCAGCCAGCCGGTTTTCGCGGTGACGATTTCCCATGCGGCGAGCACGAGCGGCAGCGCGACGAGCCACGGGCCGGCCGGACGCACGCGCGCGAGCCGCGAGCGTGTGGCGGGGACGAGATGGCCGAGCGTCGCGGCGGCGAGCAGCAGCGCGGCGATCGACCACGCGGCCGTGCCGAACGTGTCCGTGTAAGCCCAGTCGCTGAAGCCGACGACGCGGTTCGGCCACAGTTGCGTGAGCGCGCCGAGCGCGGCCCATGCGAGCGCAGCGGCGATGCCGGTCGGCCAGGTCCGGGCGCGGCGGGCGTCGGCGGCCAGCGTAGCTTCGCAGGCCGTGCAGGCGACGCGCAAGGATGCGGTGGAGGCACTGGCGCTGCCGCCGGCCGGTGCTGCGGTGGGAGCGTGTTCGATCGTCGACATCGCGTCACCCCAGCACGTTCGCATAGACCTGCTGCGCGAAGCGCTGCGGGTCCGTGCTTTTCTTCAGCACGCTGATGCGGCGGAAATCGTCCGCATAGAACGCGATTTCCTGCTGCAGGTCGACGTTGGTCGGGTGATGTGTATAGGTGAGCGTCGCGTAGAGCTTGCGCAGATCCTCGGGGCTGATCTTCGGCGAATACTTCGCGAACACCTTCGCGGCCTCGTTCGGGTTGTCGTGCGTGTACTCGGTGGCCTGCACGATCGAGCGCGCGAGCGCGGCGGCCGACGGCCGGTCGTTGCGCACGAGATCGCCGCGCGCGCCGATCACGCAGCACACCTTGCGCGCGTATTCGCCGGACAGGTTCGTCGCCAGTTCGGTATACGCGCCGTTGCTGCGCTTCTCGAGCAGGAAGAGATTCGGGTCGCCGTCGGCGATCGCATGGATCTCGCCCTTGTCGACCGCGACGCCGAGCAGGTCGGCCGGATACTGTCGCCACGTGATGTCGCGCTCGGGATCGATCCCGTTCTTCGCGAGGAGGATCGAGAAGAAATGCTTGCCGGGCGCGGCGAGATCGCTGACGCCGACCGTCTTGCCCTTCAGCGCCTGCAGCGTCGTGACGCCGGCCGCCTTCGCGCCGAGCAGCCGCACGCAGCCGCCGTGCGAGCTGCCGATGATCTTCACGTCGAAGCCGGCTTCGAGCGGCTTCAGCCAGCGGTGGATCATCCCGACCGCCGCATCGGCCTTGCCGGTCGCGATCGATTCGAGCAACTGGTCGGTCGATCCGCTGTAGTTGATCAGCTCGACCTTCAGGCCGTTCTTCTCGAAGAAGCCGCGTTCCTGCGCGACGACGATCGGCGTCAGGCAGAACGCGTTCTGGTTCCACGCGAACGTGAGCTTCTTCAGCGGCGGCGCGGACCATGCGTTGCGGCCGAGCGTGATCGCGGGCGCGGCAAGCGCGGCGGCGCCGGCCGCGCGCAGCAGCCGGCGGCGTTTGTCGTCGTGCGCGTCGGCCGGCGCCGGTGCGGTGGGTTGGGTCATTGTGTGGTCTCCGGGCTTGCGGATAGGCGCTCAGTCGAGCAGGTCGGGTTCGTCGGCGACGACGCGCGCGAACAGGCTGCCGAACGCATGCAGCGCACCGTCGGGGCCGCCGATCTGGCCGTGCGTGTGGCGCGCGGTCGCATGATCGATCGGCTGCGGCGTGCCGGCCGCTTCGGCCAGCAACTGCGTGTGCGCGGCGTTGTCGAGCGCGATGTACCACCACGCGGCGGCCTCGACCGTCGGGCCGGCCGTCAGGATCCCGTGGTTCTTCAGGATCGCGCCCTTGTGCGTGCTGCCGTCCGGCTTCGCGAGCGCGTGTGCGATCCGCGCGCCTTCGCTGGTGTCGACGACCATCCCCGTGAAGTCGTCGAACAGCGCGTGATCCTCGTAGAACACGCACGCGTCCTGCGTCAGCGGATCGAGCGGGCGGCCGAGCGTCGACCACGCCTTGCCGTAGGTCGAATGCGTATGCGCGGCGGCGACGATGTGCGGATGGGCTTCGTGGATCGCCGCATGGATCGCGAACGCGGCCTTGTTCAGCGGCCGCGTGCCGATCGCGGTTTCGCCGCGCGCGTTGACGAGCAGCAGGTCGGACACCTTGATCTGCGAGAAATGCACGCCGAGCGGATTCACCCAGAAGTGGTCGGGCAACTCCGGATCGCGCGCGGTGATGTGGCCGGCGAGCCCCGACGCGAACCCGAAGCGCGCGAACAGGCGGAACGCGGCCGCGAGCCGCTCCTGCCGGTGGCGGCGTTCGGCGGCGACGTCGATGCGCGGCGCGGGCGGGTCGAACCAGAAATGCTGGCGCGGCGCTTCGGCGAGCACGAGGCCCGATGCGGTGCGAACGGGCGTGGCGAGGACGGCGGACATGGCGTGCGGCTCCGTTGGCGTCATGCGGCGCGCAGCGCCGCGTCGCGTGCGGCGACGGCGCTGCGCACGCGCGGAATCAGTTCGCGGCCGTAGTCGATCGCGTCTTCCAGCGGATCGAAGCCGCGGATCAGGAACGTCGTCACGCCGAGGTCGTAGTAGTCGAGCAGCGCGTCGGCGACCTGTTCGGGTGTGCCGACGAGCGCCGTCGAGTTCGAGCGCGCGCCGGTGAGCTTCGCGATCTCGGTCCACAGCCGCTTGTCGACGCGCGTGCCGCGTTCGGCCGCGGCGAGCAGGCGGCGCGCACCTTCGCTCTGCTGCGGGCCGCCGGCGCCGAGGCCGGCCGCTTCGCGCAGCCGGCGCGTTTCGTCGAGGATGCGATACGCGCGCGCCCACGCTTCGTCCTCGGTCGCGGCGAGGATCGGCCGGAACGATACGGAGAAACGCACCTGCCGGCCGTGCTGCGCGGCTTCGGCGCGCACGCGCGTCGTCAGGTCGCGCACCTGGTCGAGCGATTCGCCCCACAGCGCATAGACGTCCGCGTGCTTGCCGGCCACCGCGAGCGCGGCTTCCGATGCGCCGCCGAAGTAGATCGGCACATGCGGCTGCTGGAACGGCTTCACTTCAGAGAAGCCCTGCTTGAACCGGTAGTGCGCGCCGTCGTGATCGAACGGCTGCGCTTCGGTCCAGATCCGCCGCAGGATGCCGAGGTATTCGTCGGTACGCGCATAGCGCGCATCGTGGTCGAGGAAATCGCCGTCGCGTTGCTGCTCGCTGTCCGAGCCGCCGGAGATGAAGTGCACGGCGAGCCGGCCGCGGCTGAACTGGTCGAGCGTCGCGATCTGCCGCGCGGCGAGCGTCGGTGCGGTGAAGCCCGGGCGATGCGCGAGCATGAAATGGATGCGCTCGGTCGCGGCCGCCGCGAACGCGATCGTCAGCGTCGCCGACGGGCCGGTCGAGTGATGCGGCACGAGGATCCGGTCGAAGCCGGCCGTTTCGTGGGCGCGCGCGAAGTCGCGCACATAGTCGGGATCGACCACGGGGCCGGACGCCGGGTGGATTTCCGACTGCTTCTGGCTCTGGATCATGCCGATGAATTCGACGCTCATCTGGGTCTCCGGTGCAGGGACGGCCCGGCGCACGGCCGGGCAGGAATGGAGCGCAGGTTAACGCCGCGATCATGCGGAATGGAAATAATCAATCCCGATTTGAATATCAGATTTGCATGGTTTGGGTGGATGGGCGCTGCGCATACGCTGTGGGCTCACGAACGATCGGGCGGGTGCGCGTTACGTTACGCATCGCCGACTTCACGCGAACCCGCGCCGCGTGACGATCGATCATCGCTATTGCCGGCGTTGCCGCGTTTGCACTACCCAGGGAATCCGTCTCGATGTCCGCCAGCCTTGCCGCTTCCTCACAGTCGCCGCAGCAGCCTTCGCTGCGCCTTCTGCCTGCCGACGACGCCGACGATGCCGACGATGCAGAAGACGCGCGCGTCGCCGCGCTGCTCGACCGCCTCGCACCCGAGCTCGCCGCCGACGCCGCTCGCAACGACGTCGACGGCCGCTTTCCGCACGAGAACTTCGCGCGGCTGCATCGCGCGGGGCTGATCGCGCAGGTCGTGCCGCGCGAGCATGGTGGTGCGGGCGCGACGCTTGCGCGGGCGAGCCGGATCGTCGCCGCGGTCGCGCGTGCCGACCCGGCGACCGCGCTGGTGCTGACGATGACGTATCTGCAGCATCGCGCGCTCGGCCGTGCCGACAACCGCTGGCCTGCACCGGTGCGGCGTGCGGTGTTCGACAGCGCGGTCGCGCACGGCGCGCTGATCAACGCGCTGCGCGTCGAGCCGGCGCTCGGTTCGCCGTCGCGCGGCGGCCTGCCTGACACTGTTGCGCGCCGCGACGGCGACGGCTGGCGGCTGTCCGGCCACAAGCTGTACAGCACCGGGATTCCGGCGTTGCGCTGGCTGGCCGTGTGGGCGCGTACCGATGAACCGGAGCCGCGCGTCGGCGTGTTTCTCGTGCCGCGCGACCGCGACGCGGACGGCGACCGCATCCGCGTGATCGAAAGCTGGAATCACCTCGGCCTGCGCGCATCGGGCAGTCACGAGGTCGTATTCGACGACGTGCGGCTGCCGGCCGACCATGCGGTCGACGTGCGTGCGCCGCACGCGTGGGCCGTGTCGGCCGCGACCCATGCGGATGCCGACGCGCAAGCCGACCAGCAGGCGTGGATGGTCGCGCTGCTCGGCAGCCTGTACGACGCGGTGGCGCGCGCATCGCGCGACTGGCTGGTCGGGTTCGCGACGACGCGTGCGCCGAGCGGGCTCGGCGCGCCGCTCGCGACGCTGCCGCGCGTGCAGGAGGCGGTCGGTGAAATCGAGGGCTGGCTGCATGCGAACCGCGTGCTGCTCGACGATCACATTGCGCGGACCGACGCCGGCAACGCGCCGTCGGTCACGACGAGCGGCCTCGTCAAGCGGACCGTGACCGAGCACGCGATCCGCGCGGTCGAGCAGGCGCTGAAGCTGTCGGGCAACCACGGGCTGAGCCGCGGCAATCCGCTCGAACGCCACTATCGCGACGTGCTGTGCAGCCGCGTGCATACGCCGCAGGACGACGCGATCGCGGTGGCGGCCGGGCGTGCGGCGCTCGAAGCGGCGGGGCGGGGCGAAACGACAGCGGAGGCGGGCGGGGCGTCACGCAACGAGGTCGAACGCGATCGAAACGATGCGTGAGCGGTGCAGCGCTGCCACGCAAGCAAACAGGGCGGCGCGATGCAGACGCCGCCCCGTCCGGTCACGCAGCCTTGCCGTGCGTCTGTTCGGGCAACGCGAACGCCGTGCGCGCATGCGCGGCGATGGCCGCGAGCGGCGCGTCGAAGCGGGCCGCATCGTGCCGGCGCAGCAGCCACAGATCGATCTGCGGCTTGAAATCGGCGAGCGGCACGATCTCGAGCGCGTCGCGCAGCGGGCTGCCTTCGACGAGCGGCAGCGGCATCAGCCCGATGCCGAAGCCGTTCGCGACGCTCTGCAGTTGCAGGTCGCGGCCGTAGGTGTCGAGCGTGACCGGCATCGGCAGGCCCTGCGCGTCGAGCGCGCGCCGCAGGCCCGCGCGAAAGCCGCAACCGTCGGGATTGAGCACCCAGCCGCGCGCGTGGCAATCGGCGAGCCGGTAGCTGCGGCGCGGCCAGTCGCCCTTGCGGCCGACCGCGACGAGCCGCGTGGCCAGCAGCCGAGCGCCTTCGACCTGCGCCGGCAGCACCATCTCGCGCGCGAGGAACACGAGCGCCGCGTCGAGTTCGCGGCGTGCGACGCGCTCGACGAGCATGCCGCCCCATGCGGTCGTGACCTGCGTCGCGAGCGCGGGCCACTGCGCGGCGAGTTCGGCGATGAGCGCGGGCAGCATCAGTTCGCCGAGCCCCTGCGTGAGCCCGATCCGGAATTCGCCGGCGGGCGGCTGCTGGCCGGCCGTCAGTTCGCGCAGCGCATCGACTTCGCGCTGGATCGCGCGACACTGCTCGACGACCTGCCGGCCGATATCGGTCGGGCGCGGCGGCTTCGTGTTGCGATCGAGCAGGATCACGCCGAGCGCTTCCTCGAGATTCTGGACGCGCCGCGTGATCGCGGGCTGCGTCATCCCGAGCTCGGCCGCGGCCTGGCTCAGGGTCTGGCAGCGGACGACTGCTGCAAAAGCGTCGATATCGCTAATTTTCATGTTTGTTCTGCATGGTCTTTCGGGTGCATCATGACGATCCATCATATTCGGCATCATATTCGAGGAGGCAGCCGATGAGTACGCTTTCGTTGCAGCAGACGCCGCTGTGGCCGTTCGTCGACGGTCTGGGCGCGCTGCTCGCGTCCGGCGCGAACGAGGCGCGCATCCTCGACGAGGGTGGCGCGCTGCTCGCTGCGCTCGTCGCACACGACGACTGGTTGCCCGACGCGTTCGCCCAGCCCGATCCCGTGCGCTATCGGCAGTACCTGCTGTATCTCGATCCGGACGAGCGGTTCTCGGTCGTCAGCTTCGTGTGGGGGCCCGGCCAGACGACGCCGATCCACAACCACACGGTGTGGGGGCTGATCGGGATGCTGCGCGGCGGCGAGTTCTCGCAGCCGTACCGGTTCGACCAAGCGGGCCGGCCCGTGCCGTCCGGCGAAGCCGTGCGGTTGCAGCCGGGCGAGATCGAGGCCGTGTCGCCGCGCATCGGCGACGTCCATCGCGTGACCAACGCATTCGACGACCAGGTATCGATCAGCATCCACGTGTACGGCGCGAACATCGGCAAGGTCGAGCGCGCGGTGTACCTGGACGACGGCACCGTGAAGCCTTTCGTGTCGGGCTATTCGAACGCCTGATGCAGCGCCCGCCGGCGCGGCCCGTTGCGGGCACGCGCCGGCAGGCCCGGGTTTCATCCGTTTCGCTTTCTTCACCGACTTCAACAGAATCAGACAGAGACATCGTGACGCAATCCGCCGATTCCACTTCCCGCTTTTCCGCCGCGTCGTACCAGGACGTGCGCGCGCGCCTGCTTGCCCGCGACGAGATCGCGCTGATCGACGTACGCGAGGAAGATCCGTACGCGCAGGGCCACCCGCTGTGGGCCGCCAACTTTCCGCTGTCGAAGCTCGAACTCGACGCGTGGACGCGGATTCCGCGCCGCGACACGCCGATCGTCGTGTTCGGCGAAGCGGGCGGCGAGGATCTCGCGCCGCGCGCGGCCGCGAAGCTCGCGCAACTCGGCTATACCGACGTGCGGCTGCTCGACGGCGGCCTCGCGGGCTGGCTGGCCGCGGGCGGCGAACTGTTCATCGACGTGAACGTGCCGAGCAAGTCGTTCGGCGAATGGGTCGAGGCGGAGCGGCATACGCCGTCGCTGTCCGCGCAGGAAGTGCAGGCGCTGATCGATGCGAAGGCCGACGTCGTGATCGTCGACGCGCGCCGTTTCGACGAATACCAGACGATGAACATCCCGACCTCGACGAGCGTGCCGGGCGCGGAACTCGTGCTGCGCGTGCGCGCGCTCGCGCCGAATCCGCACACGCAGGTGGTCGTCAACTGCGCGGGCCGCACGCGCAGCATCATCGGCACGCAGTCGCTCGTCAACGCGGGGCTGCCGAACCCGGTCGCGGCACTGCGCAACGGCACGATCGGCTGGACGCTCGCCGGCCAGACGCTGGAGCACGGCGCGGCGCGCCGCTTTCCGGACGACATCGACGCGACGCAGCGCGCCGACGCGCGCCAGGCTGCGCGCGCGGTGGCCGAACGCGCCGGCGTGCCGCGCATCGCGCTCGCAGGCATCGCCGCGCTCGACGAGCCGGGCCGCACGCTGTACCGCTTCGACGTGCGCACGCCGGAGGAATACGAGGCCGGCCATCTGCCGGGCTTCCTGAGCGCGCCGGGCGGCCAGCTCGTGCAGGAGACCGACCATCACGCGGCCGTGCGCGGCGCGCGGATCGTGCTCGCCGACGACGACGGCGTGCGCGCGGACATGACCGCGTCGTGGCTCGCACAGATGGGCTGGGACGTGCGCGTGGTCGAACCGGCCGGCGCGGCGGCGTTCGGCGAGCGCGGCCAGCCGCCGCGCGACGTGCCGGCGACGCCGCCCGCGGCCGACGTGTCGCCTGCGACGCTAGCGGGCTGGCTGAAGGAAGCCGCGCCCGGCGAACTCGCGATCGTCGACGTGACGGCCAGCGCGAATTACGTGAAGCGCCATATTCCGGGCGCCTGGTTCGTCGTGCGCGCGCAGTTGCGCGACGCGCTCGCGGCGGTCCCGCCCGCGAAGCGCTACGTGTTCACGTGCGGATCGAGCCTGCTCGCGCGGTTCGCGGCGGACGACGCGCGCGCGCTGCTGCCGGCGTCGGCCGAGATCTCGGTGGTGACCGGCGGCACGGCCGCCTGGATCGATGCCGGGCTGCCGCTCGAAAGCGGCGAGACGCGGCTCGCGTCACCGCGCGTCGACCGCTACCGGCGCCCGTACGAAGGCACCGACAACGCGGCTGCCGCGATGCAGGCGTATCTCGACTGGGAATACGGGCTGGTCGACCAGTTGAAGCGCGACGGTACGCACCACTTCAGCGTGATCTGACCGATACGGCGGCCACCGGGCGCGGCATGCAGTGCGCCGCGCCCGGCTATCGCGCGTTCGGCACGTTCAGTGTGTTCAGCGCTTGAACGTATCGACCGCCGTGCGGCCGACGGCCGGATCGTCGGTGAAGAAGCCGTCGATGCCCGCGCGCAGGTAAGCCTGGATCTCGCGCACCGAGCCGGCGGTGTTGCGCGTGGCCGGCGTGCCGCCGTCCTTCAGCGACGCGGGCAGGAAGTTGTTTTCCGGGCGGAACGTGTACGGATGCACGACGAGGCCGGCCTCGTGCGCGTAGCGCACGTACGGCGTCGGCTGCTGCAGCGTGCCGTCCGCGGCGACCGCGATGATCGACGTCTTGTACGGGCCGACGCCGTTCGCATAAGTCGCGATCTCGCGCATGCCGTCGCGCGTCGACAGGTCGCCGTAGGTGCGCTTGTCGTTCGCCTTCACGAAGTCGAACGGGCGCTGGCCGGCTTCGTCCATCAACTGCACGAGCTTCCAGTTCGGCTGGCTCGACTTGATCCGGTTGCGGATCGTCTTCAGGTTCGCCACTTCGAACGACTGGATGTAGACGGTCGCGGTGCGCGACGTGTACGAATCCTTCAGCAGCGCGTCGACGAGGCGATCCTCGAGCGGCAGGTTGATCGACTGGAAGTAGGTCGGATGCTTGGTTTCCGGATACAGGTGGATCGTGCGGCCGGTCTGCGCGGACATCTGCTTCGCGAGCGCGACGATCTCGTCGAAGGTCGGAATCTCGAACTGGTCGTTGTATGCGGTGTTCGCGGGGCGGACCTGCGGAATGCGCTCGCGCGCACGCAGCGTCTTCAGCTCGGCGAGCGTGAAATCCTCGGTGAACCAGCCCGTGAGCTGCGCGCCGTCGATCGTCTTGGTCGCCTTGCGGCTCGCGAACTGCGGCAGCGCCGACACGTTCGTCGTGCCCGAGATCTCGTTCTCGTGGCGCGCGACGAGCACGCCGTCGCGCGTCGACACGAGGTCGGGCTCGATGACGTCCGCGCCGTCCTCGATCGCCTTGCGATACGACGCGAGTGTGTGTTCGGGGCGCAGCGCGCTCGCGCCGCGATGGCCGACCACCTGGACCTTCGCGGAAATCGGCTGCGTGGGATCGGACGTCAGGTCGTCGTCGCCGCCGCACGCGGCGAGCAGGAAGGCGGCGGCACAGGCGAACGGGACGTAGCGCAGGGCGGTCGGGCGCGTGAAGAACATGTCGATGAACCTTCGAAACGGGAGTCGGAAAAGGGGCGCTCGCTCCGCCGGCGCGGCTGTTTTGCCGTGCCGTACGGAATCGAACGGGACGCGATCGTCGCATCGAATAATTACATATGTATTACTTTGGCCTTTCTGCTTTGTTCGGCGGTGCGATGAGGGCGGCGGGAGGGGCGCGGCATCCATGTGCGTGCCGCATTCCGGCCGTCGCAGGCAGGCCGCGCGCCGGATGCACTAAACTTGCGGGAATTTTGCATCGCAGCGCCCGGGCCGACGCCCGCGCGGCGCGACGATGCGGCGACTCGCGGGCCGGCGCGGGCGCCCGGCGCCCGTGTGCGTCCGGCGCCCGCGCCGGCCGATTTTTCCCGACCCATGACGACTCGAACCGATTCCGCCTACTTGCTCGGCGACCTGCTGAAGCACGTTTCCCGCTCCTTCTACCTGACGCTGCGCGTGCTGCCCGACGGCATGCGCGACCCGGTCGGCCTCGCGTACCTGCTCGCGCGCGCGGCCGACACGATCGCCGATACCGCGCTCGTCGCGCCCGATCGCCGGGCGGCGTTGCTGACCGACCTGCGCGACGAGATCGAGCGGCTCGGCGACGGCGCGGCGCTGTCGCGTTCGCTCGAGGACGTGACGCGGATGCAGACGGATTCGCACGAGCATGTGCTGCTCGGCTCGATGGAGCCGATGCTCGCGCTGCTGCGCGCGCAGCCGGACGCCGACCGCGCATCGATCCGCAAGGTCGTCGCGACGCTCACTTCAGGAATGGAATTCGACCTGCGCACGTTCCCGGACGAGCAGTCGGGGCAGGGCGCGTCGCTGCCGACGCGCGACGTGCTCGACCGCTACACGTATCTTGTCGCGGGCTGCGTGGGCGAATTCTGGACCGACATGACGGGCGCGCACACGCGTGCCGCGCGCGGCTGGGACTTGCCGGACATGCGCGAGAAGGGCATCCGCTTCGGCAAGGCGCTGCAGATGACCAACATCCTGCGCGACTGCGCGAAGGACCTGCGCATCGGCCGCTGCTACCTGCCCGACGACGTGCTGGGTGCGCACGGGATCGGCCTTGCCGACCTGATGTCGCCCGATGCGTCGGCGCGCGCGCGCGGCGTGCTGGTCGACCTGCTGCGCGTCGCACTCGACCAGTATCGCGACGCGTGCCTGTACACGCTCGCGATCCCGCGCCGCTTCGTGCGGCTGCGGCTCGCGTGCCTGTGGCCGATCATGATCGGCCTCGAAACGCTCGAACTGCTGGCTGGCCACGATGCGTGGCTCGACCCGGCGAAGCCGGCCAAGGTGCCGAGAAAACGCATCTACCGGATCATGGCGTCGTCGCTCGCGCTGGTCGGCTCGAACACGGCGATCCGTGCGCGGATGACCGCGCTCGCCGATGCGGTGAACACGCGGCTTGCCCGTCCGGCATCGCATTGAATATTGTCGGCGCGCCGCGCCGGCATTGCCTCTCGGCCCGCATTCGCCGGGCCGTTCCCGTCCGATCTCCCGCGCACGGACTGAAACGTTTTCATGATTTCGTTTTCCGAAATGTGGGTGTCATGAACGTCAGCGATCCTGCGCGGCGGCGTGAATCGCGATGTCGGATGCGATCGCGCATTTGTAAGATGATTTTTGCCGAAGGCGTCTGACGACATCGGGCGGTCTCGTTACACCAGTAAAAATGTAAAGCTAGGGTTTTCACCGGGAAATGCCGGAAGTGCCCATCGCGTAAGCGTTTTCAGGTGTTATGTAACCGCTTGGTGAACCCGTGCGTTGCGTCGATCATACGATGACCGACTGCGCGTGTTGGGAAATAATCGGTAATCCGTCAGAATTGCGCCGGCATGTACTCGCACATGTGTCAGTCATAAAACCACACCAGAAAAGAAATCATTCTTTGAGGACGGAGAATCAATGAAAAAGCGCGTCGCTTTCGCCATGACGGCAGCGGGCCTTGCAGCCGCTACCGCCGCCCACGCCCAGAGCAGCGTGACCCTGTACGGTATCGTCGATAACGCTATCGCTTACCAGAACAACTCGTCGGCGACCAGCGCGGTCTCGGGTGGTCACTCGAAGGTGCAGATGGCCACCGGCATTTGGGCAGGCAGCCGCTTCGGCCTGAAGGGCAGCGAAGATCTCGGCGGCGGCACGAAGGCGATTTTCCAGTTGGAAGCCGGCTTCAACGCGAACAACGGCTCGTCGCAGTGGACGAACGGCATCTTCACGCGTCAGGCGTGGGTTGGTCTGACCAACGCAACGTACGGTACGCTGACGGCAGGCCGCCAGTACACCGCGTACTACACGCTGCTGTCGCCGTATAGCCCGACGACCTGGCTGACCGGTTACTACGGCGCGCACCCGGGCGATATCGACTCGCTGGATACCAGCTACCGCGCGAACAACTCGCTCGTCTACATGTCGCCGAAGTTCTACGGCTTCACGGTCGGCGGTTCGTACTCGCTCGGCGGCGTGGCAGGCAGCTTCAACCGCGGCTCGACCTGGAGCGCGGCGGTCCAGTACCTGAACGGCCCGGCAGGCATCGCAGTCGGCTATCAGCGCATCAACAACGCGACGCTCGGCGGCGGCGTGTGGGGCGCGAACTCGACCGCGCAAAACGGTCTGGATTCGAGCGGCAACGGCGCGGAGCAGGCCGTGTCGTCGATCAACGGCGGCTACAAGACGGCACAGTCGCAACAGCGTCTCGCCGTGACGGCCGGTTACCAGTTCACGCCGGCGTGGGACATCTCGGTGTCGTACTCGAACGTCCAGTACATCCCGGGCACGCTGTCGGCATTCCGCAACACGGCGATCTTCAACACGGCAGGCGCCGTGCTGCACTGGAAGGCATCGCCGCAGTGGGACTTCGCGGCAGGCTACTCGTACACGGCGGCAACGCAGTCGAACGGTGTTTCGAGCTCGGCCAAGTACCACCAGGTCACGCTGTCGCAGTACTACAGCCTGTCGAAGCGCACGGGTCTGTACGCGGTTGAAGCGTACCAGCACGCTAGCGGCAACACGATCAGCGGCCTTACCGGCGGCATCGTCAATGCAACGACGTCGATCGGCGACGGCGTGGGCGCAGGTTCGAAGCAGAACCAGATCGGCGCCGGCGTTGGCCTGATCCACCGCTTCTGATGTCGCGCGGCGCGCGAGCGCCGCTCACGGCATGCAGTATGAAAAACCGGCCTTCGGGCCGGTTTTTTTATTTCGTGCGCCCGGCAGGGCGTACTCACAGTGTCGGGGACAGGCGCAGGCGATGGGCATCGGCATCTGCGTGGCTTTCCCGGTGGGACCGCGGCAGTTGGCGCGGCCCCACCCCTATCGGGGCTTGAAAAGCTCCGCGCTCATGAAGTCGATGAACGCGCGCAGCTTCGGTGCCAGGTGCTTGCTCGACGGCCAGAGCATGCGGAAGGTGCCCTGATGCTGGTTGAAGTCATCCAGCACCGTCACCAGTTCACCTGCTGCGATCGCGTCGCGCACCATGAAGTCCGGCAGGCAAGCGATTCCAAGGCCGTCGCGGGCGACGTGCACCAGGGCCTCGGTGGTGTTGCACACCATTGACGCCGAGAGGACGGGTTCCGCCTCGTCCTCCGGCACGCGCACGGGCCACGGCTCGAACCTGCCGGTGCTCGGGAACTTGTGTTGCAGGCAGGCATGAGCCGCCAGGTCAGCGGGCACGCGCGGCGTGCCGTGCGCCGCGAAATACCGGGGCGCGCCGACCAGCAGCAGCTTGAAGGTGCCCAACGGGCGGGACATGAGCCGGGAGTCCGTCGGCTCCCCGGTGCGGATAACGGCATCGAACCCGTCCTCGATCACATCGACCATCCGATCCGAGAAATCCACGTCCAGTTCGATGGCCGGGTAGCGATGCATGAAGGCCGTCAGCGCCGGCACGACCAAGCCGCCGACCAGCGGCAGGCTCACGCGCAGCTTGCCCCGGGGTGCTTGCCGGGTTTCCGACAGTTCCAGTTCGGCCGCCTCGACCTCGCAGAGGATGCGCCGACAGCGCTCCAGAAACAGTGCCCCTTCGGCCGTCAGCGTGATGCTGCGCGTGCTGCGGTGGAGCAGGCGCACGCCCAGCCGCTCCTCCAGCCGCGCCACGCTCTTGCCCACGGCGGAGGACGAGATACCGAGGACGCGCCCGGCTTCCGAGAAGCTACGGGCGTCCGCCGCTTGCACGAAGAACGCAATGCCATTGAGAGAGTCCATCTCGTCGCCGATTTAAGAAATTTGGTCCGATATGTTGGGAACATTAGCCTATTTTTCTTGATGGTGCGCGCCCCTACGCTGACGGCTGCGCAGGTTGGATGCGGTCGTCTCGGCTTTCGAAATACGGCTTCGGTGTCTGCCTGTCCCTTCACGGACTCTTTGCGGACGTTTTCCATGACACAAGCCCCGGCCGCCACAAGCGGCACCACTGGCCGCGACTGGTTGCAATTGCTCGCCGCCTGCCTCACCGGCCTCCTGATCCCGTTGTGCTTCACCGGGCCGGCCGTCGTGCTGCCTTCCATCAGCCGGGAACTGGGCGGAACGGCGGTGCAACTGAACTGGGTGGTCAACGGTTACATCCTGACCTACGGGAGCGCCATGATGGCGGCTGGCAGCCTGACCGATACCTATGGCCGCAAGTGCGTGTGGCTGGTCGGCCTGGCACTGTTCGCGCTGGTGACGTTCGCCATCCCGTTGGCGCCAACGGTCGGCTGGATTGACGGCCTGCGCCTGCTGCAAGGACTGGGCGGCGCGGCGGCCTTCGCGGGCGCCATGTCCTCATTGGCGCAGACCTTCCACGGCCCCATCCGCACGCGGGTGTTCAGCCTGCTCGGCACCACGTTTGGCATCGGCCTGGCCTTCGGGCCGCTGGCGTCCGGCTGGCTGGTGGAGGTTGCCGGCTGGCGCTGGGTGTTTCTGGCGACGGCGCTGATCGGGGTGGCCGGCTTCGGGCTGGTATGGGCCAGCGCCACGGAGTCCCGCGACCCGCAGGCCACTGGCCTGGACTGGCCGGGCGCTATCAGCTTCACCGCCGCGCTCGCTCTGTTCACCTACGGCATCCTGCTGGCGCCGGAAGAAGGCTGGCGCAGCGCCTCGGTCATTGGGTCGCTGCTGGCGGCAGCCGTGCTGTTCGTGGCCTTCGTGCAAATCGAGCGGCGCGCGGTGCGGCCGATGCTCGACCTGTCGCTGTTCGGTCGTGGGCGTTTCGTCGGCGTGCAGGTACTGGCCGCGTCGCCGGCCTTCTTCTTCGTCACGCTGATCGTGATGCTGCCGGGCCGCTTCATCGGCATCGACGGGCTGGGTGCGCTTGAAGCGGGACAAATGATGATTGCCCTGGCCGCACCGCTGCTGGTCGTGCCGTTCCTGGCCGCGCTGCTGTCGCGCTGGTTCACTTCCGGCGTGCTGTCCGGCGTCGGGCTGCTGCTGGTGGCGGTCGGGCTGGTCTGGCTGGGCCAGGTGCTGGCTGGCGGCCCCGGCCCCGCGCTGGTGACGCCGCTGGCGCTGATCGGCATCGGCATTGGCCTGCCGTGGGGATTGATGGACGGGATGGCCGTGAGCGTGGTGGAGAAAGAACGCGCGGGCATGGCGACCGGGATCTTCAATTGCGTGCGCGTCTCGGCCGACGGCATCGCCATTGCGGTAGCCGGTGCGCTGCTGGCGTTCCTGATCCAGGCCGGGTTGCTCGGCGCCTTGGGCGCAACCGATCCAGCCGTTGTGATCGAGGCGGCCAATCGTGCCGCGCTCGGCGATCTGGCGCAGGCCAGCGCCCGCGTCACTGGAGAGCGCGCCTTGCTGCTGGCGACCTACGACCACGCATTCCGCTGGGTCTTGTACGTCCTGGCCGCTGCGTCGGCACTGACCGCATTGCTGGTGTTCGCCTTGCTCGGCCGCTCGCGCGCGCATGAAGAAGCGGGAGCGACGGCATGAACCCAATCAGGACAGGTTCTCTGCCCACCGACCTTGCACGGCATCGGGCCTATGCGCGGGTTTTTCAGCCGGGACAGCTCACCTTCGGTTTCATCGCTCCACTGGAGGGCTACCCGGATGCCCCCGCGCCCACGCTGGAGAGGCATGCGGCGCTGGCTCGCCAGGCCGACGCACTCGGTTTTGCGGCGATCTGGCTGCGCGACGTACCATTCCTCGATCCGAGCTTCGGGGACGTGGGGCAAATCCACGATCCGATGGTCTATGCCGGCTGGCTGGCAGCGGTCACCCGGCACATCGCCGTCGGCACGGCCGGCATGGTGATGACCCTGCGCGATCCCGTGCTGGTCGCCAAGCAGGCGGCCAGCGTCGATCAGCTCTCCGGCGGCCGGCTGTTGCTGGGGCTGTCCACGGGGGACCGGGCGACGGAGTACCCGGCGCTGGCCCAGCCCTACGATAACCGGGCGGAACGCTATCGGGAGGCGCATGCGCTGCTGCGCGTCGTGACCGAGCAGCCTTTCCCCATGCACCAGACGGCGCACTACGGGCGGCTCGATGGAAACCTCGACCTGGTGCCCAAGCCCGTGGGCGGCCGCCTGCCGACGCTGGCGATCGGTCGCTGCGGCCAGGACGTCGACTGGCTCGCCAAGCACATGGATGGCTGGATCTGGCATCAAAGCGACTTCGACCGCCTGCCCGACGTACTGGCGCAATGGCGTGCCAGCGGCGATGGGCAGGTGTTCAAGCCTTACGGCTATGGCGTCTTTTTCGACCTCGACGAGAACCCGGACGCACCCTTGCAGGTCGGCCGCGGCATCCGCACGGGCAGGAATGCGCTGATCGCCCTTTGGAAGCGGCAACAGGCGCAAGGGGTGTCCCACGTCGCGTTGAACCTGAAACCGTTGCGGCGTCCCGCCGCCGAAGTTCTGGCGGAACTAGCGGAATACGTGCTGCCGGAGTTTCCCGTCGGGGTGGTCGATGCGGCGATACAAGACGCCGGAGAGGCCCGGCCATGACCGGCCGCACATCGACGGTTTCCATGCTCGGCGCGGCATGGCTGGTGACAGCCGTGTTCATGCTGTCCAATTTGCCAACCCCGCTGTACGTCCACTGGCAGCAGGAACTCGGTTTCTCCACCGGCATGCTGACGGTGATCTTCGCCCTCTACATCGCCGGCCTGCTGGGCACCTTGCTGGTGGCCGGGCAGTTGTCCGACCGCTATGGCCGCAAGCCGGTGTTACTGCCGGGCCTGCTGGCCGCGCTGACGGCCTGCCTGTTGTTCGCCGGTGCGCAATCGGTGCTGGCGTTGGGCATTGCCCGCCTGCTGACTGGCATTGCCGTGGGCATCATGGTATCGGCCGGCATGGCGGCGGTCGGCGACCTGGGCGGCAGCGAACGCAGGCGCCAGGCGGCACTGCTGGCTTCGGTGTCGATGGTCTTCGGGGCCGGGCTGGGGCCGCTGCTCGCAGGCGGCCTGGCGCAAACGCTGGCGCGTCCGATCCTGCCGGTGTTCGGCACCGAGTTGGTTGCACTCGGCAGTGCGCTGATCGTTGCCTGCCTGTTGCCCTTGCGGCGTCCGCTGCGATCCGGCGGCCAACCGTTTCGGCTTCGGCTGCCCACGGTGCCTGCCACCAATCGACGGCATCTGGCTTACGGCATCGCCACCTTCGGGCCGGGTATCACGGCAACCTCGTTCGTGCTGGCGCTGGGGCCATCGCTGTTGTCCCGGTTGCTCGACGTGCGCAGCCCCATGATCGCCGGCGGCATGGCGTGCGCGATGTTCTTGACCGCGACCGGCGTGCAGTTCGCGGTGCGTCACTGGCCGGTACGCGCGATCTTCCTGTGCAGCACCACGGCCACGGTACTGGCGATGGCGAGCCTGGGCATCGCCGTACATGCCTCGCTCGCGCCGATGCTGCTGGCGGCGGCGCTGCTGGCGGGTGCCGGTCAGGGCCTGGGCCAGTTGGGCGGCCTGACCCTGATTGGCCTGCACGTGCCCGACGGACGGCGCGCCGAGGCGAATGCAGTGCTCAACATCGGCGGCTACATCCCGGCAGGGTCGCTGCCGGTCGCGGCGGGCTACCTGATCGACTGGCTTGGATTGGCGGGAGGCGCCACGCTGTTCGCCATCGTGCTGGCCCTGATCGCAGGCTTGGGCGGATTGTTCGTGTTCAAGGCGTTGACGGTACTTGGTGAACCTCGCGCAGCACAAACCCCAGGGAGGGAATGACGATGGAGCTGCGGCATCTGCGTTGTTTCCTTGCCGTGGCCGAAGAACGCCACTTCGTGGACTGGCATCGGGATCGTGTCTTCGCCGGTGCGGCGTCGACCACGCTGCTGGGCGTCGGCGCCGAGCTGGCCGCGCCGGAGAACCGGCAGGACGGCGATCGCGTCATCGTCGCCGGGCGCGACACGCACCGGACAGCATCGATCAGGTCGGTCATGAGATGACCCGGCGCAACCTCGACATCCAGCCCACCTTGACTGAGCGGCCGGGTCTGCCGGTTCGCATCATCGTCAACCGTGATTGGGTGTTGCGGCCGTACCAGCCGCTTTTCCTCAACAGGGGGCTTCACGATGACGACGCGCAAGCTGCGGCTCGGGCCGCTACCGAAAACGGAATCCACGAAGCTGACCTTTGCTTGCCCGGCCAGCCTGAAAGCCGACCTCGACCGCTACGCCGCGCTGAACGCGCAGACCTACGGCGAAGCGGTCGACGCGGCGACGCTGATCCCGCACATGCTCGAAGCCTTCATGGTGGGGGATAGGGGATTCAGGAAGGGTGGCTCGGGCGCGGGTAAGGCAGCTCCGCCGACGCCAAGCTGATGCTGCTGGATTCCGCTGGCGGCTATTCCTCGAACGCGCAGCCCAAGGCTGCGCGTTCTTCGTTCTGGAGGGAGACAGCCGATTGGGCTATGATCGGCGCACGTCCGCCGTCTGCTGGCAATCGCTCCCGATGCAGCACGCACGCTCCGGCTTTCCGCCGCGACGCTCTTATGTGGCTCCTGGCCCACAATGCCGCACTCCCGCAAAGCGGCCCGAAGTAGAGCTAAACCCGCGTCCCGTATAGTCTTTCAATCGTCAAGCCGTTTGTGCAAACGGCTTGACGCCGTCCATTTCTTATTTGCGTTACGCGCATTTCGTCATCGACTGGCTTTGGCCAGGCAGCATCCGGCCTGTGTCACGGCCTTCCTGTCGGTCACTGCGCCGAGTCATCCATCCAGTTCCCCGCCAGCGCCTGAAACAGCGCCGCCGTATCGGCAAGCCGGTCGGCCTGCGCGCGAGTACGGTCGAGCGCCGTCTGCAGCGCCTGCCGCTGCGCGTCGAGCAGGTCGAACGTGCTGATCCCGCCCACCGCGTAACGGTCGCCGGCAATCGCGTTGCTTGCCGCCGCTTCCTGCGCGGCGGTGTCTCTGGCCTGCAATTCGGCCGCGTCGTGTTCGACTGCGCGCATCGCGTCGGCTACCTGCTGAAGCGCCTGCAGCACGGTTTCCCGATAGCTCGCGAACGCGGCGTCGTACGCCGCTTCGGCCGCGCGTTTCTTCGCGTGCAGCTCGCCGCCGTGAAAGAGCGGCTGCGCAAGACCAAGGCCGACGTTCCAGACATTCAACCCGCTCACGATATCCGCGATGCGCGTGCGCTCCGAGCCGATCCCCGCCGAAATCGAAAAACGCGGATACAGGTTTGCGGTAGCCACGCCGACGTTCGCGCTCGCCTGGTGCAGCACGGCTTGCGCCGCGCGGATGTCGGGCCGTTCGCGCGCGAGCGTCGACGGCAGCGTGACGGGCAGCGTGCGCGGCAGCACGAATGCATCGAGCGTGAGGTCGGGCAGCACGGCGCTGGACGGCGGCACACCGAGCAGGATCGCGAGCCGGTGGCCGGCCTGTGCGAGGCGGGCCGCGAGCGGCGGCAGCGATGCCTGTGTCTGTGCGAGCAGCGCGCGTTGCGCATGCACGTCGGCCTGCGACACGCCGCCTGCCGCGAAGCGCGCTTCGACGATGCGCAACTGCCGCGCCTGCGCGTCGACCAGTTGCTGCGTGAGCGCGACCTGCTGCGCGAGCGACGCGCGCAGGATCGCGGTGGCGACGACGTTGCCCGCGAGCGTCAGCCGCGCGGCGTCGAGCGTGTACGACCGATAGTCGACCTGCGCGCGCAGTGCTTCGAGTGCGCGCCGGTTGCCGCCGAACACGTCGAGCACGTACGACACGCTGACCGACGCGTCGTACAGCGTGAACGGCCCCGGATTCGGCACGTTGGCCGGCAGCCCGAACGCCGTGGTGTCGACCTTCTCGCGCGTGGCGGACAGGTTCGCGTCGACGCGCGGCAGCATCGTCGCACCGGCTTCGGCCGCATGGTCCTGCCGCGCTTCGTCGAGCCGCGCGCGGGCCTCGGCGAGCGTCGGGCTGTTTTGCCACGCGGTGTCGACAAGCCGGTTCAGCGGTTCCGAGCCGAACTCGGTCCACCAGTGTCGCGGCGCGTGCACGGCCGATGCGAACGTCTGCGCGTCGCCGGCCGGGCCGCCGGCGGCCGCCGTCGTGACGGGCGGTTCATCGCGCGTGTATTGCTGCGTGGCCGGCGCATCCGGCGTGCGGAAATCCGGCCCGACCGCGCAACCGGCGACGAGCAGCGCAGCGGCGGCCCACGCAAAGCCGCGGGCAGCGATGGAGGCGCGATGCGAAGCCGGTTTCATCGTGCGCGCCTAATCGAGCGTGCGCCGGTAGAAGCGCAGCGCGATGCCCATCACGACGACGGTGAACAGCGCGACCGGCCACACGGACGGCCACAGGTCGGCCCACCCGTTGCCTTTCAGCAGGATGCCGCGCACGAGGCGGTTGAAGTAGGTGAGCGGCAGCAGGTTGCCGATGAGCTGCGCCCACTTCGGCATCCCGGCGAACGGGAACATGAAACCCGACAGCAGGATATTCGGGAGGAAATAGAACACCGCGAGCTGCATCGCCTGCAACTGGTTCTGCGCGAGTGATGAAAGCGTGATGCCGACCGTCAGGTTCGCGGCGATGAACAGCAGCGCGGACAGGTAGATCGCGAACACGCCGCCGACGAACGGCACGTGAAACACGAACCGCGCGGCCGCGAGAATGATCGACACCTGGATCAGCCCGATGAACACGTACGGGACGATCTTGCCCGTCATCACCTCGAGCGGCCGCACGGGCGTCGCGAGCAGGTTCTCCATCGTGCCGCGCTCGCGTTCGCGCGTGATCGCGAGGCCCGTCATCATCACCATCGTCATCGTCAGGATCACGCCCATCAGGCCCGGCACGACGTTGTATTGCGTGATGCCTTCGGAGTTGTACAGCCGGTGCAGCACGACGTCGAACGCGGCCGGGCGGCCGTTCAGGTGCGCGAGCGGCCCTGTCAGGTCCTTGTCCGCGACGGGCTGCACGAGGCCCGGCAGCGCGCCGATCGCCGATGCGGTCGCGACGGGATCGGTCGCGTCCGCCTCGACGAGCAGCGACGGACGTTCGCCGCGCAGCAGCCGCCGCGAGAAATCGGCCGGCACGCTCAGTACGAACTGCACGTCGCCGCGGGCGAGCGCATGCCGGCCGGCCGCCTCGTCGGGCAGCGTCTCGACGATGTCGAAGTACGCGGAATTGCGCATAGCGGCGATGAAGCTGCGCGCGAACGGGCTCGAATCGGCGACGATCACCGCGGTCGGCAGGTGCTTCGGATCGGTGTTGATCGCGAAGCCGAACAGCGCGAGCTGGATGATCGGCACGCCGACGATCATCGCGAACGTCACGCGGTCGCGGCGCAACTGCAGGAACTCCTTCAGCACGATGCTCCACCAGCGCGCGACCGAGAACGATTCGCGCAGGCCCGCCCACGCGTTCATGACGATGCTCCGCCGGGCGGCCCGGATGCGCGGCCCATCATGAAGATGAAGACGTCTTCGAGCCCCGTGTCGGCCGGCGCGATCTGCAGCGTTGCACTCCCGTCCGCCTGCGCCGCGACCTGCGCGAGCGTCGCGTCGAGCAGCGCGCGATCGCGGCCGCTCACGTGCAGCGCGGAACCGAACACGACGGTTTGATCGACACCCGGCATCGTGCGCAACCGCGCGGACAGTTCGGTCAGGTGCCCGCCGGTGATCGTGCGCGTCGACAGGCGCTGCGATGCGACGATCTCCGCCGACGTGCCCTGCGCGAGCAGTTCGCCGTACGCGATATACGCGAGCTTGTGGCAGCGTTCGGCTTCGTCCATGTAGTGCGTGCTGACGAGCACTGAAATCCCTTGCGCGGCCAGCCGGTGCAGTTCCTCCCAGAAGTCGCGGCGCGCGGCCGGATCGACGCCGGCGGTCGGCTCGTCGAGCAGCAGCAGTTCGGGCTCGTGCAGCATGCACGCGGCCAGCGCGAGGCGCTGTTTCCAGCCGCCCGACAGCGCGCCCGTGAGCTGGTCCGCGCGGCTCGCGAGGCCGAGCCCGTCGAGCGTGCGCGCGACGGCCGCCTTGCGGTCGGGCATCCCGTACACGCGCGCGACGAAATCGAGGTTCTCGCGGATCGACAGGTCTTCCCAGTACGAGAAGCGCTGCGTCATGTAACCGACGCGCCGCTTGATCTGCGCGCTGTCGCGCACGATGTCGTAGCCGAGGCAGGTGCCGCTGCCCGAGTCGGGTGTGAGCAGGCCGCACATCATCCGGATCGACGTCGTCTTGCCGCTGCCGTTCGGTCCGAGAAAGCCGAAGATCTCGCCGCGCGCGACGCGCAGCGAGACGTCCTTCACGACGTGCTTGTCGCCGAAGCGCTTGTTCAGGCGATCGACGTCGATCGCGTACGGAGCGGCCGGCGCGTTCATTGCACCCCCACGGCGACGGGCTGGCCAGGATGCAGCTTCGGCGCGTCGGCGACGGCGGGGCGCGCCTCGATCATGAACACGAGCTTGGTCCGGCTCTCGTTGCTGTAGATCACGGGCGGCGTGTATTCGGCCTCGCTCGACACGTAGGTGACGCGCGCGGGCACGTCGGCCGCGCAGCCGTCGCAGCGGATCGCGACCGCGCGCCCCGGCGCGAGCGATGCGATGGCGGCTTCCGGCACGAAGAAGCGCACCTTCAGGTTTTGCGGCGGCAGCATCTGCACGACCGGATTGCCGGCCTGCACCCATTCGCCGACGCGGTACAGCGTGTCGTACACGCGCCCGGCGGCGGGCGCGGCGACGCGCTTCTGGTCGAGCTTCCATTGCGCTTCGGTGACTGCCGCCTGCGCGGCGTCGACCTGCGCGGCCTGCGCGGCGACCTGCTGCGCGCGGCCCGGCAGGCGCGCGACGTCGACCTGGTTCCGCAACTCGCGCATCTGCGCGGCGGTGGTCTGCGCGGACGTGTGCGAATCGTCGAGCTGCTGCTTCGACAGGCCGCCGGCCGCGTACTGGCGTTCGTCGCGCGCGAGCTGCGCGGCGGCCCGCGCGGCCTGCGCGGTGGCCTGTACGAGCTGCGCCTGCGTGACGGCCACTTCCGGCGGGCGCTTGCCGGTCTGCAGGTCGGCAAGCTGTGCACGCGCCGCGGCGAGTTGATGTTGCGCCTGCAGCAGCGCGGCTGCTTCGTTCGCGGCTTCGAGCGAGAACGCCGGCGCGCCGGCGGCGACGGCCTGGCCGCGTGCGACCGACAACTGCGTCAGCGTGCCCGATTGCGACGACGACAGGTACACGAATTCGCCTTCGACATAGCCCTGGTAGGTTGTGCCGTGGTCCGTCGACCGTCCGCAACCGACGAGCAGCGCGATGGCGGCCAGCGCGAGCGGCCGCGCGCGGGCCGCGTTCACGACGGCCTCCGCGGCGAGCGCGTCCGGGCACGCGGCGCGGCGGCCGGCGGCTGCATGCCGGAACCGAGCAGCGCGCGGACGTGCCGGTGCAGCACGTCGCGGTCGATCGGCGGCAGGCCGCGCGCGCTTTGCCACAGCTTTGCGGTCGCGAGCGGCAGCATCACGAGCGCGATGATCGAATGGAACAGGAAGGCGGGTTCGAGCGCAGGGTTCAGCGTGCCGGCCTGCTGCGCGGCGCGGATGCGTTCGGCGAAACGCCCGACATGCTCGAGCGGAATGCGCCGGAGCATCCGCTCGCGCAGCAGCCCGCCTTCGTGGACGATCTCGCGCAGCCAGATCGACGGCAGCCACGGCATGCGGTGCGTGACGTCGAAGAAGCGATCGACGAGTTCGGCGACGAGCGCGAACGGATCGTTCTCGATCCGCGGCTCGGTCGGTCGCCACACGAACGCGATGACCTGCGCGAGCCGCTCCTCGACGATCGCGTCGAGCAGTTGTTCGCGGTTCGTGAAGTAGTAGTGGACCATCGCGGACGTGACGCCGGCGGCGGCGGCGATCTGCGCGACCGTCGTCGCGGCGATGCCGTGCTCGGCGAACAACTGCATCGCGACGTCGAGCATGTGGTCGCGCAGATCGAAATCGCCCGTCGACGGGCGGCGCCCGCGCGGCCTGGCAACGGTGGATTTCGCGTTCATGCAGACGACGCTAATTGATGAGTTAGTTAATTTCAAGAAAGGGTTTTCGCCTGCGTTGATCGCGATCGGACGCGCGTCGAATGGCGGCGCGGACGGGCAGGGAGATGACGCGGCGGCGCGCGGTGTGCCGGCGGCGGAGTGTAGGGAGCGGCTAATGGGGAAACGGCGGAGGGGAACAGCGAAAAGCGGCGGAGAAACCGCACGGACCCGGCGGGAAAACCGGTCGCGAATCGGAGGCGCGGGCCTGACACGGCACGCACCCCCGAAACGTCGTCACTGATCGATCGGCGACTTCAGCGGCGCGTGTTCGCCGGTCAGCCCGAACACGACGAGCTGCGCGGGCTCGGTCGCACTCGCGTTGCGCGACACCTGGTGGCGCGAGCCGGGCGGCTCGTACCAGCCTTCGCCGGCGCGATGGCGATGCAGCGGGCCGCCGTTGACCTGCGACAGTACTTCGCCTTTCGACACGACCGCGAACACCGAGCCGAGGTGCCGGTGCGCTTCGGAAGCCTGGCCGGGCGCATAGTCGACGGTCGCGACGACGACGAGCTTGCCGGGCGCTTCGGGCACGGCTTGCCGCATGATCGCGTGCACGTTGTCGCCGGCGTCGTGCGCATGGGCGGCGGCCGGCAGTGCGGCGCCGAGCGCGAGCCCCGCGCACAGGGCGGCTCGACGGAGCGTGGAGCGGATCATCGTCGGCGCCTTACTCGGGCATCTTGCGGAACGCGATCGCAAAGCGGTTCCACGAGTTGATCGTCGCGATCAGCACCGACAGGTCGAACAGCTCCTCGTCGCTGAAGTGCGGCTTCACGGCTTCCCAGACGGCATCGGGCACGTGATTGCTGGCGACCAGCGTCAGCGCCTCGGTCCATTCCAGCGCCGCGCGTTCGCGCTCGGTGAAGAACGGCGTTTCGCGCCATGCGACGACGGTCGCAAGACGGCGGTCGGTTTCGCCGCCCTTGCGCGCGTCGGTCGTGTGCATGTCGACGCAGAACGCGCAACCGTTGATCTGCGACGCGCGCAGGCGGACGAGTTCGGCGAGCGGCTTCTCGATCGAGCTCTTCGCGAGGAATTCCTCGGCGTTGCGCATCACCTTGATCGCATTCGGGCTGGCGGCATAGAAGTTCAGGCGCGGTTGCATGGCGGGTCCTTGTTCGGTTGGTGCGCCCGGCGGCGCGACAGGACCCACTTTAAGACGTTGATTGGCCTTCTTGAATAACCAATTGTTTGGAAAATCAGGTAACCAGTGCCGGTGCGCCGACGCTGCCGGCACCCAGCAGCCCGGCCAGCTTCGCGAGTGCCGTGTCGATGCGCGGCGCGTCGATCCCGCCATAGCCGAACAGCAACCCCGCGCGGACCGGCACGCCGACGTGGAACGCCGAGATGCCGTACAGGCCGATGTCCTGCGTGCGCGCCGCGCGGACCAGCGCCGCTTCGTCGAGCCCAGGCTTCAGGTGCGCGGCGAGGTGGATGCCGGCGGTCGGCACGATCGCGTCGAACCACGGCGCGAGTCCACCGCGCAGATGCGCGATCAGCATCTTGCGGCGCGCATCGTAGTGCTTCTGCACGCGCTTCAGGTGCCGCGCGAAATCGCCTTCGAGCATGAAGCGCGCGAGCGCCGCCTGCGTCAGCGTGCAGGTGTGCCAGTCGACGATCTGCTTCGCCTTGGCGAGCGCGCCGCGCAGCGCGCGCGGCGGAATCGCGTAACCGATCCGCAGTTCGGGAAAGATCGTCTTGGAGAACGTGCCGACGTACGCGACGAGGCCCGTCCGGTCGAGGCTCTTCAGCGATTCCACCGGCCGGCCTTCGAAGCGGAACTCGCCGTCGTAGTCGTCCTCGATGATCACCGCGCGGCGGCGCTGCGCCCATTCGAGCAGCGCGATGCGCCGCTCCAGCGTCATCGGCATCCCGAGCGGGAACTGGTGCGACGGCGTCACGTAGACGAGGCGCGCTTCGTCGGGCAGCCGTTCCGTGACGAGACCGTGCGCGTCGACCGGCACGCCGATCACCGTCGCGCCGAGCGACGCGAACGCGGCGCGCGCCGGCGGATAGCCGGGATCCTCGACCGCGACCACGTCGCCGGGCCGCACGACGACGCGCGCGAGCAGATCGAGCGCCTGTTGCGCGCCTTGCGTGACGAGCACGTCGTCCCAACTGCAGGCGACCGCGCGGCTGAACGCGACGTAGCGCGCGATCGCGCCGCGCAACTGCGGATCGCCGGCCGGGGCGTGATACTGGCCGGGGCCGCGTGCCTGCTGGCGCAGCGCGTGGTGCAGGCAGCGCCGCCATGCGTCGAACGGGAACAGTGTCTTGTCGGTCACGCCGCCGCGGAAGTCGAAGCCGGGCGAATCCTGCGGCGCGGGCATCGCGAGCGCGTCGGGCAGGTCGTTCCACAGCGCGCGCGCGTCGACCGCGTCGATGCGCGGCGTGTCCTCGACGAGCGACGGTGCCGACATGGCCGCGGCATGCGGCACGCGCGCGAGGCCATCGGCGACGAACGTGCCGTCGCCCGCACGCGTATTCAGGTAGCCCTCGGCGACGAGACGCTCGAACGCGTCGAGCGTCGTCTTGCGCGATACGCCGAGCTGCTTCGCGAGATCGCGCGTCGACGGCAGCCGGGCGCCGGCTGCCAGGCGCCCGTCGACGATCGCAGTGCGCAGTTGCCGGAAGATTTGCCCTGTCAGGTCGTGGCGGCCTTCGATGCGGATCGCGATGTCCATCGCAGTGGTTACCTCGGTTTGTGCTGTTTTGCCGAAACTGGTGTGCCGCCAGTATGCCGCCGGCGCGCGGATTCGGGTTGGCGGGATGTTGCGTTCGACGCGGTGTGGGGGCGGGGAACCGGAGGGTGGGAGCGGTGATCGAGCGTTAGAAACCGGCGAAACCGGCGAAACCGGCGGGCCATTCGAGCGGAACGCCGAATGAAGCGACGTTTGCCCGACACCTGCCCACCCATCCGCTGCATCGAACGCCATCCGATTGGACCGCCGCTTGCCACTGCCTTACGATCCACCGGAGCCATCACAACCCCAGACCAACCCCACACCGGAGCGCCCCATGCTGTCCGAAGACGAACTTGCGCTGCTCGACGCGATCCGCGCGACCGGCAGCCTGTCGCGTGCCGCCGCGCGCCTCGGCAAGGCGCCGTCGACCGTGTCGCACGCCGCGCGCCAGCTCGAAACGCGTTTCGACGCGCTGTTGTTCGACCGGCGCGGCTACCGGCTGAAGCTCACGCCGGCCGGACAATTGCTGGCCGATGAAGCGTCGCGGCTGGCGCTGGACGTCGCGCGGCTGACGCAGCGCGTGCGGCAGGTCGCGAGCGGCTGGGAGGACCGGCTGTGGATCGTCAGCGACGAGGTGCTGGAGTTCGACACGCTGCTGCCGGTCGTCCGTGCGTTCGACGCGCTCGATTCGGGCGTGTCGCTGCGCTTCACGCACGAAGTGCTCGGCGGCACCTGGGAAGCGCTGCGCGACGGTCGCGCGGATCTGGTCGTCGGTGCGACCAACGAGCCGCCGGCGATTCCGGGCCTCAAATGGTTCGAGCTGGGCGCGATGGAGTGGGTGTTCGCGGTGTCGCCGCGCCATCCGCTTGCGTCGGTGAGCGACGTGCTGACGCGTGACGCGATCGGCGCGCATCGCGCGGTCGTCGTCGCCGATTCGTCGCGGCGCGCGGCCGGACGCGCGTATGGCCTGCTCGGCGGGCAGGCCGTGCTCGCGGTGCCGTCGATGCGCGCGAAGATCCTCGCGCAGCGCGATGCGCTCGGCGTCGGCTGGGTGCCGCGCCGGCGCGTGGCGTCGCTGCTCGCGCGCGGCGAACTCGTCGAAAAACAGACGACCAACCCGCGCGAACCGAACCTGCTGTATGTCGCGTGGCACAGCGACCGCGATGGCCGTGCGCTGCAATGGTGGCTCGAGCAATTGCACGAGCCGAGACTCGCGCAGCGGTTGCTCGACGGGATCGACGTGGCCGGCTGATCACGCCCACTCAAACATGTTCGACGTTTTCGAACGTGTTCGTCGCGCCCGTCGTACGGCTACGCCGAACGCCGCGCGCATCCTGTGTTCACGGTCAACTCACCGGTTCACAGGAGAACATCATGCAACGCTTCGAAGGAAAAACGGTCCTCGTCACGGGCGGCAACAGCGGCATCGGCCTCGCGGCCGCCAAAGCATTCGCGGCCGAAGGCGCGCGGGTCATCATCACCGGGCGCGACGCGCAGACGCTGGAAGCCGCACGGCAAACGCTCGGCGAAGGCGCGCTCGCGATCCGCAACGAGGCCGGCAGCGTCGCGTCGGCCCGCGCGCTGGCGGACGCGATCGCGACGGCGGGCGCGCGGCTCGACGCCGTGTTCATCAACGCGGGCGTCGCGAAACTCGCGCCGTTCGCGGATAGCGACGAGGCCATGTGGGACCTCGTGTTCAACACCAACGTGAAGGGCGCGTATTTCCAGATCCAGTCGCTGGTGCCGCTGCTGAACCGCGGCGCATCGATCGTGATCAACGGCTCGATCAACGCGCACATCGGGATGCCCGGCTCGTCGGTGTACGCGGCGAGCAAGGCGGCCGTCAATTCGTTCGCGAAGACGCTGTCGACGGAACTGCTGCCGCACGGCGTGCGCGTGAACGTCGTGAGCCCGGGGCCCGTTCAGACGCCGCTGTACGGCAAGCTCGGGCTCGATGCGGCGACGCTCGACGAGACGGCCGCGAAGATCAAGGGCCTGGTCCCGATCGGCCGGTTCGGCACGCCGGACGAAATCGCGTCGACGGTGCTGCACCTCAGCGCGGCGGAATCCGCGTTCATCGTCGGCGCGGAGATCATCGCGTCGGGCGGGATGGGGTTGCTCTGAGCCGGGAAGCCGGCAGGGCGGCCCGCGCCCGACGCGACGTCGGGCAGGCGGGCGGCCCGCGTCGTCGCCTGCGAGGCTATCGCGACGTGCAAGCGTCACGCGGCTCGCCGCGCCCGTCGAGCCGCGTCACCGTGAGCCCGGAGAACGTCGCGCGGCCATGCTCGGCAAACACCGCGACGCGATCCGCGTCGAGCGGCGGAAAGATCAGGTCGGTGAGCGCGACGCGACCGCCGTTCGCAAACACTTCGACCGACCCGCGATCGACGACGATTTCGAGCCGCAGTTGCCCGTGCTCAAGCGGCAGGTCGACGATGTGCTCGCGGCTGAACGTACCGGCGAAATTCGTTTCACCTGACTGCGAGCGGTCGAGCGTCAGCATGCGTTTCGCCGTGTCGTACACGATCCGGGTGCCGGTCGTGCCGTCCGCCGAGCGCCGGACGATGAGACCGGCGCGCGCCGCGCGCTGCGGCGTGATCGTCACCGTGATGCGTTGCACGACGCCGCGCGTCGCAGCCGACAGCTCGCGCGTGGCGGACTCGACGGCGAGCTCGCCTTCGTGCACGGCGGGCCGACCGTCCGTCCACGCGTCGAACGCGGCGGCCGGCGTGACGACGAGCCGGGGTTCGCCGTCGATCGTCTCCAGCGCCAGCTCGCGCGGCAGGGTCGTCGCGCCGCGCCACGGCGTCGTCGGCACTTTTGCCGCGTAATCCCAGTTGCTCATCCACGCAATCGCGACCGGCCGGGTGCCGGGCGCGCCCGAGAAGGTGCCGGCGGCATAAAAGTCGGCGCCGTGATCGACCCAGCGGAATTGGACGGGATCGGAACCGGCCGGCGCGACACGATCGGGCGTGAACGTGCGGCCGTCGAAGTCGCCGACGAAATACATCGCGCCCGAGCCGCCCGCGATCGACCACGGATTCACATTGACGATCATCACCCACTTGATGTGTCGACCATCGCCGTCGAGCGGCAGCGGCACGAGGTCGGGCATCTCCCATAGTGCGCCTGCGTGCGGCACGTCCGGTAACGTGAAGTCGCTCAGGAACGACCAATGGATCAGGTCGTCGGAGCGATAGAGCTTGACGACATGCGCGTCGGCGACGACCGTCGTCATCAGCCAGTAGCGTCCCGGCGCGTACCACGACACCTTCGGGTCGCGGAACTGCTTCGATTCGGGATCGAGCGTGAGCACCGGGTTGTGCGCGTAGGGCTGCCACGTCGTGCCGTGGTCGACGCTGTAGGCGAGCGACTGCGCCTGCGTGCCGGGCGCGTGACCCGAGCCGTCCTTGTAGACGCTCGTGTAGAGCGCAACCAGCGGTGTCGTGCCTGGCGACCCGAGGCCCGACGTGTTGTGCGTGTCGGCGACGATCGAGCCGGAGAAGATTTCCTCGGTGGCGTTCGCGCGCATCGCGACCGGTTGCTCGCGCCAGTGAACCAGATCGGCGCTGGTCGCGTGGCCCCACGACATGTTGCCCCAGTCGTTGCCGGCCGGGTTGTACTGATAAAACAGGTGGTAGCGGCCGTTGTCGTAGACGAGGCCGTTCGGATCGTTCATCCAGTTGCGCTGCGGCGTGTAATGCAGCGCGGGGCGCCATTGCGGCGTGCCGTTTTCGGGCGATGTGCCGCAGGGCGCGGCGGCGGCCTGCGTGCAGGCCGCGCCCGCCGCACACGCGAGCAGCAGCCGGGCGATCCGGAAGGAAAAGCGGAAAAACGTCGATCTCATGCGGGGTCCGGTGCTCCGTCGCGCGAAGCGGGAAAGGAGGGCGCATGCCGCTTGCGACGGCGGCACGCGCGATCTGCGAAAGAAAAAAGGGGCGGCGCGCACGCGACACGCGCGATGTGCGCCGCCTCAACGCTTGCGGGCGGTACCCGCTGCGACCGTAACGGAACCGTTACGGACGGGTGCCCGGGCCGTCGTTGTGGCCGGCGCCCGTCGCGGGCAGGTTCGACGGGATGTCGCCGTAACCGCCGAGCCCGCCGCGTCCATACGCGCGGTCGACCGCCGTCGACGCGCCGTTGATGTTGACCTTCACCGTCGGCGCGAGCGTGCCGCCGCGACGCGCGCCGATCGCATCGATGAACGATTCGACGAGCCCGCCTGGCATCACGTAATGCGAATACGACTGGAATTCGCGCGGGTTCTGGTTCGGATCCTGCGAATACGGTGCGCCGGCCGGTGCGGAGAAATCGGTCGGGTTGCCGAGCACGAGGCCGCTGCCGCCGTTCAGCGGCAGGAAGTCGCTGCGGATGCCGTTGCCGACGAAGCCGTACACGCCGTCCGGCCCGTCGACGCCCGCGGCCATCGTCGTACGGTGGCTGATCGTGAACAGGTAGTACTTGCCGTCCTTCAGGTAGATCTGCGGACGCTCGGTCTGGTCGTCGACGCAGTTCGCCGACAGGATCGGCGGCAGGAACTTCCACTCGGTCAGTTGCGGGTTCGTCGCGACCGCCAGGCCGACGTTGGCCTTTTGATACACTGCGCCCGAGTTCATCACCGCGTTGAGGTCTTCCTTGTACGGATCGTTCGGCGCATAGCCGAGATCGGCTTCGGTACAGGTGCGGGCGCCGCGCTGGCCGCCCGTATTGCCTTCGAAGACCATGTAGGTCTTGCCCGGGTGTGCGGGATCGGTGAACACGAACGGATCGCGGAACGAGAAGTAGGTGTTCTGCTGGCCCGTCTGGTAGTAGTTGCCGTCCGGCTGCAGCAGCGCCTTGTGGTCGTCGAAGCCGCTGAACCACACGTGCTTGTCGTCGGCGTGGATGTGGCCGTCGGCGCGCGTGATGATCGCCTGCGGCGGCGTGATGTCGGCACCGCCGGGCGCCGAGCGGTTGAACGACGTCGCGGTGTAGTAGAGGCTGACGTTGTCGCCGTGCGTGAGGCGCGCGGAGCCCGACCATTCGGCGTTATTGGTCATCGGCGAGGTACCGAACACCTTGACGCTCGCGCCGTCCGGGAACAGGTGGCCGCCCCAGGTCCAGCCGCCGTTCGCGGGCCGCTGCGACGCGGGGACGCCCGCGCGGCGGTAGAAGAAGCCGATGCGCGCATGGACGTGGCGGTCATCGAACGTGTAGCCCGCATGCGGATCGGCGGTGAGCGAGAAGATCACTTCCCAGCCCTTGTAGCTGAGCTGGTTCGCGCGCAGGTCGGCCAGCGGCCAGGTATCCCAGACCCACACGTTCGAATTGATCAGCGGGAAATCCTGCGGGATGTCCGGCATCGTCAGCGCTTGCGGCAGCGAATTCCTGTCGGCGCCGGCCGTGTGCGACTGCGCGACGATCTGGCGGATGTCCGCGCGGGTCCAGCGCATCGTGAAGTTGCCTTCGGGATCGTAGGCCTGCTGCGTATGGGGCGTGGGCACCGGCGCGCCCGTGCCGCCGGACTGCGCGTGCGCGACGGACGCGAAGGCGGCGAGTGCGCCGCCAGCGAGGAGCAAACGTTTGGTCGCGGGCGAACGGAACAGGGGAAAGTGTTTCATCTCGTCGTTGTTTCCTGGGAAAGTGAAAGTGAACGGCTAAGTGGGCATCGATGTCCAAACCGGTTTGGATGCTATTTCAAACCGGTTTGGAACGCAAAAGATATTTATTTGACGGTAATACTTACCAAATGGAAATAATTACCCGATCGGGGCGTCCGGGCCTCCGGCGTCCGGGCCTCCGGACGACCGGGCGGACCGGCGAATGCGAGGAGCGACGGTGAAGGTGAATCTGAAGGCGCTGTCGGATGCGCTCGGGCTGTCGCGCACGACGGTCAGCCGCGCGTTGAACGGTTACGACGACGTCAGCGAGGCGACGCGCGAACGCGTGGCGAAGGCTGCACGGGAAATGGGCTACGTGGCGGATCCGACCGCGCGCCGGCTGGCGACCGGGCGGGCCGACGTGATCGGGATCGTCTATCCGTTCGGTGCGGGCGATCTCGGCGATCCGCGTTTCGGCGAGGTCGTCGCGGGCATCACCGAGCGGCTCGCCGAGCGCAATCTCGATTTCATCATCGCGTCTGCGCGACCGAATGCGGAACTCGACACCTATCGGCGGATCGTCGACGGCAAGCTCGTCGACGGGCTGATCGTCGCGCGTACGCTCGTCGACGATCCGCGCATCGCCTACCTGCAGTCGAGCGCGTTTCCGTACGTCGCGTACGGCCGCACGCAAGCTGCCGAGCCGTATGCGTGGTTCGATTTCGACAACGAGGCGGGCGCGCGCGATGCCGTCCGTCGGCTGATCGGTTTCGGGCATCGGCGCATCGCAATGATCAGCGCGCCGCTGGCGCTGAATTTCGCCGCGCAGCGTCGCGCAGGCTATCTGTCGGCATTGCACGAAGCCGGTATCGCGCCGGATCCGGCGCTGCTCGTCGAGGGTCCGTTTACGCACGACGGCGGGCTGCAGGCCGCACGGGCGCTGCTCGCGCGCGCCGAGCGGCCGACGGCGCTGCTGGTCGACAACAATCTCGCGGGCGGCGGCGCGTTTCGGGCGCTCGTGGACAGCGGGCTGCGCCTGGGGCAGGACCTGTCGCTGATCGTCTATGACGGCGTGCCGCCGGACCTCGCGCATCCGCATCGCGTGACGGCGGTCATGCAGCCGACCGGGCACGCATCGGGGCGCGCGCTGGCGGAATTGATGCTGAGGCGGCTGGACGACGGCGTACGCGAGCATCGGCTCGAGGCGCCGGTAATCGAGGCCGGCGATACCGACGGCCCGGTGCGCGGCTAGCCGGCGCGACGGACCCGGGCAGGGCGCGATCGGTGGCGGACGTTGCCGGATCGCGCCCGGCCGAAAAGGCCATGACGCGTGCAGGGATGAATGCCCGTTCTCTAGACGACCGGTCTAATCAGCGGATATCATCCGTCCTCATGAATGCGACGACGCCTCCCGGCTCGGGCAACGCGGACGCGAAAATGCCATATCGCCCTGCGATGCTGAACATGCAGCGAGACGCCGTCGTTTTTTTCGGATTTCTTCTAGACGACTGGTCTAATAGGTCGGGCGGTATTTTGGCGTCGCGAGCGGCACGTTGGCGCGCCGTATCTGACTAACCGACAGGCGTGCCGTGCCGGCCGATGCCGGGCCGCGCGGCCCCGTTCCCCCCATTTTCGAAGGAGATTCGATCATGAAGATTCTGGTTGTCCTGACCTCGCACGACACGCTCGGCGACACCGGCAAGAAGACCGGCTTCTGGCTCGAGGAACTGGCCGCGCCGTACTACGCGTTCAAGGATGCGGGCGTCGAGCTGACGCTGGCGTCGCCGAAGGGCGGCCAGCCGCCGCTCGACCCGAAAAGCAACGATCCGGCCGCGCAGACCGACGCGACGCGCCGCTTCGACGCCGATCCGGCGGCCAAGGCCGAACTTGCTTCGACGCGCAAGCTGGCCGACGTGTCGGCGGACGACTACGACGCGGTGTTCTACCCGGGCGGCCATGGCCCGCTGTGGGATCTCGCCGAGGATCTGCATTCGATCGGCCTGATCGAGCGCACGCTCGCGGCCGGCAAGCCGGTCGCGGCCGTCTGCCACGCGCCGGGCGTGCTGCGTCACGTGAAGAACCCGGCGACCGGCGAATCGGTCGTGCGCGGCAAGCGCGCGACGGGGTTCACCAACAGCGAGGAAGCGGCCGTCGAGTTGACGGAAGTCGTGCCGTTCCTCGTCGAGGACATGCTGAAGACCAACGGCGCGCAATTCGAGCGCAGCGCCGACTGGGCGCCGCATGTCGTCACCAACGGGCTGCTGATCACGGGGCAGAACCCCGCGTCGTCGGCGCCCGCTGCCGAGGCGCTGCTCGCGAAGCTCGGCCAGCGGTAAGCACCTGGCGCCGGCCGGGCCGGCGCCGTTCCGTATCCGTCGCCGGGCGCAGCCGGCCCGCCGACGGCCCGAATCGTTGCGCCGTGCGCGTCGCGCGGCGAGTTCCCAGTCGTTTTGCAGAACCAAGCAAAGGAGTCGTGGATGTCAGCCCTGTTCGAACCGTTCAAACTCAAGGATGTCACGCTGCGCAACCGCATCGCGGTGCCGCCGATGTGCCAGTACGTCGCCGAAGACGGCGTCGTCAACGACTGGCATCACGTGCATCTGGCCGGCATCGCGCGCGGCGGCGCGGGCCTCGTGATCGCGGAAGCGACGGCCGTGTCGCCGGAAGGGCGCATCACGCCGGGCTGCGCGGGGCTGTGGAACGATGCGCAGGCCGAAGCGTTCGCGCCGTCGGTCGCGGCGATCAAGGCGGCCGGCGCGGTGCCCGGCATCCAGATCGCACACGCGGGCCGCAAGGCGAGCGCGAACCGTCCGTGGGAAGGCGACGACCATATCGCCGACGGCGATCCGCGCGGCTGGCAGACCATCGCGCCGTCGGCCGTGCCGTTCGGCGCGCACCTGCCGAAGGTGCCGCGTGAGATGACGCACGACGACATCGCCCGCGTACAGGCCGACTTCGTCGCAGCGGCGAAGCGTGCGCGCGACCTGGGCTTCGAATGGCTCGAACTGCACTTCGCGCACGGTTATCTCGGCCAGAGCTTCTTCTCGGTGCATTCGAACCGGCGCGGCGACGAATACGGCGGTTCGGCCGAGAATCGCGGCCGTTTCCTCGTCGACACGCTCGCAGCCGTCCGCAAGGTATGGCCCGAGCATCTGCCGCTGACGGCACGCCTGGGCGTGATCGAATACGACGGCCGCGACGAAGAAACGCTCGCCGAGTCGATCGCGCTCACGCAGCGGATGAAGCAGGAAGGGCTCGACATGCTGAGCGTGTCGGTCGGCTTCACGACGCCCGACGCACGGATTCCGTGGGGCCCGGCGTTCCTCGCGCCGATCGCCGAGCGCGTGCGCCGCGAGGCCGGGCTGCCGGTGTCGTCCGCGTGGGGGATCGACACGCCGCAACTGGCGAACCGCGTGGTGGCCGAAGAGCAGCTCGATCTCGTGATGGTCGGCCGCGCGCATCTCGCCGATCCGCACTGGCCGTACTACGCGGCGAAGCAGCTCGGCGTCGAGCGTCCGTCGTGGACGCTGCCCGCGCCGTACGCGCACTGGCTCGAACGCTACCGGATCGCCGACAAGGTGGCCTGAGCGGGCGCGGCAACGTAGCGCCGGGGCGGCCCGCGCATGACGCGCGCCGCCGATCCGGCGCCGATGGATAGAATGGCGGTTCGTGCAGGCAGGTTGCCTGCGCGAGCCGCCATTTTTCCATTTCGATAGAGGTTTCATGGGCGCACATGTCCCGTCGTCTCACGAGTCCGCCGCGCGGCCACGCGTGCAGCAGATCGCCCGCGTCGTGCTGTATGCGGCGCTGCTGGTGCTTGCGCTGTGGGTGATCCGCGACTTCATTCCCGCCATCGCGTGGGCCTGCGTGATCGCCATCGCGATGTGGCCGCTGCTGAAACGCTTCGAATCGCACCGGCTGTTCCGCAACCGGCCAACGGTCATCGCGCTCGTCATCACGGCGGCGATTTCGCTGCTCGTCGTGTTGCCGATCGCCGTCGCGGCGACCCAGGCGGTCGGGCAGGCGCACGACCTGCGCGAGTGGCTGCGTACGATCCAGGACAACGGCATTCCGCTGCCCGACGTCGTCAGCCGGCTGCCTTACGGCTCGGTGCAGATCGCCGAGTGGTGGCAGGCCAATCTCGGTCATCCGCTGCATGCGTCCAGCGCGATGCATGGCGTCAGCAGCGAGAAATTCCTCGCGTTCGGCCGGCAGTTCGGCACGAAACTCGCGCATGTGCTGCTCGAATTCGGCTTCATGCTCGTCACGCTGTTCGTGATCCTGCGCGCGGGCCACAAGCTGTCGGGCGCGTTGCTGCAGGGCGCGCAGCGCGCGTTCGGCCGCAACGGCGCGGAACTGATCGACCGGATGGTCAAGGCCGTGTACGGCACGGTGACGGGGCTCGTCGTCGTCGGGCTCGGCGAGGGCGCGCTGCTCGGCATCGCCTATGCGCTCGCGGGCGTGCCGCATGCGGCGCTGCTCGGCCTCGTCACGGCGATTGCCGCGATGCTGCCGTTCTGCGCGCCGGTCGTGTTCTGCGGCGCGGCGCTCTGGCTGTTCGTGCAGGGTGCGACCGTGTGGGCCGTCGTGGTGGCGGTGCTCGGTTTCGTCGTCGTGTTCGTCGCCGAGCACTTCGTGCGGCCGGTGCTGATCGGCAGTTCGGCGCGGCTGCCGTTCCTGCTCGTGCTGTTCGGCATCCTCGGCGGCGCCGAGACGTTCGGCCTGATCGGGCTGTTCGTCGGCCCCGCGCTGATGACGGTGCTGACGATGCTGTGGGCCGAATGGATCGCGTGACGACGCTCGCCGTCGCGCCGATTCGATGCATCGGCGCGACGGGATGGATGCGCGTGCAAGCATGCGCCGGGGCGACGATCCGGCTTGCGCACGGGCATGCAAGGCAGGGGTTCGTATAGGGATCTCTATATTTCTTTTCGATCCGGACCCAAAGGTCTAGTAGCATGGGGCTTTCGATCACGCCGGCATGGCGCAGCAGATTTCCCCAAGCATGCGATTGATTCCGATGTCCCGTCCTGCAGCGGCGCTGTCCCTGGCCGCCGGTTGCCTGATGTTGCATGGCTGCGCGTGGTTCGACTCGTGGCTACCGTTCTCGTATTCGCGCACGCCGCTCGCGCGGGCCGCATCGCGGCATGGCGCGACGCGCGCCGACGTCGTCCGCGCCGGCGGCAACCCGCGCAGCGTATGGATGGTCCGCAACGGCAGCGGCGTCTGCTACAACTACTTCATCGAGCACGGCAACGATCACCGGCCTTACTTCGTCGTATTCGACAAGGCCGGCGTCGTTACGCAATACGGCTTCGATTCCTGCATGGACGCCGACCGCAAGGGCACGCTCCAGCCGGACAAGGCCGCTTCGCGCTAGCGCGGCGGCACGCCGCGCCCGGCTGTCAGGCGAGCGTATCGACCACGCCGCCATCGACGCGCAACGCCGCACCCGTGGTCGCCGAAGCCTGCGGCGAGCACACGTACACGACCAGGTTCGCGACTTCCTCGGGCGTCGCGGGTCGCTGGATGATCGAGCTCGCGCGATGTTCGCGTATGAAATCCACGGCCACGTCTTCGACACTGCGGCCCGTTTCGTCGGCCGTTTCCTTCAGCAGCGCGCGCACGCCTTCCGACAGCGTCGGCCCCGGCAGCACCGAGTTGACGGTCACCTGGGTGCCGGCCGCGAGCTTCGCAAGACCGCGCGCGATCGACAGTTGCGCGGTTTTCGTGAACCCGTAGTGAATCATGTCGACCGGGATGTTCAGGCCCGATTCCGACGAAATGAACACGATGCGTCCGGCATTGCGTTCGATCATCCCTTTCAGGTAATGCCGCGCGAGCCGCACGCCGGACATCACGTTCATCTGGAAGTAATGTTCCCATTCGGCGTCGTCGATGTCGAAGAACGCCTTCAGGCCGTAGATGCCCGCGTTGTTGACGAGGATGTCGGCATCGGGCGTGTGCTGCGTGACGCGCGCGACGCCGGCTGCGTCGGACAGGTCGGCGGCAACACCGTCGACGCTCGCGCCGGGCACGGCGGCGCGCAGTTGCGCGAGCGCGGACTGTACCGATGCGTCGCTGCGGCCGTTGACGACGACACGCGCGCCGGCGCGCGCGAGCCCTTTGGCGATCGCGAGCCCGATGCCGGCGGTGGAGGCGGTGACGACCGCGGTCTTGCCTTTCAGATCGATGTGCATGAGTGTGACGGGAGAGGAGTGAACGGGAGTCGCCGCGCTCGCCGCGGCGGGCGGAATTCAAAGCTTAGGCCAAACCGCGCGATCCGGCATCGAAGGTGCAAGGCGTCGGTTGCATCGGCCCGCACAGTCTTGTACGGTGAGCGTTCGCCGCCCGAACCAGGAGCCCGCCGCGTGAGCCGTCCCACCAACCGATCCGCCGTGCCGTCGCCGTTCTGGCGCGATGCCGCGCTGCCATTCATCGAGGCGCGCACCGTCGACGACGGGCGCGCGATCTGCTACGCGAAGCATACGCATGACACGTTTTCGCTGGGCGCGATCGTCGGCGGCACGAGCACCTACGTGAACGGCGCGACGAACGCGCATGTCGGGCGCGGCGTGCTCGTGATCATCGATCCGGAGCAGGTGCACGCGTGCAATCCGTATGGCCCCGACGCATGGGCGTACCGGATGGTCTACGTCGACGTGCCGTGGCTCGCGCGGCTGCAGCACTCGCTGGGCCGCGATCCGAACAGCGATTTTCACGGGTTTTCGCCGAAGTTGACGGAGCGGCGCGACCTGTTCGCGCAATTTGGCGGCTTCTACCGCACGCTCGTGTCGTCCGGCGTCGATCCGCTCGGCAAGGAGAGCGCGGCGATCGAATTCTTCACGCAACTGCACGGCGCGCTCGATCGCGAGCTGCCCGGCCTGCGGCCCGCGGACGACAACGCCAAGCTCGCGCGAGCGGCCGACTACATCGCCGCGCATTGCCGCGAGGGCGTCACGCTCGATGCGATCTGCGCGGCGGCCGACCTGTCGCCGTCGTACCTGATCCGCGCATTCAACGCGCGC
This sequence comes from Burkholderia pyrrocinia, assembly GCF_018417535.1. Lineage (NCBI taxonomy): Bacteria > Pseudomonadati > Pseudomonadota > Betaproteobacteria > Burkholderiales > Burkholderiaceae > Burkholderia > Burkholderia pyrrocinia. Next base: position 700,321 of record NZ_CP070978.1, on the reverse strand, counting down.
TACGGGATGACGCCGCATGCGTTCCTGATCGATCGCCGCGTGCAGTACGGGCGCACGGAGCTGCGCCGTGGGCGGCCGATCGCCGAGGTCGCGCTCGACGCGGGTTTCGCGGACCAGGCGCATTTCCAGCGCGCGTTCCGGCGGATCGCGGCCGCGACGCCCGGGCAGTACCGTAGCGCGATGAACTGAACGGCAGGGCGCGACTGCGCTTGCGCTGTCGATGCGTGGCAGCGGCTGATCCGCAGGCCGGCCGGCTAGACGTCGAGCAGAAAGAGTGCGCTGCCCGCGAGCAGCAATGCCATCAACCGGTTGAATACGCGCATGCGCCGCGCGTTCGCGAGCCGGTGCCGCAGCGACGCGCCCGCATATCCCCAGCACGCGATCGACGCGAAACAGATCACCAGATACAGCGCGGCGAATAACCAGACCTGCGTGCGGTCGCCATCGGCCGCATACGCGCCCATCGCGGCCACGCACGCGAGCCACGCCTTCGGATTCAGCCACTGCATCGCCGCGCCGGCCGCCGCCGACGGGCCGGCCACGTCCGGGTCGGCCGCCAGCCGGCCGTCATCGAGCGCGAGCCGCAGCGCCATATAGAGCAGGAACGCGATTCCCGACCACTGCGTCGCGGTCGTCAGCACGGGCCAGCGCACGAGCGCCGCGTGCAGGCCGAGGCCGATCAGCAGGAACAGCGCGACGAAGCCGAGCGTCGCGCCGGCCGCATAGCGCAGGCTCGCGCCGAGGCCGTGGCGTGCGCCGGCACTGAGCGCGACGATGTTGACGGGACCGGGGGTGATCGACGAGGCGAGCGCGAACGCGGCCATCGAAACCAGCATGCTCATCAGGTGTCTCCATGCGAAATGTCGAAAGTCGCATCGAGACTACGGGAGCTGCGCCGGCCCGTATTGAAGAAAACTGCCCTCGGCGGCGCGCGGCCGCCGTCAGTGCAACGCGCGCGGCGCGTGCGCCGGCTGCGTCGCGTGCGGATCGGCCGCGCCGGCGGCATCGCCCGGGCGCAGCGGGCCGCCCGCGCAGGGTTGCGTCGACACCGAGAAGCCGAACGTATTGACGCCGCCCGAACACGCGACGAACACGCTGCCGCCGTGCATCTCGGCCACGGCCTTGACGATCGACAGGCCGAGGCCGTGGTTTTCCTTGCTGTTCGCGCGCGCTTCCTCGAGCCGGTAGAAGCGTTCGAACACGTGCGAACGCTGCACGGGATCGATCGGCTCGCCGGGGTTCGAGACGGCCATGTCGACGAGCGTGTCGCGGCGCGTGATCGTCACGTTCACCGTCGCGCCGGGCGCCGAATGCTGGATCGCGTTGATCAGCAGGTTCGTCATCGCGCGGCGGAACAGCGACGGATCGACGGCCGCGCGCGCATCGCCGTGCAGTTCGGCGCGCAGTTGCGCTTCGTCGAGCGGGATTTCGAGGAAGTCGAGCATGCGCCGCACCTCGTCGGCGAGCGACACGTCCTTCAGGTCGGTCGCGCGTTCGCCGCGATCGCTGCGTGACAGGAACAGCATGTCGTTGATGATCACGCGCAGCCGTTCGAATTCCTCGAGGTTCGACTGCAGCGTCTGGCGCATCCGGTCGACCGAGCGGTCGCGGCTCGTCAGCGCGACCTGGGTCTGGCCGATCAGGATGCTGACCGGCGTGCGCAGCTCGTGCGCGACGTCGGCGTTGAACGCTTCGAGCCGCGCGTAGGTTTGCTGGATGCGTTCGAGCGCGCCGTTGAACGAGGTAGCGAGATCGCGCAGCTCGGCCGGCAGCGCGTCGGTCTGCAGCCGCTGGCGGCGGTTCGCGAGGCTGATCGCCGACGCGTCCTGCGACAGCCGGTCGAGCGGCGCGAGCCCGAAGCGCGCGACCGCGCGGCTCAGCAGCAGCGTGATGACGGTCGCCGTCGCGATCAGCGCGGCGAGCGTCAAGCCGAAGCGGCGGAGCATCCGTTGCGTGCGCTCGCACGAGCTGGCGACGATCAGCTTCAGCGCCGGGCGCTCGCCGCTGCCGGCCACGGTGACGGTCTTCGTCATCACGTCGTAGCTGCTGTCGTTCAGCGCATAGCGCTGGAACGCGCCGAATGGCGGATCGACGGGCACGCCGTTTACCGGCGTTCCGAAGCGGAATGCCGGGTTCGTGCTGTCGACCTGATAGCGCGTCGAGCCGTCGGGCGGGACGAGATCGGCGAGTTTTTCCTGCATCAGGCGACCGCGCGCGGCCGTCGTCGCATGCGACACGATCATCTCGGCGACCTTGGTGCGCGTATCGAGCGTCGCGCGCAGTTCCGCGAAGAGCTGGCGTTCCATCATCACGAACAGCCCGCAGCCGACCAGCGTGAACACGAGCAGCGACACGATGCCGAACATCGCCGAGAGCCGCAGGACGATCGAGCGTTTCATCAAGCGTGCCTCTCGGTGTCGCCGTCCTCGCGCGCCTCGAGCACGTAGCCCATCCCGCGGATCGTGTGCAGCAGCTTGTCCGCGAACGGGCCGTCGAGTTTCGCGCGCAGGCGCTTGATCGCCGTCTCGACGACGTTCGCGTTGCTGTCGAAGTTCACGTCCCACACGAGTTCGGCGATCGTCGTCTTCGACAGCACCTCGCCGCTGCGCCGCGCGAGCACGCCGAGCAACTGGAATTCCTGCGCGGTCAGGTCGAGGCGCGTGCCGTCGCGGGTCGCGCGGCGGCCGATCAGGTCGACGCGCAGGTCGCCGATCGAGATCAGCGTCGATTCCTGCACGCGCGCGCGGCGCGTCAGCGCGCGCAGCCGTTCGATCAGTTCGAGGAACGAGAAGGGCTTGGTCAGGTAGTCGTCGGCGCCGCCGCGCAGCCCGCGCACGCGGTCGTCGACGCGGTCGCGCGCGGTCAGCATGATGACGGGCGTCTGCTTCTGCGCGCGCAACGCGCGCAGCACGCCGAAGCCGTCGAGCTTCGGCAGCATCACGTCGAGCACGACCACGTCGTAGTCGAATTCGACGGCCTTCCACGCGCCGTCTTCGCCGTCGAGCGCGGTGTCGACGACCCAGCCTTCCTCGGTCAGGCCGCTCTTCAGGTATTCGACGACTTTCGGTTCGTCTTCGACGATCAGGACTTTCATGTTGGTTGTCCGCCTAATCGGGTTAAGGGTCGACGCCCGCGGTGCGCTGCGGACCGGCCGCCGCGACGTCGGACGGCGCGGGGCCGTTCGTCGCGCCGCCGTCCCAGCCGCCGCCGAGCGCCTTCGCGAGAAAGACGACGAGCGTCGCGCGCTGGCCCTGGATCTGCACGGCCTGGCGCTCGCTCGTCAGCAGTTGCTGCTGGGCCGTCAGTACGTCGATGAATGGTGTCAGGCCGCCCGCGTAGCGATCCTGCGCGAGCGACACGAGCTTGCGCGCATCGTCGACGGCCGCCGATGCCTGCTGCGCGGCGTCGGCCAGCACCGACAGGCCCGTCACCGCATTTTGCACCTCCTGGAATGCAGTGAGCACGGTCTGCCGGTAGCTGGCCTGCGCGGCGGCATAACCGGCCTGCGCGAAATCGACGCCGGCCTTCAGCTTGCCGCCTTCGAACAGCGGCTGGCTGACCGACGCGCCGACCGACCACAGCAGCGCCGGCACGGTGAACAGGCCCGCGAAGCGCGTCGCATCCCAGCCGATGTCCGGCGACAGCGTGATGCGCGGGAAATACGCGGCGCGCGCGACGCCGATCTGCGCGTTCGCGGCGGCCATCGCGCGCTCGGCCGACGCGACGTCGGGGCGCCGCTGCAGCAGGTCGCTCGGCATGCCGGTCGGCAGCGCGGGCGCGTTGATCGGCACCACGCGCGGCGGCAGCGAGAACTCGGGGGCCGGCGTGCCGACCAGCGTCGCGATCGCGGTTTCGACCTGCGTGCGCTGCTGGATCAGCAACTGCAACTGCGTGCGCGTCGCGTCGAGCTGTGCGCGCTGCTGCAGCAGGTCGAGGCCCGATACCGCGCCGAGTTCGTGGCGCGCGTTCACGTAGTCGAGCGCCTTTTGCTGCAGGTCGATCGAGCGCTTGACGACGTCGATCTCGGTGTCGAGTTCGCGCAGCGCGAAATAGCTCGATGCGAGATCGGCGGTCAGCACGAGGCGCGCGTTCGCGAAATCGTCGTGCGCCTGCTCGGTGCTCGCCTGCGCGGATTCGACGCTGCGCCGCACGCGGCCGAACAGGTCGAGTTCGTAGCTGACGCTCGCACCGACCTGGATGTCGTTCTGCACCGTCGATGCGTTTTGCGTCGCGTAGTTGGTCCGCGGCCGGTCGGCGGAGATCTTGAAGCGCTGGCCGCTCGCGTTCAGGCCGACGGCCGGATACTGCGCGGACGCGACCGATGCGAGCGTTGCCTTCGCCTGGTCGTAGCGCGCGGCGACGACCTTCAGGTTCTGGTTGTTGCGCAGCGCGTCGGTTTCGAGCGCATCGAGCTGCGGATCGCCGAACGCGGTCCACCACGCCGGATCGAGCGGCGCACGGGCCGGCGCGGCCGGGTGCCAGTACGCGTCGGCCGGGTCGAGTCGCCATGCGGCCGGCGTATCGACGGCCGGGCGCCGGTAGTCGGGGCCGACCGTGCAGCCGGCGACGGCGGCTGCCGCCACGACGGCGACGAGCGCAGCGGGCCGCACGCGGGCGCGCGTCGCGATCACGACTTCGCTCCCGCGGCGGCCGATGCGGGTTTTGCCGCCGGCGTCGACACGACGACCGGGTCGCCGTTCGCGAGCGCGTCGCTCGGGTTCGCGACGAGGCGGTCGTTCGGCGTGAGCGGCCCGTCGACTTCGAGCGTCTGCCCGATCGTGCGCACGACCGTCACCGGTTTCAGGCGGACCTGGCCGTTCGCGTCGACGGTCGCGACCGTCGGGCCTTCGGCGCGGAACAGCAGCGTATTGGCGGGGATCTGCAGGCGGCCGACCGGTGTCATCGGCAGCGTCGCCTGCACGTACGCGCCGGGCAGCAGCCGTGCATCCGGGTTCGGCAGCGTGATCTCGATCTGCAGCGAGCGCGTCGCGACATCGATCGCTTCGGACGTGCGCGTGATCGTGCCGTCGAAGGTCCGGCCCGGCAGCTCGGCCTGCGTGACGCTCACGTGCTGGCCGACCTTCACCTGCTGCGCGTACGCCTGCGGCACCTGTACGTAGAGGCGCAGCCGGTCGGCCTGCACGACGGTGAACAGCGAGCGGCCCGCGTTGCCGGAGCCGACGAGATCGCCGACGTCGACGTTGCGCTGCGTGACGATCCCGTCGATCGGCGCGACGATCCGCTGGAAGCCCTTCAGTTCGGTGAGCCGGCGCATGTTCGCATCGGCCGCGGCGAGGTTCGCGGTGCCCTGGTTGAATGCGCCCTGGCGGTCGTCGAGTTCCTGCTGCGACACGGCATCGCGCTGGCGCAACTGCTGCGCGCGGTCGAACGACGTCTTCGCGAGCGCGAGCGCCGCCTGCGCCTGCTGCCGTTGCGCGGTGGCCTGTGCGAGCTCCTGGTTCAGCTCGGGCGTGTCGAGTTCGGCGAGCACTTGCCCCTGCTTCACGTGCGCGCCGATGTCGGCCTGCCAGCGCAGCACATAGCCGCTCGCGCGCGCGTAGATCGGCGCCTCGACGAAGCCGCGCAGCGTGCCGGGCAGCGTCAGCTTGCCGCCGGTGGCCGCGTCGACCGGGCGCACGACGTTCACGTACTGGCGCGTGTTCTGCTCGGCGATCGCGTCGAGCCGGTTGCGGTTCAGCACGTTGACGACGATCGTGCGCGCGGCGCCCGCGGCCAGCAGCACGACGATCACGACCAGTACGATTCGCCCGCGCCGCGACACCGACGTGCGCGTCGGCAGGTGCATGCCGTGTTCGTCCACCTGGATGCCGACGGAGCTGTGATGTTTCTCTTCCATGAATTAACCGGGTCTATAGGCGAAGGTCAGTGTCCGGCCTGGCGCGCGCGCCGGCGGGCCAGCCGCGAATGCACGCCGCCGAACACGAGCGGCACGAACAGCAAAGTCGAAACGGTCGCGAACAGCAGCCCGCCGATCACCGCGCGGCCGAGCGGCGCGTTCTGCTCGGCGCCTTCGCCGAGACCGAGCGCCATCGGCACCATCCCGATGATCATCGCGAGCGCCGTCATCAGCACCGGCCGGATCCGCGTCGCGCCGGCCTCCAGCGCGGCCGTGAGCGGCGGCGCGCCGGCCGCGAGGCGCTGGCGCGCGAACGACACGACGAGAATGCTGTTCGCGGTCGCGACGCCCACCGTCATGATCGCGCCGGTCAGCGCGGGCACGCTCAGGTGCGTGCCGGTGATGAACAGCATCCACGCGATGCCGGCGAGCGCGGCCGGCATCGCGCTGATGATGATCAGCGGGTCGAGCCACGACTGGAAATTGACGACGATCAGCAGGTAGACGAGCACGATCGCCATCGCGACACCCGCGCCGAGGCCGATATACGACGTGCGCATCGTCTCGATCTGGCCGCGCATCGTCAGGTCGGTGCCGCGCGGCAGGCTCGCGCGCATGTCGGACACGATGCGCTCGATCTCGCCCGCGACCGAGCCGAGGTCGCGGCCCTCGACGCTCACGTACAGGTCGATCGCCGGGCGGATGTTGTAGTGCGTGATCACGGCCGGGTTCGCGGCGGTGCGCACCTGCACGAGGTTGCCGAGCAGTTGCAGCGGCATGCCCGTGCGGCCGCTCGCCGAAATCGGCGTGCCGAGCAGGTCGTCGACCGACGAGATGTCGTATTGCGGGGTCTGGATCTGCAGCGGGTACTGGACGCCGGTACGCGGGTTGATCCAGAACGACGGCGTCGTCTGCGAACTGCCGGACAGCGAGATCAGCATGTTCTGCGCGACGTTCTGCGCGGAGAGATTGAGCTGCTGCATGCGCGTACGATCCATGTCGGCCAGCAGGGTCGGCTCGTCGTTGCGTTGCAGCACGTGCACGTCGACGGCGCCGGGGATTTGCCTGACCTTTTTCATCAGGTTGCTCGCGATTGTCATGTTACTCGCGAGATCGTTGCCGAGCACCTGCACGTCGATCGCGGCCGGCTGACCGAAGTTGAGGATCTGCGTGATGATGTCCGACGGCTGGAAGAAGAACTCGACGCCCGGGAAGCGCTCGGGCAGCAGCTTGCGCAGCGTCTGCACGTAATGCCGGGTCGCCCGGTGGCCGGGCTTCAGCGCGATCAGCAGTTCGCCGTCGAGCGTGCCGATCGTGCCGGCATTGCTGTACGACAGGTTGATGCCGCTCACGGGCAGGCCGAGGTTGTCGACGATCGCGCCGAGCTCGTCGGGCGGCACGGCTTCGCGGATCACGCGCTCGACCTGGTCGGCGAGGCGCGCGGTTTCCTCGATCCGGTAGCCGGTCGGCGCGCGCATGTGCAGCCGGATGTTGCCGGAATCGGCATTCGGGAAGAAGTCGCGGCCGAGCGCGAACACGAGGCCCGTCGACACCACGCAGAAGCCGAGGAAGCACATCGCGTAGAAGCGGCGGCGCACGAGCAGCATGCTGAGCAGCACGAGGTACCACGCGCGCAGCCCCTCGAACGCGTTGTTGAACGCATGATGCACGCGTGCGAAACGCGACGTCGCATGATCGGGGCCGGTGCTCGCCTGCTGCGGGCGGAACAGCAGCATCGCGAGCGTCGGCACGAGCGTGCGCGACAGCACGTACGACGCGAGCATCGCGAACACGACGGCTTCCGCGAGCGGCCCGAACAGGTAGCGCGCGACGCCCGTCAGGAAGAACATCGGCACGAACACGATGCAGATGCACAGCGTCGACACGAACGCGGGCACCGCGATCTCGCCGGCGCCTTCGAGGATTGCCTCGTGCAGGTCCGTGCCGAACGACGACCCCCGCGCTCCCTCCGGTCGCTGCCCCCCGAGGGGGCCGCTCGGCACGCTTGGGGCGGCCCGGCGCGTGCCGAGATGCAGGTGCCGCTCGATGTTCTCGATCGTGACGGTCGCGTCGTCGACCAGGATCCCGACCGCGAGCGCGAGCCCGCCGAGCGTCATGATGTTGATGGTCTCGCCGAGCGCCGACAGCGCGATCAGCGACGTGAAGATCGACAGCGGAATCGAGATCGCGATGATCAGCGTGCTGCGCCAGTTTCCGAGGAACAGCAGGATCATCATCGCGGTCAGCACGGCGGCGATCAGCGCCTCGTGGATCACGCCCTGCACGGCCGCATTGACGAACACCGACTGGTCGAACAGCGCCGTGATCGCGAGCCCTTCGGGGAGTGTCGGAATCACCTTCGGCAACAGCGCCTTCAGGTCCGACACGACCTTGAGCGTCGACGCGTCGCCGCTTTTCAGGATCGACACGAGCACGCCACGCTGGCCGTTCTGGCGCACCACGTTGGTCTGCGGCGCGAAGCCGTCGCGCACCGCCGCAACCTCGTTCAGGTAGGTCGTCGCGCCGCCGACGGTCTGGATCGGCAGGCGGCTGATGTCCGCGATCGTGTCGGCCGACGCGTTGGTGTCGATCCGGTACTCGGTCTGGCCCATCTTCGCGGTGCCGGTCGGCAGCACGAGGTTCTGCGCGTTGACCGCGTTGACGATGTCCGCCGGCGTGAGCCCCTTCGCGAGCAGCGCCTGCGGGTCGATGTCGATCGCGACCACGCGCGTGCGGCCGCCGTACGGGAACGGGATCTGCACGCCCGGAACCGTGATCAACTGCGGGCGCAGGAAGTTGAGCGCGATGTCGGCGAGCGACTGTTCGCTGAGCGTCTTGCTCGACAGCCCGAGCTGGATCACCGGGATGCTCGACGCCGAATAGGTGATCACGAGCGGCGGCGTCGCGCCCTGCGGCATCTGCCGCACGATCGCCTGCGCGGACGAGACCGTCTGCGCGATCGCTGTCTGCACGTTCGCGCCGGGCTGCAGGAACACCTTCACGACCGCGATGCCGGGCAGCGACGTCGACTCGACATGCTGGATGTTGTTGACGGTCGTCGTCAGGATCCGTTCATGGACGGCCGTGATGCGGTTCGTCATCTCCGTCGCGGAGAAGCCGCTGTAATTCCAGATCACGCTGATCACGGGGATGTTGATCGCGGGCAGCACGTCGACCGGCGTGCGCATCAGCGCAAGCGGGGTGGCCAGCACGATCATGATGGCCATGACGATGAACGTGTAGGGGCGCCTGAGCGCGAGATTGACAATCCACATGGAGGCAGCGGGACAGGCGGTGATCAGGCGTCGGTGAAGGGAACCCGAATGATAGGCGTCGGCGTGGAACGGGTTACTGTCGCGAAACTGGCGGAACTGTCAGGTTGTGGCGCGGTCGCGGTCGGTCGATTCTGCAGACGGAAGGCATGCGCATGCTGCGACCCGCGAACGGTTGCGGCAACGGATGCGCGCATCGAGCCGGCGACGGCTTCGCTCATCGCGCCGCGCTCAGATCTGCTCCATCCCGACGCGCGCGAGCGCCCCCAGATCGACGACCTCGATCTGGTTGTACGCGAGCCGCAGCGCGCCGAGTTTCTCGAGTTGCTGCAGCGCCTGGTTGATCCGCTGCCGCGATACGCCGACGAGCATGCCCAGTTCCTCCTGCGAGATCGACAGCGACGGGCCGGTGTCCGGATACAGGTCGGGGTTGAAGAGCTGCGCGAGCGCCTGTGCGACGCGCGCATCGACGTCGAGCAGCCGGCTGTTCTGGATCGACGCGATGAATTCGCCCATCCGGTTGTTCAACTGGTGGATCACGAAACGCGTAAACGGCAGGCTCGTGTCGAGCAGCGCATGGAACGTGTCGGCCGGCACGAACAGCACGGTCGAGCGCTGGATCGCGACGACCTCGTACTTGCGCAGCTCGCGCTTGATCACGCTGCCTTCGCCGAACCAGCCGCCCGACGGCACGCCGGAAAACGTGCAGCCGCGCCCCGACGCGTTGAAGATCGCAAGCTTCAGCAGCCCGCGATGCACGCCGATCCAGTATTCGGACGGCGCGAGCCGGTGCGCGATCACGTCGCCGGCCTCGCACTGCTCGACGCGCGACTGCGCGAGCACCAGCGCCTGGTGTTCGGGCGCGAGCGTGCGGAACCACGCGCACTGGCCGAACAGCGTCGACAGCGCCGGCAGCGGGCCCGGTTCGGGAAGCGCGTCGGCCGGGCGGGCGGTCGCGTCGGGCGGCGCAACGAGGTGGTCGTGCATGGGTGCGGGTTTGCGAGGATAGGGATAACGCGCGGCACTCGAAAGGCACTCTGTCGTTTCGATGACAGACGGCTCACAATAACGCCCGTTAGGCTGTCGGCAATTGAACCACATCAAAACGATTCGGGGTGCATGCACACCGGTCGACAGAACACGGGAGACAGGATCATGACGCAGATGTTCGAGGCCGGGCTCGGCCGCCGCGATGCCAATTACGTACCGCTCACCCCGATCGACTTCCTGGTCCGGACGGCCGAAGTCTATGGCGAGCGCCTCGCGATCGTGCACGGCGACGTGCGGCGCACGTGGGGCGAGACCCATACGCGCGCGAAGCAACTGGCGAGCGCGCTCGCGCAGGCCGGCGTCGAGCGCGGCGACACGGTCGCGGCGATGCTGCCGAACATTCCGGCGATGGTCGAGGCGCACTTCGGCGTGCCGATGGCCGGCGCCGTGCTCAACACGATCAACACGCGGCTCGACGTGCCGTCGGTGCTGTTCATGCTGCGTCACGGCGAGGCGAAGGTGCTGATCGTCGACACCGAATACGCGGAGCTCGCGCATCGCGCGGCGCTCGAGGTGCCGGGCCTGAAGATCGTCAGCGTCGCCGACGCGATGCCGGCCGATCCCGACCGTTTCACGGGCGCGACCGACTATGAAGCATTCGTCGCCGGCGGCGACGCCGACTACGCATGGACGCCGCCCGCCGACGAATGGGACGCGATCGCGCTGAACTACACGTCGGGCACGACCGGCGACCCGAAGGGCGTCGTCTATCACCATCGCGGCGCGTATCTCGCGGCGATCAGCAACCTCCTCGAATGGGACATGCCGAAGCACGCGGTGTATCTGTGGACGCTGCCGATGTTCCACTGCAACGGCTGGTGCTTCCCGTGGGCCGTCGCGGCGCGCGCGGGCGTAAACGTGTGCCTGCGCAAGTTCGACGCGAAGACCGTGTTCGACCTGATCCGCCGCGAGCGCATCACGCACTATTGCGGCGCGCCGATCGTGCAGAGCGCGATCGCGAACGCGCCGGCCGAATTCCGCGAAGGGATCGACCACACGGTGCACGCGATGGTCGCGGGCGCGGCACCCGCGCCGGCCGTGATCGCGAAGATGAAGGAGATCGGCTTCGACCTGCTGCACGTGTACGGGTTGACCGAGGTCTACGGCCCTGCAACCGTGTGCGCGAAGCAGTCGCACTGGGAAGCGTTGCCCGATGAAGAACGTGCGCGGCTCAATGCGCGCCAGGGCGTGCGCTACCACCTGGAAGCGGGCGCGACGGTGCTCGATCCCGACACGATGGCGCCGGTGCCGGCCGACGGCGAGACGCTCGGCGAGATCATGTTCCGCGGCAACATCTGCATGAAGGGTTACCTGAAGAACCCGAAGGCGACCGACGAGGCGTTCCACGGCGGCTGGTTCCATACGGGCGATCTCGGCGTGCTGACGCCGGACGGCTATATCCGCATCAAGGACCGCCGCAAGGACATCATCATCTCGGGCGGCGAGAACATCTCGAGCATCGAGGTCGAGGATGCGCTGTACCGGCATCCGGCCGTCGCGGTCGCGGCCGTCGTTGCGATGCCCGACCCGAAATGGGGCGAGGTGCCGTGCGCGTTCGTCGAACTGCGCGAAGGCACGAGCGCGACCGAGGAGGAGATCGTCGCGCACTGCCGGCAACTGCTCGCGGGCTTCAAGGTGCCGAAGGCCGTGCGCTTCGGCGAGCTGCCGAAAACATCGACCGGCAAGATCCAGAAGTTCCAGTTGCGCAATGCGGTCGGATCGGACAAGGCGATCGACCTCGCGGGCGACAAGAAATAAGAGACGCGTGGCGCGTCGCGCGGCTCAATGCACGACGAGCCACGCGACCGCCAGATAGCGGCCCACCTTCGCGATCGTGACGATCGCGAGAAACGTCGGCAGCGGCTCGCGCAGCACGCCGGCGATCATCGTCAGCGGATCGCCGATCACCGGCGCCCAGCTCAGCAGCAGCGACCAGCGGCCGTAGCGCGCATACCAGCGTTCGGCGCGCGCGAGCGCGGACGGCTTGACCGGAAACCAGCGGCGGTCGCGGAAATGCTCGATGCCGCGCCCGAGCGCCCAGTTGATCACGGAACCGGCGACGTTGCCGATGCTCGCGACGAGCACGAGCGCCCACACGGGTTCGCGCCCGGCGAGCAGCAGGCCGGCGAGCACGGCTTCGGACTGGAGCGGCAACAGGGTCGCGGCGACCATCGACACGGCGAACAGGCCGCCGTAAGTGAGCAATTCGGACATCGCGCGATTGTACCGGCCGTACGGCTGCCGCCCTGGGTCACAGGGTCGGGCGGCATCGGCCGTGCCGAACAGCAGGTGCGAGATCGCCGACTTGTCGATGGTCACGACGAAGCGCGCACCCGGTCGTTCAGTTCCAGCCGACCATGATCGCGCCCATCCCGACGAGAAGCCCGCCCGTCACGCGGTTCATCGCGCGCATCCGTGCGGGCCGCTGCAACGCGCGGCTCAGCCGGTGCGAGAACAGCGCCATCGATGCGACGCCGCCCGCGAACAGTAGCGCGAACGTCGCGGCGAGCAGCAGGAATTGAAGATTCAGGCTCCAGTCGGCATTCGGGCTGATGAACTGCGGAAAGAACGACGGAAAGAACAGCAGCGTCTTCGGATTCAGGCCCGACGTCGCGACGCCGCGCCAGAACAGCGCGCGCCCGGTGTCGGTGTCCGGTGCGGCGCTCGCCGCCGCGGCTTCGGACGATGCGGCGGGCGCGCCGGCCGGTGCGCGGTTGAGCCATTGCTTGCCGCCGAGCCACACGAGATACGCGGCGCCGGCCCAGCGCAGCACGGTCAGCGCGTGTTCGTTGACGTGGACCAGCGAATTCAGGCACAGCGCGGTCAGCGCGAGTTGCAGCAGCACGGCGAGCGTGCCGCCCCACACGCACGGCAGCGCGCGACGCCAGCCGGCGCGTAACGCCTGGTTCATCGTGAGCAGGTTGACGGGGCCGGGCGCGTAGATGAGAACGACGGAAGCAGCGAGGAACGACAGATAAAGCCTGAACGACATGGCGGGAAGGGCAGGAACGGGGATGCAGGCACCGGCTCCGCACGCGGTCGGATAGGCGTGCGGGCGGCGGGGAATCGCATGCCTGCTTGTCCGGCACCGCAACTCGTGATTGCGGCCGTGCGTCCCGGTGCGAAGGGGTTGTCGCGGGGAGCGTGCCGGGCAACAGGCATGGTGAAAATGTATCAAGCGAGCCGGTTAAAAGGCTTCCTGTTTTCCGGCAAAACGGGCCTGAAACCAGAATCCTGTTCAGATAGAATGCCGATTTTCAGTAGAAGATTCTTCTCATCATGGCTATCCGCGAACGCACGCCGAAAACGCTCGACAATCAGGACCGCAAGATCCTTGGCGCATTGCAAAAAAATGCGCGGCTGTCGAACGCCGAACTGGCCGAACAGATCGGCATGTCGACGACCGCGTGCTGGAACCGCACGCGGCAGCTCGAAGTCGACGGCTACATCGACGGTTACGTTGCGCTGGTCAACCAGCGCATGCTCGGCTACGCGGACATCGTGATCCTCGAAGTCACGCTCGATCGCCACGAAGACGATGCGCTTGCGCGTTTCGGCGCCGAACTGGCGGCGCTGCCGGAAGTGCTCGAGGCGTATCTGGTATCGGGCGAGTACGACTACTGGATCAAGGTCGCGGTGGACGGCACGGCCGGCTACGAGCGTTTCCTGCGCGAAAAGCTGTACAGGATCTCGAGCATCCGTCACAGCCGCTCGATGTTCGCGCTGCGCTGCATGAAGGATGTGCCTTCGATCCAGGTGTGAACGTTCGGGGCGTGGGGCGCTGCGCGCGCGACACTGCGCGTGTTGTCGGTCGCCCGCGATCGGTGTGCCCGCCCGTCGTCGACGCGCAATGCGCACGGTCCTGCGCTCGCACCGAGTCGTGACGGAAAGCAAAACGAAAGAACTTGAAATGCCTTCGGCAAGGTTGGCGTCACCGGTGGTTCATTCGCGGTCATTATCCTGCTGTTCGTTACGAATTATTACTGCCCGTTACGGCGGGCCAGTGAAAACGTTCTCATCGACGAACAGGAGCATCCGTGTACAAGATTCTCGTCCTAGCCGGAGCGGTTGCCGCGACATTGACCGCGTGCAACAGCGATTCCGTGAACACGACCGCGACGCTCGGCGACACGACATCGACGCTGCTGTCGACCGGACAGCGCATCACGCCGGCGGCCGCGCCCGGCACGACGCTCGTCGCGCTGAATCCGGGGCTGCAGGATGTGCCGGACCTGATCGCCGGCCAGCCGGTGTCGGAGGCGCTCAGTCCGGACCGCAAGACGCTGCTGGTGCTGACGAGCGGCTACAACAACAGGCTGGACGCGGGCGGCAAGCTGATCAATGCCGATTCGAACGAGTATGTGTTCGTGTTCGACGTGTCGGGCGGCACGCCGGTGAAGAAGCAGGTGCTGCCGGTGGCGGACACCTACGTCGGCATTGCTTTCGCGGCGGACGGCCAGCATTTCTACGTGACCGGCGGCGGCGACGACAACCTGCACGTGTTCGCGTTGTCGCAGGGCGTGTGGGGCGAAGCCGGCGCGCCGATCGCGCTGAATCACAAGGGCGGCAACGGCCTCGGCAGCTCGCCGCTCGCGACCGGCGTCGACGTGACGGCGGACGGCAAGCGCGCGGTCGTCGCGAACCGCTATCACGACAGCGTCACGCTGGTCGATCTCGCCGCGGGCGCCGTGCTCGCCGAACGCGATCTCCGCCCGGGCAAGAGCGGTGGCGCGTCGGGCACGCCGGGCGGCGAATATCCGAACGCGGTGCGCATCGTCGGCAACAAGACGGCCTACGTGTCGAGCGAACGCGATCGGGAGGTCGTCGTCGTCGATATCTCGACCAATGCACCGCAGGTCGTCACGCGTATTCCGGTCAAGGGCAACCCGAACAAGATGGTGCTGAACCGGGCGCAGACGCGCCTCTACGTCGCGTCAGACAACGCCGACATCGTGTCGGTGATCGATACGGCATCGAACAAGGTCGTGTCGAGCGTGTCGACGGTTGCGCCTGCGGGGCTCGTCACGGAAATGCAGTATCGCGGCGCGTCGCCGAACGGGCTCGCGCTGTCGCCGGACGAAACCGCACTGTACGTGACCAATCGCGGCACCAACGACGTCGCGGTCGTATCGCTGTCCGGCGATACGGCGAAAGTCACCGGACTGATTCCGACCGGATGGTATCCGTCCGATGTCGCGGTCGGCGCGAACAACGCGCTCTATGTGGTCTACACGAAGAACATGCCAGGGCCGAATCCGGGCAACTGCAAGGACAGCGGCCGGACCGTGCCGTGCCCGGTCAAGAACTCGCCCGTGCACCTGGTGCAGAACCAGTACATCGAGCAGTTGAGCAAGGGCGGCTTCATGTGGATGCCCGCGCCGGACAGCGCGACGCTCGGTCTGCTGACGAAGCAGGTCGCCGACAACAACAGCTTCAATGCCGCGCTCTCCACGGCCGATGTCGCGACGATGAACGCGCTGCGACAGAAGATCAAGCACGTGATCTATATCGTCAAGGAGAACCGCACGTATGACCAGGTCCTCGGCGATCTGGGCCGCGGGAACGGCGATCCGTCGCTGGCCGAGTTCCCGGACGCGACGACGCCGAGCATGCACGCGCTCGCGAAGACGTTCGTCACGCTCGACAACTTCCACGATTCCGGCGACGTGAGCGGCAACGGCTGGCCGTGGTCGACCGGCGCGCGCGAATCCGACGCCGGCGCGAAGATGCTGCCCGTCAACTATGCCGGCAGCCCGGCGCGCAGCGGCTCGCGCGGCGGCTCTTACGACTGGGAAGGCCAGAACCGAAACGTCGACGTGGGCCTGACCGGCGCGCAACGCACGACGGCGAACCCGCTCACGCCGGCCGATCCCGACCTGCTGCCCGGCACGGCAGACGTGTCGGCGCCGGACGGCCCGTCCGACGCCGTACAGCAGGGCTATATCTGGAACGCCGCGTTGCGCGCGGGCCTGACGGTGCGCAACTACGGCTTCTTCATGGATATCTCGCGCAACGGCGGCCCGAACGCGATTCCGATGGATCGCGCGCCGTTCGCCGACAACAAGGTGCAGGGGTACAGCGTGACGCCTGCGCTCGTCGATCGCACCGATCCGTATTTCCGCGGTTATGACAACGCGTATCCGGACCTGTACCGCGAGCTGGAGTGGGAGCGCGAATTCAACCAGTTCGTCGGCAACGGCCAGATGCCCGCGCTGACGTTGTTGCGCCTGCCGCATGACCATACCGGCAGCTTTGCGTCGTCGCTGGACGGCGTCAACACGCCGGAGCTCGACATGGCAGACAACGACTATGCGGTCGGCCGCGTCGCGCAGACGCTGGCGAACAGCCCGTATGCGTCGGACACGCTGATCTTCATCGTCGAGGACGATGCGCAAGACGGACCGGACCACGTCGACGCACATCGCAGCACGGCATTCGTGATCGGGCCGTACGTGAAGCAGAACGCGGTCGTCAGCACGCATTACACGACGGTCAACATGATCCGGACGATCACGGAGGTGCTGAATCTCGATCACCTCGGGCTGTTCGACGCGACGCAAGGGCCGATGACCGACGTGTTCGACATGAGTCAGTCGAAGTGGACGTACAAGGCGGTCGCGTCGGGCCTGCTCGCGAATACGCAGTTGCCGATCCCGGCGGGCGACATCAAGACGGCCGCGTTGAAGCCGACGCACGGGATGCGCTACTGGGCAGCGGTCACGCGCGGGATGGACTTCTCAGTCGAGGACCGGCTCGATGCGGTCGCATACAACAAGGTGCTGTGGAAGGGGCTGATGGGTGCGAAGGCGTACCCGGTGCGGCCGGGCGACACGCAGCAGGCGACGCGGCGGCACGACGACGATGACGACGCGCGGCCGACGACCGCGAAGCATGCGGTGAAGGGCTGACGCCCGTCCGTCGCGGGAACCTGGCCGGGAGACCGGCGCAGGCCGCGGCGGAAAGCATGCCGGATGACGAATGACGGTCCGCTCGACGGACCGTCATTCATTTCAAACCTGTGCAGCCCCGGTCGTTCCGCTCAGCGCGGGAGGCGCGCGTGTGCTTCGGCGATGACTTTGCAGTTCTCGAGGTGGAGTTGCCAGGCTTCTGCAAGCAGCTCGCCGACACGTGCGAGCCAGCCAGCGGATTGGGTGGAACGATCGGAGACATTGGACGTTTGCATGACGAAGCCCCATAGAGGTGGCGAGTTAGGGATAACCCTAATCATAGCGAAACGTCACCGCCTTGTGAAATGCGATTTCGTTATATGAGAATTACTGACAATTTATGTTGCTGCTGCGCAACATGAATTTGGGCGATTCGCCAGGTCGCGGACAGGCGCGACAAGGCCGTGGCAAGCACGGCCTTGCGAGGAGAACGAGAGGGGGAATCGAGCGACGGGGAGGACGGCAGCGGCGCTGCGTCGATTACCGGCCGATCCACCCGAACCGCCACGACAGCCGCCGCGTCGCGGCGAGCAGCGTCTGCGCGAGGTCGCTGTCCGGCCCGCGCGGGAAGCCGCGCGACGAGCCGATGATCGCGATCACGAGCCGGATGCTGCCGGTGTGATCGAACACGGGCGCGGCGACCGTCCCGATGCCCGGCACCGGCGCGTCGAACGCGAAATCGAGCGCGTCCGCGCGGATCGCCGCGAGCCGCGCGCGGAATGCATCGTCGGCCTGCGCCGGGCCGCTGCCGGCGAGGCGCACGGGTTCGTTGGCGAGCAGGTCGGCCAGCACGTCGTCGGACATGCCGGCCGCGAAGATCCGGCCGATCGCCGTATTGACGAGCGACATCACGGTGCCGACCTGCAGGCTCACGTGCTGCGGCCGCGCCGATTCCTCGAGGCGGATCACGGTCGGCCCGAGCGGCCCGAGCGTCGCAGCGGCCACGCTCATGTCGGTCGCGGCGGCCAGCGCGACGATCTCGGCTTCCGCGTCGCGCGTCGGCGACACGCGCTGCATCGCGATCAGGCCGAGCGCCTGCCCGAGCGGGCCGCCGTCGAAACAGCCCGCGTCGTCGCGGCTCAGCAGGCCGATCTTCTGCAGGCTGACGAGATGCGGAAACGCCTTTGCCGCCGGCATCCCGGCCGCCGCCGCGAGATCGCGCAGCGGCAACGCGCGTCCGGCCGATACCAGCGCGAGCAGCAGTTCACCGGTGCTGTCGAGCGCATTGATCCCGCGCTGCGCCTTCGCGTCGTCGGCCAGCGCGGGCGGCACGCGCGGTGCGCCCGCCGCGGGCACGGGCGACGGTTCCGCACGTTCCGCGCCGAGCGACGCGGTGGCCTGCCGCGCCGCATCGCGCAAGGCGGCCGCGATCGGGCCGTCCCAGCCGACATCGATCGACCCGCTCGAGCCGATTACCGTCAACGCGAGCTGCAGGCGCCCGTGCGCGTCGAATACCGGCACGCACATCGCGCTGACACCGGGGCTCGGCCGGTCGACGCCGCGTTCGATGCCGCGCGCGCGGATCGCGTCGAGTTCGGCCAGCCGTGCTGCGGCGTCCGGCGCCGGCTGAGCGCCTTCGGCGCCCGCAAGCGTATCGCCCGCGCCGGCCTGGCTGGCCGCCATCGCGTCGAGTTGCGCGGGATCGCCGAACGCGCGGAACACGCGGCCGGTCGCCGTCGTGTCGAGCGACATCACCGAACCGACGTGCAGGTTCACGTGCAGCGGATAGCCGCCGTGCTCGATGCGCACGATCGTCGGGCCGAGCGCGCCCGGTACCGACAGCGCGACGCTCAAGCCCACCGCTTCCGCGAGCCGCACCGCGTGCGGCAGCGCCGCGCGGTAGGCCGGCTGGCGCTCGATCGACATCAGCCCCAGCCGTAACGACAACGGGCCCGGCTCGTAATTGCCGGTGATCGCGTCGCGCTTCACGAGCGCGAGCCGCGTCAGGCTGACGAGATAGGTATGCGCCTGCGCGGTCGACAGGTCGGCTGCCGCGGCCAGCTCCGACAGCCCGAGCGGCTTGCGCCGGCGCGCGAGCGCGTCGAGCAGCCGGCCGCCGACCTCGACACTCTGGATCCCGCGCTGCGCCTTGGGCGGCGCGTCGTCTGCGCTGACTTCGTGGTTCTGCACGCGATGATTCTTCCGTTGACGAAACCCCGCATGGTATCCGACGCCATTTATCGCGCCAGCCCGCAGGTTTACCCGTATTAGACAATAGCAAGCACGTTTGCCATTGACAAATAAGCGACGCGGGAAGATGATCCGCTCACTCCCCTCAACACATGGCTCGCAGCCACGGAACGCAACATGGCCAAAGCATTCGCCTCCCAAGCCGATCTGGAAGAGAAGAAAGTCACCTGGACGCAGTTGTCCGAGAACGCGTACGCGTACACCGCCGAGGGCGATCCGAACTCGGGCGTGATCGTCGGCGACGACAGCGTGCTGATCGTCGACACGACCGCGACGCCCGCGATGGCGCAGGACCTGATCGCGAAGATCCGCAGCGTGACCGACAAGCCGATCAAGCACGTGGTGCTGTCGCACTACCACGCGGTGCGCGTGCTCGGCGCGTCCGCGTATTTCGACGAAGGTGCGCAGCACGTGATCGCGAGCCGTGGCACCTACGAGATGATCGTCGAGCGCGGCGAGGCCGACATGAAGTCGGAGATCGAGCGCTTCCCGCGCCTCTTTGCCGGCGTCGAGACGGTGCCCGGCCTGACCTGGCCGACGCTCGTGTTCGAGCGCGAGATCACGCTGTTCCTCGGCAAGCTCGAAGTGAAGATCATGCATGTCGGCTCGGGCCATACGAAGGGCGACACGATCGTCTGGCTGCCGTCGCAGAAGGTGCTGTTCTCGGGCGACCTCGTCGAATACGACGCCGCGTGCTACTGCGGCGACGCGCAGCTCGAACAGTGGCCGGCCACGCTCGAGGCGCTGCGCGCGCTCGGCGCCGAGAAGCTCGTGCCGGGCCGCGGCCCCGCGCTGCTGAATCCGGCCGACGTGAACAAGGGCCTCGACTACACGAAGGATTTCGTCACGACGCTGCTCGCGCAGGGCCGCAAGGCCGTCGAACGCAATCTCGACCTGAAGGCGTCGATGGCGCTCACGCGCGAAGCGATGGATCCGAAGTTCGGCCACGTGTTCATCTACGAGCACTGCCTGCCGTTCGACGTGTCGCGCGCGTTCGACGAGGCGAGCGGCGTCGCGCATCCGCGCATCTGGACGGCGCAGCGCGACAAGGAAATGTGGGCCGCGCTGCAGGACTGAGCGGCACACGGCGGCGGGGCGTTCGCGTGAACGCGTCGCCGTTTCCCTGAGGGCTGCGGGAATCGCTGCGGCGTTGCGCCGAGGTTCCGGCAGCCATATCCGGTCTCACAAGAAAGCAGGGCGCATGCACGCCCTCGGAGACTGCTGCGCGCTCGATTCGCGCAGCCCGTTTGGAGAGAGACATGCCCCAATCGCTTCCCGCCGAAGCGACGCTCGCGCACGCAAGCGCTTCGGCGTCGACTTCCGCATCCGAATCCGGCGACGCGCTGCTGTTCCGCAAGATCGCGTGGCGGATCGTCCCGTTCCTGTTCCTCTGCTACGTCGTGTCGTTCCTCGACCGCATCAACATCGGCTTCGCGCAGTTGCAGATGAAGCACGATCTCGGCTTCAGCGATGCGATGTACGGCCTCGGCGCCGCGGTGTTCTATGTCGGCTACGTGTTCTGCGAAGTGCCGAGCAACCTGCTGCTCGCGCGTTTCGGCGCGCGCCGCACGTTCACGCGGATCATGCTGCTGTGGGGCATTGCGTCGACGGGGATGATGTTCGTGTCGCAGCCGTCGCATTTCTACGTGCTGCGCTTCCTGCTCGGCGTGTTCGAAGCCGGCTTCTTTCCCGGCATCGTGCTGTACCTGACCTGGTGGTTCCCCGCGAACCGGCGCGCGGCGGCGATCTCGGTGTTCTTCGCGGGCGTCGCCGTGGCCGGCGTGCTCGGCGGCCTGATGTCGGGCTGGATCATGCGCGACATGAGCGGCGTGCTCGGGCTGCACGGCTGGCAGTGGATGTTCGCGATCGAAGGCGCGCCGGCGATCCTGCTCGCGTTCGCCGCGTTCACGTTCCTCGTCGACCGGCCGCGGGACGCCGCCTGGCTCACGTCCGATGAAAAGGCGCGCGTCGCCGCGCTGTGCGCGGACGGCCGCGGGCACGGCGGCGCGCACGACGGGCGCAGCCTCGCGGCCGCGCTCGCGAACCCGCGCGTGTACCTGTTCGCGTTCATCTATTTCTCGCTGACCTGCGCGTCGCTGACGCTCAACTTCTGGATGCCGCTGATGATCCGCGACTTCGGCGTGACCGACGTCGTTGCCGTGAGCCTCTACACGGTCGTGCCGAACGCGGTCGGCGCGGTCGGGCTGATCCTGATCGCGCGCCGCTCGGACCGCACCGGCGAGCGCCGCAAGCACTTCGCGTGCTGCACGATCGGCGGCGGGCTCGCGCTCGCGGCGCTGACGCTGCACCTGCACAGCTTCGCGGCGATGCTCGCGTGCCTGTCGATCGCGGCGACGCTGATCTTCGCCGCGCTGCCGATCTTCTGGGCCGTGCCGACCCGTTACCTGTCGGGCAACGCGGCCGCGGCCGGGATCGCGCTGATCAGCAGCATCGGGATCACGAGCGGCATCGTCAGCCCGTGGGTGATCGGAATCATCCGCACGCGCACGGGCAGCATGGATCTCGCCGTGTACCTGCTGGCCGCGCTGCTGGTCGCCAGCGGCATCGCGCTGATGCTCGGCGTGAAGGGCGAAGCCGCGCAGCGCGACTGAGCAACGGCCGGCCGCTGCCCGCGGGCGGCGGCGGCCGGCGCGTCGTGTTCGCTCCGCATTCGAATCCATCGAGGAGACGATCGATGTCAGCCCCTCTTCAAGCGAGCGCCGCGCGCGCCGTCGCATCCGGCACCGGTTCGACGGACGACGACGCGCTGTACCGCCGCATCGGCATGCGGATCGTGCCGTTCCTGTTCGTCTGCTACATCGTGTCGATTCTCGATCGCAGCAACATCGGCTTCGCGCAGTTGCAGATGCGGCAGGATCTCGGCCTGACCGACGCGATGTACAGCCTCGGCGCCGTGCTGTTCTTCGTCGGCTACGTGCTGTTCGAGGTGCCGAGCAACGCGCTGCTGCGCCGCTTCGGCGCGCGCCGCACGTTCGCACGGATCATGTTCTTGTGGGGCGCGGTGTCGGTCGCGATGATTACCGTCGACAGCGCGAAGCATTTCTACGTGCTGCGCTTCCTGCTCGGGCTGTTCGAGGCCGGGTTCTTCCCGGGCGTGGTGTTCTACCTGACGTACTGGTATCCGGCGCGGCGGCGCGCGTCGGTGCTGTCGATCTTCTACGCGGGTGTCGCGGTGGCCGGGATGGTCGGCGGGCTGCTGTCGGGCTGGCTCATGCGCGGGATGTCGGGCGTGCTCGGGCTGCACGGCTGGCAATGGATGTTCGCGATCGAGGGCGCGCCCGCGATCCTGCTTGGCGCGATCGCGTGGTTCTGGCTGTGCGATCGTCCGGAGCACGCACGCTGGCTGTCGGACGCCGACCGGCAGCGGCTCGCGTCCGACCTGGCCGCCGATGGCGCCGGTGCGGGCACGCATGCGCCGCATTCGCTGCGGCAGGTGCTGGCCGAACCGCGCACGTACCTGTTCGCGTTCATCTATTTCTCGCTGACCACCGCGCTGCTGATGCTGCTGTTCTGGATGCCGCTGATGATCCGCGAATTCGGCATCCATGACGTCGTGCAGATCAGCCTGCTGTCGGTCGTGCCGAACGCGATCGGCGCGGCCGGCCTGATCGCGATTGCGCGGCGCTCGGACCGCAAGCGCGAACGGCGCCGGCACTTCGCCGCGTGCGCGTTCGGCGGCGCGGTGGCGCTCGCGCTGCTGACGCTGCACCTGCCGAGCATCGTCGCGATGATGGCGTTGCTGTCGGTCGCGGCGATGCTGATCTTCGCCGCGCATCCGGTGTTCTGGGCCGTGCCGTCCGCGTATTTCTCGGGCGCCGGCGCGGCGGGCGGGATCGCGCTGATCAGCAGCATCGGCGTGTCGAGCGGGATGATCACGCCCTGGCTCGTCGGGCTGATCCGTACGCGAACCGGCAGCATGGATTCGGCGATGCTGATGATCGCGGCGCTGCTGGCCGCGTGCGCGGTCGCGATGTTGCTGGGCGTGCCGAGCGGCGACGCGGGCGCGCGAGCGGAGGCGCCGCGTTGAATGCGAGGTCGGGCGATTGGGCGGCCGGTGTTGCCGCTGTCCGTCCGGTTCGAGGCGGGGGCCCTTGCCGCCACGGCTACGCCCGATACACCTCGATCCGGTTGCGCCCGCGTTCCTTCGCGAGATAGAGCGCCTTGTCGGCGCGCGACAAAGACTGGTACGCGCCGAAGTCGGACGCGCGCATCGCGTCGATGCCGATGCTGACGGTCAATTCGACCGGCTGACCCTCGTGCATGAGCCGTGCCTGCAGCGCATGCTGCTGCAGGCGGCGCGCAAACGCGAACGCCGTATCGAGGTCCGCTCCCGGCAGCACGATCGCGAATTCCTCGCCGCCGACCCGGCCGACGATCCCGTCCGGTCCGGTTTCCGCGAGCAGCAGTCGCGCGAAATGCCGGAGCGCGCGGTCGCCGAGCGGGTGGCCCCAGCGGTCGTTCAGCGCCTTGAAGTGATCGAGATCGAGCATCAGCACCGCGGCGGCCCGGCCGGTCGCGCGCACGCAGCGCAGCGCGGCTTCGCTTTGCCGCATGAACGCGTGGCGGTTCGACAGTTGGGTCAGGTGGTCGGTCGTCGCCATCCGGTGCAGTTCGGCCTCGATGCGTTTGCGGTCGGTCGCGTCGGTGATGAAGCCGTGCCACACGGTGCCGCCGTCGGCCGTGCGTTGCGGGCGCGCATCGCCTTCGCGCCATCGCAGGCCCTGGCCGGGCAGCAGCACGCGATATTCGAGTCGCCACGGCGTCAGTCGCGCTGAAGACTCATGCAGCGACTGCCGATACGCGATCAGGTCGGCCGGATGGATCCGTGCCTCGACCGCCTCCGCGTTGCGGGCGATCTGCTCGGGCGTGAGTTCGTAGATGTCGCTGACACCCGCACTCGCATAGGAAAAGAAGCGGTGCCCGTCGGCCGCTTGCCGCAACTGGAACACGAGCCCGGGAACCTGGTCGGTGAGATCCGTGACGAGCGCGGCCGAGTCGCGCAGCCGCATGGCAAGCTCGCGCAGCGCCGTGATGTCGGTGGTCGTGCCGACCATGCGCAGCGCGCGGCCGTTGCCGTCGCGGCTGATCACCTTGCCGCGGCTGCGGATCCACTTGTACGTGTCGTCCTTGCAGCGGATGCGGTGCTCGACTTCGTAGCTGTCGGTCCGGCGCTCGAAGTGCGCGAGCATGGCTGCTTTCACGTCGTCGATATCGTCCGGATGCAGCCGTTCGTACGCATCCTCGATTCGGCAGCTCAACTCGTGCGGCGCGTAGCCGAGCATCGCCTCCCAGGCCGGCGAGTAATGGATCTCACCGGTTTCCACGTTGCGATCCCACACGCCGGTGCCGCTTTCGGTCAGCGCGAGCGTCGTCAGCGTGCCGTGTTCCTCGACGATGGTGAGCCGTTCGCGCAACGCGGCTTCCGCAATCGCGCGGGCAAGCGCGCGTTCGGCCAGCGCGGCGAGGTCGCGCAGCAGCGCGCATTGCGTGGCGTCGAGCGTCAGGGCAACAGGGTTGACGATGCACAGCGTGCCGAGCGCAGCGCCGTCGGGCGCGACCAGTTCGCAAGCCGCGACGACCTGCGGCGCGTGAGGCGGACTGTCGTCGGATTGCAGGTTGCCGCTCGCGCCGAGAAGGACGAATCGTCTGTCGGCAGACGGATCTCGTTCAGCCGGTGGCGGGAAGAAATCGCCGGGGAGCGGGGCGGGCAGCGTCCCGTCGGCCGCCAGCACGTGTTGCATGCCGGCTTCGGCGTGCGCAACGAAAGCGCCGGCCGTGCCGAAATGCGCACGCGCGACGCGGCAGACGGTCTCCAGTTCGGGCGGCGCAAACGCCGGCTGACCGTCGGCCGAACCACGCGCGGCGGCCGGCGCGGCGCCGGCCTCGGTGATGAACATACGGAACCGCATGGTCGAATTCCGCAACGGACGATTGCCCAGGTGATCGGACGAATGCCGACCGGATGATGTGCTGCTCGGGAAACTGCGATCGTAGAGCTTACTGTTGCACAAATTGTGTGGCAAGCGGGTTGGAATGGGATTTCAATGCGATCCATTTGCGCTTGCCGGGAAAGAATCCGGGGGTGTTTTCCCGGCGTTTTCCCGGCACGCGGGTGGCCGGACGCCGTGCATCGCCGGTGCCTTCCCGCAGACGAATGAGGCGACCGACGCTCGCCCGGAAATGTGCCGCCGAACACCGGATGACCGCCGGCCGATTCTCCGCGTGTCACCTCGTGCCGTAGCACGCTTCGGTGTTCGGCAAGTTTGCCGCCTTCGATCCTCAGGAAGTCCGGCGCGATCAGCGTACCGACGCGTAGCGCGGCGCGGGCGTATCGGTCGACAGGTGCGGCGCCATCGTGCGGCGCGCGGCTTCGTACGCGTCCCATTCGTCGGCCGCGTGCAGCGACGGAATCGTCACGAGTTCGCCGCGATCGAAACCGACCAGCGCCGCGTCGACCATGTCGGGCGCCGGCATCACGATTTCCTTCGGCAGGTGTTCGAGCGGCAGGCCGCCCGTCTGCCAGAAATCGGTGGCCGTCGCGCCGGGCAGCACGGCCTGCACCTGCACGCCCTTGTCGGCGAGTTCGTGATGCAGCGACTGGCTGAACGCGAGCACGAACGCCTTGCTGCCGCCGTACACGCCGTTCAGCGTTTCCGGCGAGATCGCGACGATCGACGAAATATTGATCACCGCGCCGTGGCCACGGGCGACGAAGCCGGGCACGGCCGCATAGGTGAGGCGCGTGAGCGCGGTCACGTTCAGGTCGATCATCCGCGTCATCGCGTCGACGTCGCTGTCGAGCAGCGGCGCATGCGTGCCGACACCCGCGTTGTTCACGAGCAGCGTGATGCTCGCGTCCTGCTTCAGCTTCGTTTCGACGGCGGCGAGCGCCGCGCGGTCGTTGAGGTCGGCGTCGACGATCTCGACGCTGCGCTGCGTGTCGTTCGTGATGCGCTCGGCGAGGGCGGCCAGCCGGTCGCGGCTGCGCGCGACCAGGATCAGGTCGTAGCCGCGGCGCGCGAGCCGGTCGGCGTAGACGGCGCCGATGCCCGACGAGGCGCCGGTAATGAGGGCGGTACCGCGATGTGCTTGAGTCATGATGTCGCTCCGTGTCGATGAAGTTGGCCGAATGGCGTGAATGCATTCTGGCCTCGGATCGCTGCGACACAAATGACGTAGATGGGTATGATTCAGGACATAGGGCCGCTCGCCGTGCCCGGGACTGGAGAACACGCATGCACCGAATCGGCTTTCTGATCAGCGACGGCTTCCAGATCATGGCGCTCGCCGCGCAGTCGGTGTTCGAGTACGCGAACCTGGGCGCGGGCGAGCCGTTCTATGTGATGGACAACTATTCGGTCGAAGGCGGCGACGTGCGCTCGTCGCTCGGGTTGTCGGTCGCGACGCGAGCGCTGCGCGGGCGGATCGACGTCGATACGTGGATCGTCGCGGGCGTCAACGATCCGCTCGCTTCGCCGGCGTCGGCCGGCGTGGTCGCGTTCCTGCGCCGCGCGAACGCGCGTGCGCGGCGGATCGCCGGTATCTGCACGGGCGCATTCGTGCTGGCCGAGGCCGGACTGCTCGCGCAGCGTCGCGCGACGACGCACTGGGCGTTCGGCCGAGACATGCAGCGGCATTACCCGAAGATTCGCGTCGAGGAAGACCGGATCTACATCGTCGACGGTCCGATCTGGACCTCGGCCGGGATGACGGCCGGCCTCGACCTCGCGCTCGCGATGGTGGAAAAGGATCTCGGTGCCGATGCCGCGCGTTCGGTCGCGCACAAGCTCGTGATGCACCAGCGCCGGGCCGGCGGCCAGTCGCAGCATTCCGAAATGCTGGAGCTCGCGCCGAAATCCGACCGGATCCAGAACGCGCTGAACTACGCGCGGCAGAACCTCGGCCGTGCGCTGACCGTCGAGGAACTGGCCGATGCGGTCCACCTGAGCCCGCGGCAGTTCAGCCGCGTGTTCGCGCTCGAAACGGGGCAGTCGCCTGCGAAGGCGATCGAGCGGTTGCGGCTCGAGTCCGCGCGTCTGATGATCGAACAGAGTCGCCATCCGCTCGACGTGATCGCGAAGGAGAACGGTTTTCGCGATCGCCGGCATATGCGCGAGGCGTTCGTGCGCGGGTTCGGCGTGCCGCCGCAGGCGATGCGTCGCGAAGCGCGCACGGATGACCGGGGAGGTCGCTAGGTCGGTGGTCGCCGCGGGCAGGGGCAGGCGGACGAATCGGGGCGGAGTGGGCGGGAGTTGTTGTCGGCTGGATTCGG
The DNA here is from genome assembly GCF_018417535.1 of Burkholderia pyrrocinia. Taxonomy (NCBI): domain Bacteria; kingdom Pseudomonadati; phylum Pseudomonadota; class Betaproteobacteria; order Burkholderiales; family Burkholderiaceae; genus Burkholderia; species Burkholderia pyrrocinia. Next base: position 672,712 of record NZ_CP070978.1, on the reverse strand, counting down.
CCATCTACAGACGTTCGCCCACGTCTTCGCACGGACGTTCACACGTTGGCGTTGCACCGCTATCGGACGTTGGCACGCCGTTTCTGTCCGGCGCGTCGTCGGCCAATAACGGCCGTTCAGGTAATCGACGAAGTTAACGGCATCGTCTTATACATAAATCAGCTCTCCGCAACCGTAGACCGGAACGAATCGTTTTCGATCAATGAGATGGACCGTGGCTTGTAAACTTTCGGCGCATCGCGTTTACTCTCGCCTTTTGCGTGAACGCCTTGGCTCTGGAAGCACCCTGCTGGATGATGCACATGGGCCGCAGTTGCCCCGATCTGGAAGCCGAACTGTTCTTCGATGCCGATGAAATACGCGGCATGTATTTGCTGACCGACCTCAAGCAGCCGGCCAAGCCAAAGCTCAACGAGGTGCTGCGCCCGATCGCGCGCCTGGGCGGATTCCTCGGCCGCAAGGGCGACGGCGAACCCGGTGCGAAAGCCATCTGGCTCGGACTCAAAGAGGTTCATGTCGCTGCCAAGACGTTGCAGAAGTTGCGTGCCGGCGGTCACACCGACAATTGTGTATAAGCCGATGGCCCAAACCCGCTCGCTCCAGTTGCTTCAAGATCTTCTCGCCGGCTTCCATCATGTCGTGTGCGTCGTCGACGTCTTGCGAGCGCTACTCGTAGTCCACGAATCGGACAAGCCGAAGGTATCGCGCGTTGGCTAATGTGGAGTTCCTGGGATTTCGCGGAGAGTCTGTAACCAACGGGCAGGAAGGTTGCATCGGTGCACCGCGCACTGCGCCACATCGACAAGCTGGCGCGCGCTGCCGAGAGGTAACCGATGGAAAGCGGTGCCCCCGATGCGTTTGCGCTCGACAAGCTCCGGCGAACGATCGGCGTCGCGAGATTCGACTGACCTGCATCCGCCGCACGGACGACAGGCTGCGCCGCGTTACCAAAAAATGAAAACAATCAACCAATTTGAACAATTTCCTATCAATTTAAATATTCAAATCAACTAATCCTCATCATCTTCGGAAATGCGAGCGGTTGCCGTAATAAACGGATCAAACGACATAATCGCCGTTCCGTCATCAAGATTCAAAGTCATACTGTATTGGATTTTGTTGCCAGCCTTTGCAACAAACGCCTGCGCGCTGACTGCACCACCCGTCGGGATTGGGGGATCAACGATAATCATGCCGCTCTCGACGGCCTGCCCGGTAATAGCGGTTATTGCGACATCATTCCCGGGATTAATCGATGCAACAGTCCACTGAATCGTATCTTTCACCTTGCACGTCGTCAGCAATTCATTTCCGCCCTCTCCGTTGATTCCGACATATCCTGTCGAATCCACCATGTACACATATTTTGAGAGGTTCTTCTCTTGAATGGCTTTGGAAACATTGACCACCACAAGAACGTAACGAGTCGCCATGGAATCCGCTTTTATCAAGGTTGATGGAAGTCCAGAAAATCAGCCCGAGATGCCCGAAAAAACAATCGGCTCAAGTAAAAATTTCCAAAGCTGTATCCAAGAGCATCTCACGCGGTCTGAATCTATGCCATCGCAGCGCGGAAATCAATTACAGGCAGGTGTAATGTTTCGCAGAAAATAGTTTCAATCCGTTCGATTGTTAAAAAATCCGCAAAACTTCATTTTTGGTTGGAAAATCAAAATTTTCATCTATGCTTGATTCCCGAGTCGCATCGAAACGCACAATCCGCACCCAATTTCATGATGGAGAGAAAAATGGAACATGACGCCCCCTTGAATCTCGAAACTTACACGGACGTAATAGTCTCTCGAATCGAAGCAAGTCCCAGCCTCTACGTCAACAACCCGATAATCACCCTGTCGAAAGTGAACGGGGAGGAACTGCAACAGAAATTCTACGTAGATGTAGCAAAGAGCCTATATGCGGTAGATCACATTTATATCGCACTGTTGGCGGGGCTTTTCTCAGGTCGCCCGCTAATCGTGCAAACTACCGAGATAATAACGAATGGATATAGAAACATCACCAACTGCATCATTTCTGGCCCTTCTCGATCACAATAAGCCTAAAGAATTCCATTCAGCCCATTGCCGCGGCTGAATACGATCGCGAGTTCGCGCGCGACCGGTTGCTACGCTACCTGAACCGCTGAAGCGCCTACACCGGCCAGGCATACAGCATGTCGTTATACACATCGTGACCGGCGAATCGGGGCGGCGAATGAATACGTTTACTTTCAATGACATAGAACAGGGCTTGTAAACTGTAGGCGGATCGCGTCTACTCTCCGCTTTTGAGCGGATGCCTTGGTGACGGAATCGACGCCCTGGACGCAAACGGAATTCGAGCAACTGGACCTGGGAGACGCGCGCCTGACAAGCGAGCGAGGCTTTTGATGGAAAGAATGGCGGCCGATCCGACGGCCAGCTTGCCGCAGGCATGTCATGGTTGGGGCGAAACGATAGCTGCGTACCGCTTCTTCGACAACGACAAGGTCCAGTGGCATGCGATTCTGGAGCCGCATTGGCTGCACACGCAAAAGCGGATGCAAGCGCATCAGGTCGTGCTCTGTCTGCAAGACACCACCGAGCTTGATTTTAACGGTCAGGAGACGATCGGACTGGGGCCATTGACCTACGAGGCGCAGCGCGGGATGTTGGTTCACCCGACCTATGCGGTGACGCCGCAGCGCGAGCCGTTGGGTATTCTGGACGCGTGGATGTGGGCCCGCGAGAAGAAGGACGAATCGGGTCAGCGTGGCGGCCCCAAGGAAAGTTTGCGTTGGATCGAAGGCTATGAGCGCATCGCCGAGATGGCGCCGGAAATGCCATCGACCCGCCTGGTGTATGTGGCCGACCGCGAAGCGGATCTGATGGCGTTGATGGAGTGCGCCGATGCGCTGGGCAACCCGGCCGACTGGCTGGTACGTGCCGCGCATAACCGCTGTCTGCCTGAAGGCGATAAGTTGTGGGAGCGCACCACGCGCGGCGAAGCGGTGGGCGAAATCGCCTTCACGATGGCCGCGCGCCAAGGCGTGAGAGCGCGCACGGTGCGCCTGCGTCTATGGCTGCAGCGCGTGGCGTTGCCCGCGAGCAAGGGCAAAAGCATCGCTGCAACGTGCCTGGTCGCGCGGGAGTTTGACGCGCCTGCTGGCGTCAAGCCGATCGAATGGCGCTTGCTGACTAACCGGGCGGCTACCACGCTGGATGAAGCGATCGAATTGATCGAGTGGTATCGGGCGAGATGGGAAATCGAGATCCTGTTCAACGTTCTGAAGAACGGCTGTCAGGTCGAAGAATTGCAGTTGGGCACGATTGAACGACTTGAGCGTGCGTTGGCGCTGTTTCTTGTGGTGGCTTGGCGCGTGAACAATCTGATGCGGCTGGGCCGGACCTGTCCTGATTTGGACGCGCATCTGTTCTTCGATCCCGATGAAATTCGGGCTGCCCACTTGCTCACGAAATCGCGTATGCCAGCGCAACCCAAGCTCAACGACGTGTTGCGCCTGGTCGCACGCCTCGGCGGTCTCCTCGCTCGCAAGGGCGATGGCGAACCCGGCACAGAGACCATCTGGAAGGGACTCACGAAAGTTCATATCGCCGCGGAAACCATCCGCCTATTGCGCGACGACGGCGGTGACGAGACTTGCGTATAACGAGATGAGTTAACGGTCCCGAATGTCGGCTCGCGGCTAACCCGAGTAGGCGCAACCAACCACGCAACCTGACCATCCCGCGTCCGACCCTCGATTCGTCGTCAAGCACGAATGAGGTTTCCAGTTACTGAAGTTTGTCAGATGGATGCGCGCGACTATACTTCCATCGTCTGACGAAATTGGGCCAATCTTTGGGGCGGGGCTTGACTACAACACCTGCGCGCCCGACATACGGGATCCCGCGGTGAGTCGACGTTGACGCATTGAACCAAAATCGCCGCAAGCGCCGAGCGGCCGGAATCGTCCAACTGTCCTAAGCAATCGTGTATCTGCGGACCGACCCGTCACCGTGGAGCCTTCGACCGACCTCACATTGCCGATTGGTTCGATACGAGTGCAATCGCGACGGGCGGGATCGATGCGTCCCTATACGTGTCCGGCGCACTTTTTGTCGGCGAAACACTTGAGATCGGTTCGTTTCAGCGGCAACCGTTAGCGGGATTGCGGGGAGAACCTGGCATGCGTTTTCAATCTAGGCTTCACCACGGACAGGGGGAGGCACGGTCCTGGCCTCACGCCGGGGCTTACATGGAACCGCACAGGCTACCCAAGGGCGTGCGCCCCGGCAGACACAGTGCGACGACGCCTGCAAAGCCGAGATCGTTGCCCTGGACCCACCACTGGCACCGTGAAGGGATCTGCGTGAGCGCGCCGAGAGATCCAGTCAATCGTCGCGTCCTCGTGATCAACGACAATGTTGCGGCTCACCAGAGTTTCCGCAAGATTCTCGCTCGCCCACTGCACAGCGAAACTGCGCTGGCCGCAACCCAGGCGTCCTTTTTCCGCGAGGTTCCAGCCGGTCGCGCGGCGTTTCAGATCGATTTCGCGTATCAGGGCCGGGAAGCGCTGGAGCGGGTCGTGCGCGCGCTGGCGGAGAACAAACCCTATGCGATGGCCTTTGTCGACACGCACATGCTGCACGGTTGGGACTGCCTTCAGACCATCGAGCGACTCTGGCAAGTGGACCCCAAGTTGCAGGTTGCCCTATGCAGCCCGCATTCCGATCCCCCTTGGGGCACGCTGGCCAGGCGCCTGGGCGCAGACGACCGGCTGCTCGTTCTCAAGAAGCCATTGAACAACATCGAGGTCCGTCAGACGGCCAGCGTGCTGACCACGAAGTGGCAGATGACGAAAGAGGCGGCCGTCAAGACGAGCGACCTGGAAGCGGTCGTCGAGGAAAGAATCAATGCGCTTGCTGAAGCCAACATCATCGTCCAGAACAGTCCAGTCATCCTTTACCGTCTGCGCGGCGTGCCGTCGTTTCCGCTCATCTACATATCGCATGACATCGCCAGGTTCGGCCACGACCGCGCTGCCTTGCTTGCTGCGCCAGTCTGGGCCAACGAGCTTGTCGCCCCGGACGACCAGGCCAAAGTCGATGCGGCACTGGCGCGAGTACTGGACAAGGACACCGAAGGGGTCACGATCGAGTTCCGCTTGCGCACTGGCGACGGCGCTTACTGTTGTGTCGAGAATCGCTATGTTCCGGTCCGCGACAAGGATGGACGGCTAATCGAAGTTGAAGGGATCATCATCGACATTGCCGAGCGCAAGGCAGCGGAGGAAAAGATCGCGCGGCTCGCTCACACCGATGCGCTCACGGGATTGGCGAATCGGGCCGGCTTCCTCGCGCGGGTGCACCAGGCTTTCGCTGCAGCCCAACACGGCACCATGCCGTTTGCGATCTTCTTTGTCGCTCTCGACCACTTCAAGCGGGTCAATGACAGACTGGGTTACCCGATCGGCGACCTGTTGCTTCGGGAGGTGGCAGAGCGTCTCAGGAATTGCATTCACGAAAGCGACCTGGTTGCCCGGTTGGGCGGCGATTCGTTTGCCGTGCTGCAGGGCGAGATGGTCGAGCCGGCGAACGCCGGGGCACTGGCCGCGAAGCTCCAGGCGACGCTGGCGGCTCCCTATCTGCTTGATGGCAACGATGTGCGTATCTCGGTGAGCATTGGCATCCGTGCGTACGTCCAGGGCGACAGCGGAGCAGACGCCATGCTGGCGCAGACCGATTTAGCGCTCCACCGTGCGAAGCATCAGGGCGGCAACCGGTATCGCTTTCATTCCGACGAACTCGACCAGGAAGTATTCAAACGTGTCGCACTCGCCGACGACTTGAGAGGAGCGATTGATCGCGGCGAGTTGGAACTCCAGTACCAACCCGAGGTCGAGTTGTCCTCCGGAAACATTCTAGGGATGGAAGGACTGGTTCGCTGGCATCACCCGACGCGGGGCCTCATTGCCCCTGGTGTGTTTATTCCGATCGCCGAGCGGGACGGCACCATGGCAGCGCTTGGGCACTGGGTGCTGGACCAGGCGTGCCGGCAAATGAGAGTATGGCGCGACGAGGGGGTGGCCCCGCTGATGATCGCGATCAATCTGTCTCTGTTCGAGCTCAGGAGTGCTCAAACGTTTGTGCGCGATGTTACTGAAGCCGCCGCGAAGTGGCGTCTCGCCCCCTCCGATTTGGAATTCGACGTGACTGAGGCGACTCTGGCCAGGCTGTCGTGGGCACAAAGCGACATACTCCCACAGCTACATGAGCTCGGCGCGAAGATTGCCATCGATGATTTCGGTAGCGAGTATGCGTCATTTGAGTATGTCAAGGCTTATCGTGTGAACCATCTCAAGATCGCGCAATCCCTCATCCGCCGGTCTACCAGCGATCCCGAGAGTGCGGCGACGATCCGTGCCATCGTCACCTTTGCGCACAGTATCGGGATCGGGGTCATTGCCCAAGGCGTGGAGACCGAGCAACAGCGTGCGCTGCTGGCTGCGACGAATCGGGCGACGAGCGCGCAAGGCTTCCGTTTCAGCGAAGCAGTGGGGGCCGCTCGAGCCAGCGAACTCCTGCGCCAAGGCCACATCGCGCCATGCGCGGGGCCTGGTTCGGAAGAGTAGGCGTTCAATTGTTGCGGCTGCAAGTTTCGCCAGGCCCACGGTGCTGTCGGTTCATTCGGGTACGCAGTGAACGTCGAACCTGACGAGCCTGGTTGGACCAAAGGGCATTACTGATGGCAGCGTCAATGGCATTCCGCGCGCGCCCTCGACACCCGGCCGCTTCGCGACGTGCCGTTGCGCGGATCGACGGTTTGCCAGCAGCCGCCCACGTGACATCGAACCAGGCTGAGAAATCCATTTGGCTGTAGCGCGGAGGCAAGGCGACATCACTGGTACCCGTTCACGAAAACCGAAAACAGACACTCATAGCACTTCGATAGTGCCAAAGCCGACCGACTGGTTCGGCCGAGTACTTGCCTGTCGACATGATTGCATGAACGACCGTTCCACCTTGAAAGGCACCGTTGAGATCACGGCAGGTCGAAAGACCGAGTTGGGTCGCAATCCGCCGGACGAAATTCCACGCGCGTTGCGCGAATCTCAGGCACCGAGACAACGACCCATCCGACGCCACGCAAGCGCCGATACAGTGCATCGGCACCGCCCACGGCAATGACGGCGATCAATCCGCGGCGAGCGCTCTGGCCAGCACGCGTGCGTGCGCGGCGAACCGCTCGGCAACGGGGCTCCGTGTCCGGTTCCGCAGCGTGATCAGCATCGTCGGTACAGTCCAGGTCGGCAGGTCGATCCGGCAGGTCGATCGGCAGCACCTTGATCCATTCCTGATCGGGGCCGAAGCGCAGCAGCGAGTGCGGCATGACCGTAACGAAACGCCCGGTGCGAAGCAACGTGCGCCGCAGATTCAGCGATCCGGTCAGCGCGCGGGCGGTCGGCGGAGCCGCGCCGATCGCCTGGAATGCTTCAACGATCGGCGAATGCAGCCCGACCTCGTTCGGCGACAGGATCCACGGTGCGTCGACAAGATCGGCGAGCGAGGGGCGGCGCCGCTTTCTGGCCCGTTCGCTGCGGTTCGACACGACGATCCGAAACTGTTCGCGAAACAGCGGTTCGCCGTTCATGTCCGGACCGGGTGCCGCAGCGAATGGCCTCGCAATCACCAGCTCGCAGCGTCGCTCGCGCAGGAAGTGGGCCTGCAGCACCGGCGCGTCGCCCGATGCGACCGGGAAATCCGCTTTCTGACATCCGCCGAGGCGGCCGCGGTGCTGCGCAAGAAGGGGCTCGCGCGAACGACGCCATGACCGGCAGGCATCAACATGTCAATCCCGACCATCCGATTCGGTAATCGGCCACACGAAAGAACACATCATCCGTTTTTCCGCGGTCCTGCACGCTCCGGCGCATGATGCGCCGGGACTTTGCCAGGACCCGGCGGATGGTTCTTCACATGATCGATGAACGCGCGCAGCTTCGGCATGATCTGCCGACGGCCCGGATAGTAGAGAAACACGCCCGGCCTCACCGGCGCGAACGGCTCCAGCACGTGCACCAGGGTTCCCGCTTTCAGCGCTTCCGAGACCATGGGCTCAGGTAGCTGCGCGAGGCCCAGGCCTTCGACTGCCGCACCCAGCAGGGTGGGAAAATCATGCGCGATAAGCGGGCCCGATACGGCGACCTCGATCTCGCGGTCGTTGTCGTTGAATGACCACGGCGCGAGCGCACCGTTGGATCTCCGCCATCGCAAGCACGCATGTTCGCGCAGATCGTCCACGCGTTCGGGACGGCTGCGGCCTGCAAAGTAGGCCGGACTGCCGACGAGGACGAGACGGAACGGGGGCGTCAACGGCACCGCGACCATGTCGGCGGCGACGAACTGGCCCAGGCGGATGCCGGCGTCGAACCCTTCCGCCGCGAGATCGACCAGCGCCTCGTTCGCGGCAATCTCGACTTCGATCTCGGGATACGCCCGGCAAAAGGACGCAATCAGCGGTTCCAGCAGGATCGGCACCACCGCGCGCGGCACCGAAAGTCGCAACAGTCCGGTGGGCCGCTGGCCGAGACCGCGGGCTACCTCGCTGGCGGCGACGAGCTCTTCGAACGCTGGCTTGGCACGCGACAGAAATCGTTCGCCGGCTTCCGTCAGGCCGACACTGCGCGTGGTGCGGATGAAGAGTGCGGCGCCAATGCGTTCTTCAAGCACACGCACGGCCTGGCTGACGGCCGACGGCGTGACGCCGAGTTCGGCGGCTGCGCGGCGAAAACTGCGATGCCGGGCAACGCTGAGGAACGCTTCCACACCATCGAGTGCGCCTTGCCTGACTGTGAAGTTCTGCTTCATGGCTCATCAACATTGTGATGAATAGTCGCTCGCCAGCGGCCATGGTACACCTACGCATGCAGACGAGGCATCGCGCCGATTTCGGCACGCAAGCCCGGAACGATCTGCTCGAAACCATGGAGGAACCTCACCATGAACGATGCGCTTGATGGCGTGCGCGAGCACTATCGCGCGACCGGCCTGACCGAGCGGCTGAAAGCCGCACTCGCGGTGCTTGGACCGGAGGATCAACCGTTCGCACCGCGGCAACTGGACGCCCTCGACCAGTTTCACACCCGCGGGCTGGCTGCCACCGACGAGCTCGCCGAATTGGTCGGGATCACTGCCGACATGGCGGTGCTGGACGTCGGTTCGGGCATCGGCGGGCCGGCTCGCGTTCTGGCTGCAACCCGTGGCTGTCGGGTGACGGGGATCGATCTCAGCGAGCCGTTCGTGGATGCCGCGCGCTATCTCGCGCAGCGCACCGGGCAGAGCGGGCAGGTGTCGTTTCGTACCGCCAGCGCGCTGGATCTTCCGTTCGACGACGGTCGTTTCGATGTCGTGCTGCTGCAGCATGTGGCGATGAACATCGCCGATCGCGCACGGCTTTATCGGGAGATCCGGCGCGTGCTGAAATCCGACGGCAAATTCGCGACGTACGACGTCGTCGCAAACGGCAGCGAACTGCACTATCCCGTTCCGTGGGCGCGAACCCCGGCCACGAGCTTCCTGATGACGGCCGACGCAACACGCGAGGCCATCGAGACAGCAGGTTTCCGCACGCTGACATGGCAAGACGACACGGAGGCCGCAAAAGCGTGGACCGCCCAACGGCGCGTGTCCGGGCCGCCACCGTCGCCGAATCTCGGCATCGTGCTGGGGCCGGACTTCGCGCAACTGTTCGCGAACCTGGGACGCAATCTCGTCGAAGGCCGGATCGGCATTCTCACTGCGGTGTTCGAGGCCGACGCCACGAATACCCGGAACCGCATGGAGGCCCGCTGATGAAAGCCGCTCCTTTTCCTGCCGGTATCGTCCCGTCGAGTGCCGCCTGGCGCGGCTTGCTCTGGATCGTACCGCTGACGGTCTTGTGGATCGGCCTGATCTACTGGCAGCCGGCTATCCCGGCGAGCGGCGTTCCAGTCACCGCTCACCAACTGGCGGTCCATGTAGTCGTCGCGATCGGTTTATGGCTCGGCCTCGAACGCACCGGCCTGACGCCGGGCCAACGCAGCACGACCTGGCTTGCGGTCATGATTCCGTACACGCTCTGGTTCGCTGTCGCGTGGAGCGCGACCATCGATGGCACGTTCCGCGCGGGCACGCCGGACTCGCCGCCTTTGCTGCCGTTGGCGATTGTTCTGCCGGTGCTGATCGGCGCGCCACTGTTGCTGTTGTCGAGGCGGGTCGGGCAGGTGCTCGATGCGATGCCGGCGACGTGGCTCGTCGCGATTCAGCTTTACCGCGTATTCGGCGGTTGGGTGCTCGCCGCGTGGCTGCATGGAGGGATGCCCGGCGTGTTCGCGTTGCCGGCGGGAATCGGCGACGTGCTGACCGGCGTGTTCGCCGTGCCGGCGGCAATCGCCGTCGCAACCGGCACGGCCGAGGGGCGGAAGGCGGCGATCATGTGGAATCTCTTCGGCCTCGCGGATTTCGCTATCGCGATCACGTTGGGAATGATCACGTCGCCCGGCCGGTTCCAGTTAATCGTTCCGAATGTGCCAAGCATCGGTGCCGGTGTTTATCCGGATGTGTTGACCCCGGCGTTCGTGGTGCCGACCTCGATCCTGCTGCACGCGCTGTCGCTGCGCCAGTTGATCCGACGGTCCGCTGACTAAGCGGGTGCGGCGATGCGGCGCGGCCCCGGCATTTTGACGCTGAGCGTGCATGCGCCGATCGCCGGATCCGACCGCGCCCGACGTCAGCGCGTCACGAACGCCACGGCGGCTTCCGGCGCCGTCCGCGCATGCTTGCGCTGGCGCAGCAGCGCGACGCGGCAATTCTCGCGGGCGGTCTCGCGGCTGTCGTCGTCGAGCAGCACGAGATCGCCGCGCATCACGTTCAGCGTGATCACGTCCTCGCCCGGCGCGCCGAGCGTTTCCGGCGTATGCACCGAGCCGGCCGGTTCGAGCACCGTCGAGCCGGCATGCGCGATCCAGTCGTATTCCAGGTAGCGCCACGCGCCCTGCAGCGTGTGGACGAACACCTCGCCGTCATGGCGATGGCGCGGCAGCGTGCTGCCGGCCGGCATCTTCAGCAGCGCGGTCAGCGTGTCCTCGGCCGCGTTGATGTGCAGGTACTTGATCGCCAGCCCCGGCAGGTCGGCGCTCATCGGCAGCCACGGCAGCGCGTCGCCGGGCAGGCACGAGATCGGCGGCAGGTCGGTGGAGAGCGGGGCGGGCGGCTGCGTCATGGCGGGAGGCGGAGCGGAAATGGGGAGCCCGCATTATCGCAGAGCCTGAACGCATGGCTGAACGCGACGTTGCGCGTTCGTGTCCGATTCGCGAGCCTTCCTTCACAGGCGCGTGTCCGTCGCTCCTCGATATATACAGTCAAACTGTACAGTTTTTCTGTATATATGCTATCGTGGACTTCATGAACACGCCACCGTCATCCTCCGACGCGCTCCCACTGGCCGGTCTCGCCGGCGAACTCCGCATCTCGGTCGGCAAGCTGATGCGGCGGATGCGGGAGCAGACCCACCCGAACGACCTCACGTCTTCCCAGAAATCGGTATTGCTGCGGCTCGATCGCGACGGCCCCGCGACCGTGTCGGCGCTCGCGCGCGCCGAAAGCGTGCGTCCGCAGTCGATGCGCGTGACGGTCGCGACGCTGGAGGCGCTGGGTGCCGTCAGCGGCGCGCCCGATCCGACCGACGGCCGGCAGACGCTGATCGCGCTCACACCCGGTTTCCGCAAGGTGCTGCAGGCCAACCGCGCGGCCAAGGACGACTGGCTGTTCCGCGCGCTGCACGCGCAACTGTCGGAGCAGGAACAGGCCGAGCTTGCAGCGGCCGTGAAGCTGCTGCAGCGGCTCGCCGAATTCCAGGACCCGGCGCGCCCTTGAACCCCATCGATCCGCCCGCCGAAAGGACAGCCCGAACATGAACTCCCTGCATCTCGTGTCGTACTTTTTCGGCGGCGCGTTTCTCGCGAACGCCGTTCCGCATCTCGTCAGCGGGCTGCGCGGCGAGCCGTTCCAGACGCCGTTCGCGAATCCGCCGGGCCGCGGGCTGTCGTCGTCGACGGTGAACGTCGTCTGGGGCTTCGTGAATCTCGCGATCGGCTACGCGCTGGTCGGCCGGGTCGGGGCTTTCGACCTGAAGGCGACGGCCGACGCGGCCGCGCTCGGCCTCGGCATCCTCGCGCTCGGCCTGTTCCTTGCACGACGCTTCGGCGCGCTGCACGGCGGCAACGATCCGGAGCGGGAACGGCCATGAGCGTGCCGGCAGCAGGCGTGTTCCGCTCGCTTCGCAGTTTCAACTATCGCGTATGGGCGATCGGCGCGCTGGTGTCGAACATCGGCACGTGGATCCAGCGCACCGCGCAGGACTGGCTCGTCCTCACGCAGCTCACGCATCACGACGCGTCGGCGGTCGGCACGGTGATGGCGCTGCAGTTCGGGCCGCAGCTCCTGCTGTTGCCGTGGACCGGTTACGCGGCCGATCGTTTCGACCAGCGCAAGCTGCTGATGGTGACGCAGGGGTTGATGGGCGTGCTGGCGCTGGCGCTCGGCGCGCTGACGGTCACGGGCGTCGCGCGGCTCGAGCATGTGTACGTGTTCGCGTTCCTGTTCGGCTGTGCGTCGGCATTCGACGCGCCCGTGCGGCAGACCTTCGTCGCGGAACTGGTCGGCGACCGCGAGCTGGCGAACGCGGTCGCGCTCAATTCGACGTCGTTCAATGCCGCGCGGATGATCGGCCCGGCGGCGGCGGGCTTCCTGATCGCGTCGATCGGCACGGGCTGGGCGTTCCTCGCCAACGGGCTCAGCTTCTTCGCGGTGCTGGCATCGCTGTCGCTGCTTCGGGAGGACGAATTGCGCGCGAATGTGCGGGCGGGCCGCTCGCGCAGCGGCCTGCTCGACGGGTTCCGCTATGTGTGGCGGCGCGACGACCTGAAGGCGATCCTCGTGATGCTGTTCCTGATCGGCACGTTCGGGCTCAATTTCCAGTTGTTCATCTCGACGATGGCGGCCAGCGTGTTTCACGTCGACGCGCGCGGCTTCGGCGTCCTGTCGTCGATGATGGCGGTCGGCACGGTCTCGGGCGCGCTGCTCGCGGCACGCCGCGAGCAGCCGCGTTTCCGGCATCTGTGGTTCGGCGCGGTGCTGTTCGGGCTCGGCTGCGCGCTCGCCGCGCTGGCGCCGGGCTACTGGCTGTTCGGGGCCGCGCTCGTGCTGACCGGGATCGCCGCGATCACCTTCATGAACTCGACCAACAGCCTGATGCAACTGTCCACCGAGCCGGCGATGCGCGGACGCGTGATGGCGCTGCGGCTCGCGGTCGCGCTCGGCGGCACCCCGATCGGCGCGCCGGTGGCGGGCTGGGTCGCGAACCATCTCGGCCCGCGCTGGGCGCTCGGCGTTGGCGCGGCATCCGGCTTTGCGGCCGCGCTCGTCGCGACGCATTTCGTGAAGCGCAGCCGGGCCAGACCGCGCGCGGGCGGCGCGGTCGATCAGGGCGACGGCGCGTGACGTAACAGGGCGGAGACGAAGGGGCCGCTGCGCCTGCCCGTCTCGTATTCGATGCAGGCGCGCGTGCGCAGGGCCAGCCGAGCGTACCGCTCGCGCGATGCTGCACGGCGCACCGCCGGGAACCGGATGCCCCGCGTGAGCCGCCTACGCCGCCGGCCGGGCCGTCGCATGCGCGGCTTCGAGGCACGACTGGAACAGCAGCGCCGCCCGCGACGGCCGCGGCGAGCGCCGCAGCAGGCTCACGAACCGGCACCGGTAGTTGAACCGGTGCGGCGCGATCGGCTGCATCAGCCCCTTGTTTTCGAAGCTTTCCGCGTAATGATCGGGCAGGAAGCCGAGATAACGGCCGGACAGGATCAGCGTCGCGATCGACTCCTGGTCCGACGCGGTCGCGCCGCGCGTAAGCTTCGCGCGATGGCTCAGTTCCATGTTCGGCGAATGGAAGCCGAGCCCGGCGAACGCATGGTCGCGGATCGTCGTCCACGTGAGCTTGCCGTGCGGCGCATCGTAGAGCGGATGCTGGCGGCCGCAGTACAGCAGCATCCGTTCGTCGAACAGTTCCGAATACACGAGGCTGCCCGAGTTGCGGTGCGCGGGAATGATCCCGACCTGGTAACTGCCGTCGATGATCCCGCGCTCGACCTCGTTGATCGACGCGACATGCAGGTTCAGCGCGACGTCGGGTGCCTCGTCCGCGAACTGGCGGATCGCATCGCCGAGCCGCGCGTTCGCGTTGGTGGCCGTCTTGTCGAACACCGCGACGTGCAGTTCGCCGCCCATCCGGTCGTGTATGCCGTCGATCCTGCTGCGAAATGCTTCCATCGACGCGAGCAGCCGCAGCGTCTCCTCGTACACCGTCTGCCCCTCGGGCGTCAGCGTGAAGCCCGCGCGGCCGCGCCGGCACAGCACGAGGCCGACGCGCGTTTCCAGATCCTTCACGTGCCGGCTGATCGTCGAGATGCCGATATTCAGTTCCAGTTCGGCCGCCGCCATCCCGCCGCACTGCACGACGCCCTTGAAAACCCGCAGCAGGCGGAGATCCATGTCGCTGAGCTGCCCGAGCAGCGCGCGGCTCTTCGGTTTCTTTGCTTGCATAGTTGCGCAAGTGAACATTGATATTGCGATATTGAAGAGACTAATTGGCCTCCCGACAATGTGCAACATCATCACAAGAAGGAGGGGCGCGCCGCGCCGACCGACATGACCGACATCACCACCGCCGCGCAGCAGGACGACACGACCATCCGCACCGACGCCGCCTGGCTCGACGCGCACTGGATGCCGTTCACGGCCAACCGCCAGTTCAAGGCCGATCCGCGCATGATCGTGTCGGGCCAGGGCGCGTATTACACGGACGCCGAAGGCCGCAAGATCTTCGACGGCCTGTCGGGTCTGTGGTGCACGGGCCTCGGTCATGGCCGCACGGAAATCGTCGAAGCCGTGAGCCGCCAGGTCGCGCAGCTCGACTACGCGCCGGCGTTCCAGTTCGGCCATCCGAAGTCGTTCGAGCTCGCCAACAAGATCAAGGACCTGACGCCGGCCGGCCTCGACTATGTGTTCTTCACGGGGTCGGGCTCGGAAGCGGCCGACACGTCGCTGAAGCTGGCCCGCGCGTACTGGCGCGCGAAGGGCAAGGGCACCAAGACGCGCCTGATCGGCCGCGAGAAGGGCTACCACGGCGTGAACTTCGGCGGCATCTCGGTCGGCGGGATCGGGCCGAACCGCAAGCTGTTCGGCCAGGGCCTCGACGCCGATTTCCTGCCGCACACGCAACTCGCCGAGAACAAGTTCTCGCGCGGGATGCCCGAACACGGCGCCGAGCTGGCCGATCGCCTGCTCGACCTGATCGCGCTGCACGACGCATCGAATATCGCGGCCGTGATCGTCGAGCCGTTCTCCGGTTCGGCGGGCGTGGTCGTGCCGCCGAAGGGTTATCTGAAGCGCCTGCGCGACATCTGTACCGCGCACGACATCCTGCTGATCTTCGACGAGGTCATCACGGGCTTCGGCCGCGCCGGCGCGATGACGGGCGCCGACGCATTCGGCGTGACGCCGGACATCCTGAACTTCGCGAAGCAGGTGACGAACGGCGTGCAGCCGCTCGGTGGCGTGGTCGCGACGAAGGAAATCTACGACACGTTCATGGCCGCAGGCGGCCCCGAATACATGCTCGAGTTCCCGCACGGCTACACGTATTCGGCACACCCGGTCGCGTGCGCGGCCGGCGTCGCGGCGCTGGATCTGCTCGAGAAGGAAGACGCGGTGGCCCGCGTGCGCGATCTCGCGCCGCATTTCGAGGCGGCCGTGCACGGGCTGAAGGGCCAGCGCCATATCGCGGACATCCGCAACTACGGCCTCGCGGCCGGCCTGACGATCGCGGCGCTGCCGGGCGAACCGGCACGGCGCCCGTACGAGATCGCGATGCGCTGCTGGTCGAAGGGTTTCTACGTGCGCTACGGCGGCGACACGATCCAGCTCGCGCCGCCGTTCATCTCGGAAAAGCGCGAGATCGACAATCTGGTCAACGCGTTGTCCGATGCGCTGAACGAAGTGGACTGAGCCATCGCTCGCCCCAAGCGACAACCGAATTCACGAAAGAGCCCGAACGATGAAACACGACAGCAATGTGACTTCCACCCTCGGCCACCTGATCGACGGCAAGCGCGTCGACGGCGGCAGCCGCGTCCAGCCGGTGTTCGACCCGGCCACCGGCGCATCGGACAAGAGCGTCGCGCTCGCCGACAAGGCGACCGTCGAGGCCGCGATCGCGTCCGCGCAGGCCGCGTTCCCGGCGTGGCGCAACACGCCGCCGCTGAAGCGCGCCCGCGTGATGAACCGCTTCAAGACGCTGCTCGAGGAGCACGCCGACGAGCTGTGCGCGCTGATCACGGCCGAGCACGGCAAGGTGCTCGCCGACGCGATGGGCGAACTGCAGCGCGGGATCGAGAACGTCGAATACGCGACCTACGTGCCCGAGCTGCTGAAGGGCGAGCACAGCAAGAACGTCGGCCCCGCGATCGATTCGTGGAGCGAGTTCCAGGCGCTCGGCGTCGTCTCGGGTATCACGCCGTTCAACTTCCCGGTGATGGTGCCGCTGTGGATGTGGCCGATGGCCGTCGCGTGCGGCAATACGTTCGTGCTGAAGCCGTCCGAGCGCACGCCGTCGTCGACGCTGCGCATGGCCGAGCTCGCGCTCGAGGCCGGCCTGCCGCCGGGCGTGCTGAACGTCGTGAACGGCGACAAGGAGGCGGTCGACACGATCCTGACCGATCCGCGCGTGAAGGCCGTGAGCTTCGTCGGCTCGACGCCGATCGCCGAATACATCTACTCGACCGGCTGCGCGCACGGCAAGCGCGTGCAGGCGCTCGGCGGCGCGAAGAACTTCGCGGTCGTGATGCCCGACGCGGACATCGGCAATGCGGTGAACGCGCTGATGGGCGCCGCGTACGGTTCGTGCGGCGAGCGCTGCATGGCGATTCCGCTGGTCGTCGCGATCGGCGACGAGACGGGCGACCAGGTCGTCGCGGGCCTGAAGGCCGAAATCGACAAGATGAAGGTCGGCCCGGGCAACGGCGCGGGCGTCGACATGGGCCCGCTCGTCACGCAGCAGCATTTCGACAAGGTGACGGGTTTCGTCGAAGCGGGCGTGGAAGCGGGCGCGACGCTCGTCGTCGACGGCCGCGGCGTGAAGGTCAACGGCCACGACGGCGGCTACTACCTCGGCCCGTGCCTGTTCGACTACGTGAAGCCCGGCATGCCGATCTACCAGCACGAGATCTTCGGGCCCGTGCTCGGCGTGATCCGGCTGAAGTCGCTCGACGAGGCCATGGCGCTGATCGACGCGCACGAATACGGCAACGGCACGTGCCTGTTCACGCGCGACGGCGAGGCCGCGCGCTACTTCAGCGACAACATCCAGATCGGCATGGTCGGCATCAACGTGCCGCTGCCGGTGCCGGTCGCGTACCACTCGTTCGGCGGCTGGAAGCGTTCGCTGTTCGGCGACCTGCACGCATACGGCCCGGATGCCGTGCGGTTCTACACGAAGCGCAAGACGATCACGCAGCGCTGGCCGTCGGCCGGCGTGCGCGAAGGGACGGTGTTCAGCTTCCCGTCGAACCGCTGACGCGCATGCCGGCTGCATGCAGCGCCGGCCTGTCGGCTGGCGCTGCAAGGTGGCTGACGTGAAGATGCGAAGGCCCGCCCCGATCGACCACGATCCGGGCGGGTTTTTTACGTCCGCGCCCGTTGCGCGGACGGCGGCCGAAAAACGCTTACGGCGCGACGACGTGCCACATGTCCTTGAAGTTGTCGCCGTTGCGGTCGCCCTGTTTCATGTCCTTCGAGAAGAAGTACAGCGGCCGGCCCTTGTACGCCCATTGCGGGCTGCCGTCGTCGCGTTTCACGATCGTATAGGGCCCGACCGGTGCGTCGGTCGCGCTGGCCTTGTACGGCGGCCAGAAGGATTCGCACTGGCCCGTGCACGCGCTGGTGCCGGCGTTGGGCTTGTCCTTGTCGAACACGTAGACGGTCATCCCGTTCGCGGCGACGAGCGCGCCGTTTTCGACTTTCGTGATCGAGCCTTGGGCCGAGGCCGAAGCGGACGCAATGGCGAGCAGGGCGGAGCTGACGAGCAGCGCGGCTTTCATGAGTGCCTCCTGTAATCCGGTGGGCGGCTGCAATCGCGCGCACGGGCGAGCGGGCGCGACGATCGCGATGAATGGTGCCGGAACGCGGTGCCGTTGCCGCCGGTGCGAGCGACGCAGGGTCGGATGGCGGCGAACGGGGCGCTTCATTCACGATAGGCGGTTTTTGGCGGGGCTGCGAGAAAGTCCGGGCGCGTAGCGGCGGCGCGCAGGCGTTACGCCACGGTGCGGCGAGTGCCGTCGCGTTCCGGTATTCGGAATCCGTCCCCGAGCCCGCGTGGCGCGTGCGCCGATACGTCAGCGCGGTGCGCGATTGGTCAGCGCGACGCCCGCGATCACGAGCGCGCCGCCGGCCAGCATCGATTGCGACAACGGTTCGCCGAGCAGTGCGACCGACAGCAGCACGCCGAACACCGGCACCAGGTTGGTGAACACGGCCGCACGGGCCGGCCCGAGCTCGCGGATGCCTTGCGAATACCACACGAACGCGACCACGGTGCCGATTGCGCCGAGATAGATCATCGACACGACGGCCTGCCACGTCAGCGGCGTGCCGCCGCTCGTGCTCGGGCCGAACAGGTGCGCGACGACCAGCAGCGCGAGGCCCCACAGCGTCGCGTATGTCGTGGCCGCAAGCGGCGACAGCCCGTCGAGCGCGCGCCGGCCGATCACCGTATAGGCTGCCCAGCTCAGCACCGCGCACAGCATGTATCGTTCGCCGGCGCCGAACGTGTTGCCGAGATCGGTCAGCACGCGCAGCCATTCGCCGCGGCTGATCACGACCAGTGCGCCGAACAGCGCAACGGCGATGCCGGCCCAGCGCGCCGGCGACAGGCGTTCCCGCACGACGACCGACAGCAGCACGGCGGTGGCGACCGGATTCAGCGCGACGAACAGCGCGGTACGGCCGGCCGGCATCCGCGCGAGCGCCGCGAAAAAACACACGTTGTACAGGAAGATGCCGGTCGCGCCGAGCGCGAAGGTCGTCACGATCTGGCGGCCGCTCGGTTTCGGCAGACCGCCTTCGAACTTCCATGTCAGCGCGACCAGCAGCAGCGCGGCGATCGCGAAGCGGCCGGTGGCGGCCGAGGTCGCGGACATCGACGCAGCCAGGATCCGGCCCGCGATGAACGTGCCGCCCCAGAACAGCGCGACGAGCGTGAGCTTCACGTAGATGGCCGCATTCGGCCGGGTGGCGACGATGCCGGCGGGTGCGGCAGGAGCGTTCATGTGCGGTGGTTTCTCGAAAGGTGGTCGCGGCCATGCGTGCACGACCGCGCGCGGCTGACGATGCCGAACCGTGCGACGACTGTCCCGCAGGCCGATTCAGGGGGATGGGGTTGGGTGCCGTGCCGTCAGCGAAACGCGGGCGCCGATGCGAGCGCCGTCAGCACGACGGGCATCGCGAGCGCCGCGGCGACCGTCTGGAACGCGGTGATGCCGGCCATCAGCGGCGCGTCGCCGCCGAGCTGGCGCGCCATGATGTACGACGCCGACGACGTCGGCAGCGCCTGGAACAGCAGTGCGACCGTCAGCGCCGCATCGCCGAGCCCGAACAGGCGGCCGGCCGCGAGCGTGATGAGCGGCATCGCCATGAATTTGAACGCCGACGCGATGCACACCGGCTGAATCCACGTACGGGCCGCGTCGAATTTCAGCGCCGCGCCCACGCACAGCAGGCCGAGCGGCATCGACGCCGCGCCGAGTGCGCGCACGGCCGGCTCGACGGCCGCCGGGAACGCGACGCCGCCGACCTGCATCGCGATCCCGAGCGCGCACGCGACGACGAGCGGATTCGACAGGATCTGGCGTGCGAGTGCGCTTGCACCGAGCCGCGTATCGCCGTAGCGCGCGAAGACCAGCACGCACATCAGGTTGACGGTCGGGACGATCGCCGCGACACATACGGCCGCGAGCGCGATGCCCTTTGCGCCGAACAGCCCGGCGGCCAGCGCGGTGCCGACATAGTTGTTGAAGCGCACCGCGCCCTGGAACACCGACGTGAAGCCGGCGCCGTCGACCCGGACCAACGGGCGGACCAGCAGAAGAAGCGCCGCGGCGAGGGCGGTCGAACCGACCAGCGCTGCCGCGAGCGGTAAAACGGGCAGCGCTTGCAGTCGCGCGTTCGCGAGGCCGTCCGCGAACAGCGCCGGCAGCAGCACGTAGTAGCAAAGGCGCTCGGCCTGCGGCCAGAACGCTTCGGCGATGAAGCCCGTGCGGCGCAGGCCGTGGCCGAACGCGACCAGCAGCGCGACCGGCGCCAGCGCGAGCAGGATCGGGCCGATCATCGGCGCGCCTTCGCGCGGGCCGGGCGGGACGCTCGGAGCGGCTGGCAGGCGGAGCGGCGGAACGAGGCGGGAATCCATCCGGCGGGCAACATGGCGGCACGCAATCGAAAGAGTGACGATGTCGCCAAGTTAACACGCGAAAGCAACAGGAATAATGGTTAATTATCGGGTGTTCAATGAGAAATTCTCATCGATGATGCGGTGACTTCGGCGGCCAGCGCGCGGGCGAAACGCTCGGCCGGACGCGACTGGTGTTCGAGCAGGACAACCGCGCGCCCCATCTGCGGCTGACCGAACGGCAAGCGCGTGACGGGCGGCAGGCGTGCGAGCGTCGAATCGGGAAGCGCGACGATCGCCGCGCCGAGCCCTCTCGCCACCATCCGTGCGATCGTTTCCGCGCTGTCCAGCACCATCTCTTCGCGCACGCGCACGCCGATGCGGCGCAGCTCGGCGGCGATCATGCGGCCGGCCCATGCCTGCGCATCGAAGCGGATGAACGGCAGCGCGTCGAGCAGCGTGCCCGCGTCGCGTTCCGCATGGTCCGGCGGCGCGAGCAGCCAGAAGCGATCCTCGTACAGTGTCGTCCATGTCAGCTCCGCCGGATGCGGGCGCACGGGGCGCGTCGTGATCGCCGCATCGAGTTCGCCGGCGGCGACGCGGTTCGCCAGCTCGGCCGACATGCCGGCCGACACATGCACGCGCAGCGACGGGTGCGCCGCGCGCAGCGCGAGCAGCGCGTCGGGCAGCGGGCCGGACAGCGCGGTCTGGATCGCGCCGATCCGCAGGCGGCCGACGAGCTTCTTCTCGTCGCTGAGCGCATCGGGAATCCGGTCGACCATCGCGAGCACCTGCTCGGCCTGCGCGAGCAGGATGTTGCCGGCCTCGGTCAGCACCGGCTGCCGGCGCGAACGGTCGAACAACTGCACGTTGTATTCGCTTTCCAGCGTCTTGATCTGCAGGCTCACCGCCGATTGCGTGAGCCCGATGGCTTCGCCGGCGCGCGCGAAGGTCCGGTATCGGGCGATGGCGACCAGCGTTCTGAATGCGCGTAGTGACATGGACGAAGTGACGTGGGAGGCTGGCCGGCATGCGGATTGCTCGCGTGTCGGCGGCAGCGTTCGCGTGACACGCCGCTCAGGTGCGGCGAGGTCGGCGAGAATCAACGAAAAAATCGGCCGGCGAGTTCGCGGACATCATGCCCGTGCCCGCCGAATCGGGCAACCGCGGCATTGCCGGCTTACGATGGAAAGCGCAGGGGCTGCCGGCCGATGCGGCCTGGCGTGGGTGGCAACGGGCGCGTTCCGCCGGAACACCTGAAGCCGCGCGAGCGAGGCCCGCACCGACCCTTCGAGGAGGACAGGACGATGCTTCAGAACCCGGGCGACGTTGCGCGCGCCAGCTATCGCGCGTATGCCGACAAGGACCGCGACGCGATCGAAGCGCTGATTGCGCCGGACTTCCATTTCACGAGCCCGCTCGACAACCGGCTCGACCGCGACACGTATTTCGCGCGCTGCTGGCCGAACAGCGCGATGCTGGCTCGCTTCGATTTCGTCGACGTCGTCGTTCACGGCGAACACGTATTCGTCGTGTACGAGGCGGAAACGAGCAGCGGCAGGCGGTTCCGGAATGCGGAGCGGTTGCGCGTCCGCGGCGGGCGGATCGTCGAGGCCGAGGTGTATTTCGGCTGGAACGTGCCGCACGATGCGCCCGACGGCGGCTTCGTCGAACAGCGCGGTTGAGTGGGGGCCGCGAGCGGGCCGTGCATCGCGAATCGGAGGGCCCGGCGGGATCGACCGCCGCCGCGTCACACCCAGAGCCGGTACATCCAGAACGACTCGTCGTCGATAAAGCGTTGCGTGAATTCGCTCGGCGAGAATCCCGTGATGCGCTTGACCTCGCGGCTCAGGTGCGCCTGGTCGGCGAATCCTTCGTCCAGCGCCAGCGTCGCCCAGTTGAACGCGGTGCCGGCTTCGAACCGGTCGCGCGCCGCGAAGAACGCGCTTTCCGTCCTGACGAGCGCCTGCCATTCGCGCAGCGATCGGCCGCTGTAGGTCTTGATGCGCCGTTCGACCTGACGCGGGCTGTGCGTGCCTCGCCATTCGCGTGCCTGTAGCGCCAGGCGCTCGACCCAGCTACGCCCCGCATGACGGAGCGACGACAGCGGCGTCGCAGGCCGAAGCGCCTGCCAGCGGGGCGCGAGATGGCGATCGATCGCCGCCAGCGCGTCGGCGTCGCGATCCGCGCCGATCAGCGCATCGAGCAGCGGGTGCCAGTCGCGGCCGAGGCACGCGTGCGCGTCGAGCACGCGGTCGTGGATATCCGGCAGCGCGATGCCGAACAGCGTCCGCGCCGCATCGGCGGTGAAACAGATCATGCCGATCAACCCACCCGTCGGCGCCCACGCGACGGTGGGGGCCGAATGGCTGCCCGACAGCGTCGCGGCCGCGCCGAAGGGGCGCCATTGCGGGCCGTCGGCCGTTGGTTCGACGAAGCCCACGTCGAGATCCCGATACCACGACACGCAGACGAGCGGCGTGGCTGGAAAGTGCGAAAGTCGCTGCGCGTCGCTCAATGTGACGCCGCGCGTGTCGTGCAGGACGATCGCGACCACCGCACCCTGCAGCGCGGCCGGTGCGGGATGCAGCCGCGCGTGCGGCGACTGTCCGCCGCTCGACACACGGGGTGCGCGCGCAAGCGGATCGGGGCACGACGGCGGGATCGATGGCGGTCCGGAGAACATGACGCCGGAGTATAGGGACCGGCCGCACGCGTGTCGATGTCGTTTGCGTTCAAGACCGCCGGCTCGCCGATGCGGACAATCCGGCGCATGAACACACGATCCTCTTCCCGATGTCCATTCCATGCGGGCACCGCTGCGCCGGCGCCCGCGCTTCACCCGCCCGGCGTATGGCCGCCGGGGCCGCGCGCCGGCCTGACGGGGTGGGGGCTGCTGCGTGCGATGTCGCGCGACCTGATCGGCACGCTGGCCGGCTGGCAGCGCGCGTACGGCGACGTCGTGCACTTGCGCGTGCGGCCCGAGCACGCCGTGGTCGTGACCGATCCGGCGCTCGTGCGCGAGCTGCTGGTCACGCAGCACGATGCGCTCGGGCGCTGGGAGCGCGCCATCCGCGTATTCGCGCAGGTCCACGGCCATAGCGTGCTGGTCGCCGAGGGCGATGCGTGGCGCGACAAGCGGCATGCGCTGCAGCCGAACTTCATGCCGAAGCCGGTTCAGGCGTTCGTTCCGGCGATCGCGGCGACGGCCGGTGATGCACTCGCGCAGTGGCCCGCGCGCGATCCGGACTGGCCGATCGAAAGCGCGCTGACATCGCTGGCGATGGACGTGATCATGCGCACGATGTTCTCCGATGCGATCGGCGACGATGCGCGCGCGGCCGAGGAGGCGGTACGCGTGGTGAGCGCCGCGGCCAACGCCGAGTTCTACCTGCCGGCGAGCACGCCGGACTGGGTGCCGTGGAAGCGCGACAAGGCGCGGGCGAAGGCGGTGTTGAACGGGCTGATCGACCGGCAACTGCATGCGCGCCTCGACAGGCCCGAGCGTACGTGGCCCGACGACCTGTTGTCGCGCCTGTTACGGCTGCATCGCGCGGATGCACGGAAATGGCCGCTGCAGGCCGTGCACGACGAATGCATGACGGCGTTCCTCGCCGGTCACGAGACGACGGCCGGGGCGCTGACCTGGTGGGCATGGTGCATGGCCACGAATCCGGCGGTGCAAGCCGCCGCGCGCGACGAGGTTTCCCGTGTGCTGGGTGGTCGCGCTCCGTCCGCCGAGACGCGATCGTCGTTGCGCTACCTGGCGCAGACGCTCGACGAAACGCTGCGCCTGTATCCGTCCGCGCCGATCCTGATCAGCCGTCGCGCATCGCGGCCGATTGCACTGGGTGCGTGGCAGTTTCCCGCGCGCACGCTGTTCATGCTGCCGCTGCAACTCATGCATCTCGATGAACGATGGTTTCCGGAGCCGCATGCGTTCCGGCCCGAGCGCTTCGCCGACGACGCGCCGGCGCTGCCGCGCGGCGCGTACATGCCGTTCGGCACGGGCCCGCGCGTATGCCTCGGGCAGCATCTGGCGATGACCGAGATGACGGTTGTCGCCGCAATGATCCTGCAGCGTTTTGTGTTGTCGGTGCCGCCCGGCATGGCGCCGCCGCGCGCGGTGCTGAACGTGACACTGCGGCCGGAGCGGGCGCTGCATCTGGCAATCGCGCCGACGGGGCTGACGGCCGATACGGTCTCCGCATGATGGGGGCATAAGCGGTCGATTCGACCCGGCCTGCATCGCGCGGGCGATTGCCGTTTGCGCGATGCGGTGTCATCGAATCGTCGGAATGTGAATGCGTGCCGGCAACTGCTTGCGGCGCCACTGGCGCGGCGTCGCGTAGCACCTATGCTTGAAGGGCCCAGGCCGGGCGGAGCCCAAGGAGGATGGTCATGCGCATGCTTCTCAACGTACGAATCCCTCACGAGCCGTTCAACACGCTGGTGCGCGATGGCAGCGTCGGCGACGTGATCTCGCGAATACTCGAAGCGGTCAGGCCGGAGGCCGTGTATTTCACGGAGCAGAGCGGCGGGCGCGGGGCGGTCGTGATCGTCAATCTGGATGACCCGTCGCAGATCCCGGCGCTCGCGGAGCCGTGGTTCCTGATGTTGAATGCAGACTGCGAGTTCCGCGTGGTGATGCTGCCGGACGATCTCCAGAACGCCGGGCTCGCGCAACTCGGCGCGAAGTGGAGGTAGCAGGACGCTGCGCATGCCCGTGCCCCTGCCCGAAAACCGGGCGGGCGGCATGGCGCGGCGTTCGCGTGCCGGCTATTGCGCAGACTGTGACGGCTCGACGTTTGCTGCTTGCCTGTCTTTCGGCCGCAGCAGCAACAGCAGGCCGCTCAGCGCAGCCGCGCCCAGGAACATGAAAAAACACCGTTCGTTCCACACGGTCAGGCTGTCGGGAACAACGCCGCCCGCACTCCCGGCCGCAGCGCCGGCCTCCAGCAGGAACGTGAAGACCGCCGGCACCGGCGCGGAACCCAGGTAGGCCAGGAACGCGAACTGCAGCCGGCCGCGGGTCAGGATCGACCAGACATCCTTCCCCATCAGGAAGGCGACCAGCAGCAGCGGCGGCACGAGCATGATCGATGCGGCGCTGATGGCGCACAGAAGCAACCAGCCAAGTCCGACGAGCGGAATGAGCGACATGGATCGGGGTTCCTGTTTCCGGGCAGCCTGGTTGTCGACGGAACATCCGCGTGTGCTTCACCGGACGACCACGGATTGCGGCGATTCACGGATATTGCACGATTCCGCGCCCGTTGCCATCCGTCCTGCTCGGTGCGCTCATCCGGTCGCGTCTTCCCCCAACGCCTGGATGAACCGCGAAAACAGTTCGGGTTGCGACGAGATCCCGAGTTTCGCGTACAGATGGCGCCGATGCACCTTCACCGTTTCCGGCGAAATCGCCAGCCGCTCGGCAATCGCCTTCGACGAATTGCCGCGCAGCACCATTCTCGCGATCGACATCTCGCGATCGGTCAGTACGCCCGCGCCGAAGCGCGCGAGCGCCTGCTCGACGCGCGCGCCGAGATCGGCGTCGGGCGTCGTGCGCGCGGCGTCGCCCACCAGCCGCCAGTGCTGACGGATCGTCGCCAGCACCCACGGCATCGCGGCCGTCAGCTTGCCGAGCGGCTCGACGTCGAAGCGCGCGGCCGCGCCGAGCGACAGCGACAGCAGCGTGTCGGCGTTCGGCCGCACCAGGATCTGGATCTCGTCGTCGCCGACCGCATCGCGGAAGTAGCTCAGGAAATACTCGCTCTGCCGGAACAGGTCGGGCGCGACTTCCTCGAGCCGGTAGCAGCCGTCGGCGAGCCCGTCGTGCGCGGCCTGCAGGAACGGGTCGAGCAGATATAACCCATTCAGGTAAAGCGGCACCGGCGACGCGGTGTCGGTGCCGCCCGTGTCGTATTCGTCGAGCACGAGCGGCACGCCGTCGTGGCCGATCGCGGTCGCGAGCGCATTGTCGAACGGCGCCATTTCATTGAGCAGCAGCACCAGGAACCGCCAGAAGCGCGGCTGGCCGAGATGATCGATTGCGCGGCCAAGCGCCTGGTGCATCGCGATTTCGGAAAAGAGACGATCCATACCACCACCGGAAGGGCGTAACACGAAGGGGGAATAGCGGTCCTGAAATTGGCTTCCTAGACTGCAACGCAATCAATCGGGCCCGAGTATGGGCGTTCAAAAAAGTGCAGCACAGGAGAACGAAATGGCGATGATGTCGGAATCGACGGGCACGCTGCAAGCGGCGCCCGCAACGGAAGACGCGCCGCGCGCGCTGTCGCAGACGCTCAGCGTACGCGACGCGGTGATGATCACCGTGTCGGGCGTGACCCCCGCAAGCTCGATCTTCGTGATCGCGCCGTTCGCGATCCAGCAGGCCGGCAGCGGCGCCGTGCTGTCGTTCCTGCTCGGCGGCGTGCTCGCGCTCGCATTCGCGCTCTGCTATGCGGAGCTCAGCGCCGCGCATCGCAGCGCGGGCGGCGAATACGTGATGGCCAAGCGCGTATTCGGCACGCTGCCCGGTTACCTGACCTTCATCACGGTGCTGTCCGTCAGCGTGTTCATCCCGGCCGTGCTCGCGAGCGGCGCCGCGCCGTACCTGAACAACGCGCTCGGCACGCACTTCAGCAACCAGTCGGTCGCGCTGACGATCGTGCTGCTCAGTTACCTGCTCGGCATGCTGAACATCAAGACGAATGCGTGGATTACCGGTGCGTTTCTCGTTGTCGAGATCGGTGTGCTGATGCTGATCGCGGGGCTCGGCTTCGGCTCGCTGCATCGCGGCGCCGACGTGCTGGTCGCGCCGGTCGTCGCGAGCGGCAACGCGCTCGTGCCGGCGACGCTCGCCGCCATCGTGCCCGCGATCGGTACGGCGATCTTCTGCTACAACGGCTTCGGCTCGGCTGCCTATCTCGCCGAAGACCTGCGCGGCGGCAACCGCAACGTCGCGAAGGCCGTGATCTATTCGCTGCTCGTGATCCTCGTCGTCGAACTGGTTCCGCTCACCGCGATCGTGCTCGGCGCGCCGTCGCTGACGGAACTGACGAAGAGTACCGACCCGATCGGCTATGTCGTGCGCTCGCTGAGCAACCCGGCCGTGTCGCGCGTGGTCAGCGCGGGGATCTTCCTGTCGGTGTTCAATGCGATCATCGCGATCGTGATCACGATGGGCCGCCTGCTGTACAGCAGCGGCCGGCATGCGCTCTGGTCGCGCACCTGCAACCGTGCGTTCTCGACGATCCATCCGCGCCTCGAATCGCCGTGGCTCGCGACGATCGCGCTCGCGGTGCCGTCGGCGGGGCTCGTGTTCGTGTCGAGCCTCGACGAGCTGACCGCGTTCACGGTCGACCTGCTGCTGCTGATCTATCTGGTCGTCGGGCTGGCCGCGCTCGCGAGCCGGTTCGTGCGCCGCGACGTCGAACATCACTACCGGATGCCGCTGTGGCCCGTGACGCCGCTCGTCGCGGTGGCGGGCGCCGCGTATACGCTCTACACGACGCTGGCGACGGCAACGAAGCCGACCGACCTGATCATCATCGCGGGGCTGCTGGTTGCCGCACTCGTGATGTATGTCGTCTGGGCGCGCCACAGCGAAGCATTCCGCGCGCTTTGAGCGCCGGATCGTCACCTTGCAACACCGAAACACCGAACCATTGAAAGACTGGAGGAATTGCATCATGCGCACGAGGGATCTCGGCATCCGCATCGGACTCGGCACGCCGGGCCGCTTCAACGCGATCACGGACGTTCCGGGCGTGCGGGTCGGACATTGCACGCTGAACGTCGAGAACGGTGACGCATCGATCCGCACCGGCGTCACCGTCATCGAACCGCGCGCGGGCGCCGCGCACGATTCGCCCTGTTTCGCCGGCGTGCACGTGCTGAACGGCAACGGCGATGCGACGGGGCTCGAATGGATCCGCGAGGCCGGCCTGCTGACGACGCCGATCGCCTATACGAACACGCACAGCGTCGGCGCGGTGCGCGACGCGCTCGTCGCGAACGAGCGGGAAGCGGCGGCCGGCCGCGTGTACTGGTGCATGCCGGTCGTGATGGAAACCTACGACGGGCTGCTGAACGACATCTGGGGGCAGCACGTCAACGCCGCGCACGTACTGCGCGCGCTGACCGCCGCGCAGTCGGGGCCGGTCGCCGAAGGCGGCGTGGGCGGCGGCACGGGGATGATCTGCCATGAGTTCAAGGGCGGCATCGGCACCGCGTCGCGCGTGCTCGCGGCCGATGCGGGCGGCTGGACCGTCGGCGCGCTCGTGCAGGCGAACTACGGCGTGCGCGAGATGCTGCGCGTGGCCGGCTATCCGGTCGGCGAAGTGCTGCGGCACGTGCATTCGCCGTTCCGGGCCCCCGACGCGACAGGCGAGGCCGGCATGGGTTCGATCGTCGTCACGATCGCGACCGACGCGCCGCTGCTGCCGCATCAATGCACGCGCCTCGCGCAGCGCGCGAGCGTCGGGCTCGCCCGCGTCGGCGGCGGCACCGAGGATTCGAGCGGCGACATCTTCCTTGCGTTCGCAACCGACAATGACGGGCTGCCGGCCGCGAACTACGGCAGCAAGGGCGCACCGACCACCGGCGTGAAGATGGTCAACAACGACCATATTTCCGCGCTGTTCGTCGCGGCGGCGGAAGCCGTGGAGGAAGCGATCGTGAACGCGCTCGTCGCGGGCGGCGACGTCGAATCGCGTGGTGCGCGGGTCGAAGGGCTCGGGCAGGCGCGCTTGCTGGATGCGTTGCGAGAAGTGGGGTGGCGGCCGGGGCGCGGCGCCTGAAACGGCATGCGCCGCTTCAATCGAAGCGGCGTGGAGCGGGGCGGCGATGCGGCGATCGGCCGGTCCGCCGCCCGCCCGCGGATTCGATGCGGGCGTTGCGGGCCTGGCCGTGACGACGCGGCGTCATGCTCAGCTGCCGAAGTAGATGTTGCAGAAGCTGACGGGGCCGACACAGGCGTTCGGGTCTTCCTGCTTCGATTGCGCACGATCGACGCGGCCTGCGGCCTTGACGGCTTCGGCGCGGTTCGCCTGTTGCCGTGCGACGTCGGCCGGCGCGGGCTGTGCGTGGGCGACAGCAGCGGTGAGCGACAGGGCAACGAGGGCGAGATGCAGCGGCTTCATTTTGTTTCTCCTGGGTGAGTGCCAGTCTCGCTGGCAGTGAGGAAACTATAGGCTCGCACTGCTTAAAGATTAATCACCGCGCCTGTAGAGCTTATTTCCATTCGGAACAAGGATCCCGTTGCGCGCGCACCGATGTTCAATGGCGATGCCGGTTGAACGGCGCGTCCTTGTCCAGCAGCGCGCTGCGCATGAAGTGCAGGCAGCCGACGATCCGCTGCATGCTGCGGCGCGCGTCGGGCACCGCATGCCACGCCTGCAGCGTGTGCTGCGCCGCGCGGATCGCAAGGTTCACCGATTTCAGCGTGCGCGCGTGATGGCCTGGTGTCGGGTCGTCGAAGAAGCGCGGCAGCTCGTGCAGCACCGCGTCGATCGAACCGGTCCAGTGCAGCGTCTGCGGCGGTTTCGATGCGCAGAACGTGTGCAGTTCGTCGCGCAGGTCGATCACCGCATGGCCGACCTCGAGCGTCGACAGCATCCAGCGCAGCGCGTCGCGGTGCTGCCGCGTGCGTCGCACGAGCAGCGTGCGCAACTGCGCCATCAGGTCGTGCGTGCTCGACTGGAAGCGCTGCGCGAGGCCGTCCGGCGCGCCTTCGCACGCAAGCGTGACCTGGCGCCGCAGGTCGTGCGCGATGCGGCCCGTGAGCCACGGCATGTGGGTGGGGAACACGACCGCGAACACGATCGAGCAAGCGAGCATCGCGACGACGACGGCCAGCCCGTTGTTGATCAGCACCTCGGGCGTATACGCGATCGCATTGTCGGGGCCCGCGAGCAGGCAGAAGAACACCGCGAAGCCGATCCCGTAGCCGGACAGCCCCGGCCGCATCGCGAGAAACGCGCCGAGGCCGAGCACCGGCGCGAGCGTCGCGCACAGCAGCGGGAAGCCGTCGATGTTCGGATACACGTAGCACAGGAACAGGTAACCGACGGCGGTCGCGAATGCGGCGCCGACGCCCATCTGCGCGACGAACTTCGGCGCGCGCGGCGACGTCGAGCTGAGCGCGCACGCGATCGCGGTGGCGATCACCGCGAGCGAGCCGCTCGGCCACTCGGACGCGAGCCAGAACGCGCTCATTGCGCCGACGGCGACGATCGTGCGCAGGAACGCGAAGCCGACGAAGAACGAATTGGTCTTCACCGCGTAATGCGTGACCGAGCGCTCGAATGCGTGATCGTCCTGGTCGAGCGACGCGTAGGTATCGGCGTAGCCGAGATATTCGCCGATGAAGCGGTACAGCAGCTCGATCGCGGTATCGAAGTCGAGCAGGCCGCCGGCCGCATGCTCCTCGATGCTCCGCCGCGACGCGCGCGCGGCCTTAGGCAACGCGCTGTGGAAGCGGCGAAGTTCGAGCAGTGCGCCGGTGGCCGGCGCGATGCCGCGCTGTCGCTCGTCGCGCAATGCGGCGAACCGCTGCGCGAGCGCGTCGACGTGCGGCGCCAGCGCGTCGAGCACCGCGTCCGAGCCGTTCACGCGCAGGCGCTTGACGAGCTGGTGCAGCGCATGCAGCCGCGTGCATGCGTTCATGAACTCGCTGTTCAGCCGCGCGAGCCGGCGGCTGCGCGCGCGAATGTGCGGATCCTCGAACGACGCGAAAGCGCGGTTCGCTTCGAAGCCGACGATGTCGTCGACGAAATCGGCGAAGCGCCGCTCGAAATCGCCGCGGGCGACGTCGCCCGCGAGCGCGCCGGCCGTGAACGCCGCGAACGTCGAGTGGCGCGTGCTCAGCGAGCGCATCAGCGCCTTCGCCGAGCTGAGCGGCAGGATCAGCGCGCTGACCGCGCCCGAACACGCGATGCCGAGCGCGACTTCCGCGGCGCGCGTGAGCGCGGACTGGAACAGCGTCTGCGGCGTCATCACGGCCGGCAGGCCGATCAGCGCGGCCGTGTAGCCGGCGAGCACGAAGCCGTACCAGCGGAAGTGGCGGTTGCGCACCGCCAACGCGATGCAGCCGCCGATCCACAGCGTGATGCCGGCCATGTACAGCTCTGGCTGCTGCGCGAACAGCCCACCGAGCGCGAGCGCGGCGACGAGGCCGGCCGCCGTGCCGAGCACGCGATAGAAACTCTTCGCGAACACCATCCCCGACAGCGGCTGCATCAGCACGAACACGGTCGTCATCGCCGTGCGCGGCTGCGACATCTCCAGACGCATCGCGATGCCCATCGCCAGCAGGGCCGCGAACACGGTTTTCGCGAGGTGCAGCCAGATCAGCCCGTCGTTGGCGGCCCAGTCGCGCGCCGCGTCGCCGAGCGGATCGAGCCATGCTCTCCATCGTGCCGGTTCGATGGAAGGTCGCTCGATCGCAGGTTGTGGCTTCATGAAAAGAGGGGGCCCGTGCGGTGCCGGGCAAGGTACCGCGGCGCTTCGAAACGGGTCCGTTCGACTGGTGAGGCGCCGATTGTAGGAGTGCGGCGCCCGCGCATTAACGCAGTTGCGGGGAAACGATAGTTGCAGCCGGAGTAACAATCTGTCGCATCCGGTGGAGGAAAATAGCGGCTCCGCTACAGGTTGCTCACAGGAATGGATACCCTACAAAACATGCGGGTGTTTTCGCGCGTCGTCGAGACCGGCAGCTTCACGGCCGCCGCGCAATCGCTGAATTCGACGACGGGCGCGATGTCGCGCGCGGTGTCGGAGCTCGAGGCGCGCCTGCGCACCCGTCTGATGAATCGCTCGACGCGCCGCCTCGCGCTGACGTCGGCCGGCGAAAGCTATCTGCGGCGTTGCCGCCAGATCCTCGCCGACGTCGACCGCGCGGAAGAAGAGGCGAGCTGCGCGCACGAACGGCCTGCCGGCGTGCTACGCATGCACAGCTTCGCGAGTGTCGGTCATCACTATGTATTGCCCGCGCTGACGCGCTATCACGCGCAGTTCCCGGACGTGTCGATCGAACTGTCGCTGTCGCAGCGCATGCCCGACCTGTTCGACGGCACGAACGACATGGCCGTCGTGACCGCGTCGTCGCTGCCCGATTCGGAACTCGTGTCGCATCTGCTCGGCTCGACGTTCAGCATCCTGTGCGCGTCGCCCGACTATGTGAAACGACACGGCGTGCCGGCCCGTCCGCAGGATCTCGCCGCGCACGCGTGCCTGACGCTGTGTACGCCCGCGTTCCCGACACACGAATGGGTGCTCGAAGGGCCCGAAGGCGTCGAGCAGATCCACGTTGCCGGGCCGGTGCAGACCAATACGGCCGAATCGCTCGCACTCGCGATCCGCGACGGCATCGGGATCGGCATGCTGCCGCTGTACTCGGCGATCGACGCGCTGCGCGACGGCACGCTCGTGCGCGTGCTGCCCGCGCATATCCTGCAGAAGATGAACGTGTACGCGCTGTATCCGTCGCGCCGCTTCGTCGACGCGAAGGTGCGGACCTGGGTCGAGATGCTGCGCGCACAGGTGCCGGGGATGATTGCGCGCGACGTCGAGATGCTGAACGCGATCGACCGCGAACCGCAGGCGGCCTGAGCGCCGGGCGTGCATCGGTACGTCGATACGTTACGTTGGCCGGTGATCGCGCAACAGGCTTCTTCATGCAGACGCGACATGCGCGCCGCCCGCGGCACACGATTCGTGCGGGCGACGCGCATCGTCACATCGTCACAGCGCGGGCTTCGCCGCCGCGCCCGATTCGGTTGCGGCTGCACCGGCCGGGCCGTATGCGGCTTGCGCGGCCTTGTGCTCGGCGAGACGCTTCGCTGCAAGACGCGCCTGCGCGGCCATGATGTCGTCCGGATAGTTGCCGGCGTCGCCGAGCGACGGGTTGTAGCCGACCGATTCGAGGTCGTACAGTTCCTGCAGCACCTGCGCGCGCGTGACGGGCGACTTTGCCGACTGGGCGAACGACAGGACCGGTGCGGCAAGCAGGACGGCAGCGGCGGCGGTAACGACGAGCGATTTCACGAGGTTCTCCTGGGTACGGGGTAGGGGCCGGTTCGACGCGCGATGCGTGACCCTGACCTTCAACGCCAGTCTACGCAGCGCCCGCACGCGCAAAAACCCCGATTCCAGGCAGGCTGCCTTCCAGATGGAACAACATTGGCGCACGTCGCCCGCGGCGAACGAACCCGTATGCGAACACGGGTTCGTGGCCGGCGGGCGACGCTGCGTCACGCCGGTCAGAAGCGCGTACGCATGCCGATCGTGCCGACGACCTGGTTCGCCGTGCTCGATGCGCCGCCCGACGTGTTGATGAACGCCTGGTAGCCGCGCCCGGACGCGTGCTGGTACATCGCTTCCGCGTACAGGTCGGTGCGGCGCGACAGCTTGTACACGGCCTGCAGGTCGACCTGGTGCCACTTCGGATCGGTGCCGTGCTTGCTGTCGGGGTTCGACACGCTGGCGTCCGTGTACACGTACGCGGCGCCGAGGCTGACGGCCGGCGTCACCGCATAGCGCACGTTCACGTCGTAGTTGTTGAACGCGACCTGGCCGGTCGAGCCGAACGAGCCCGTGTTGTCGTACTGCGAACGCGTATAGACGAAGCCGACGGTTGCCGGGCCGAACACGTAGCTCACGCCGCCGCCGTACGTGCGCATGCGATCCGAGCCGATCGACCAGCCGCCCTGGCTCACGCTCTTTGCTTCGGCGGAATCGGTCGCGCCGGGGCTCGCGCTCGTCGAGCCCTTCGTGCCGTTCATCTGCAGGTACGCGCCGGCCACCTTCAACGGGCCGTTCGTGTAGCTCGCCGCGACGCTGTATGCGCGGTTGGCGCTGAAGTTCGTCGAGTTGGAGAACGCGTACATCGCGCCGACCTTGAAGCCCGCGAGCGTATCGCTCGTGTACTTGACCGCGTTGTTGATGCGCAGCGAGTGGTTCAGGTTGTCGTTGTCGAACGGATGCGCGAAGCCCGCATCGCCGAAGTCGCCGGCCGTCGCGGACAGCGGCGCGACGAAGTCGACCATCGTGTCGTACTGGCGGCCGAGCGTCAGCGTACCGTAGCCGGCCTGGCTCAGGCCGACATACGCGTGGCGGCCGAACAGCTTGCCGTCCTGGCCGAGCCCGCCGTTGTTCGCGTTGAAGCCGTTTTCGAGCACGAACAGCGCCTTCAGGCCGCCGCCGAGATCCTCGCTGCCGCGCAGGCCGAAGCGGCTGCCGTTGATCGTGCCGCTGGCCATGCGCCACTGTGACGCGCCATTCACGTTGTTGGTGTACGCGATGCCGGCGTCGATCAGGCCGTACAGCGTGACCGAGCTTTGCGCGTGTGCGAGCGGCGCGAACAGCGCGGCGCTGCATGCGCCGGCGATGAGGGTTTTTTTCATGGTGAGGCTCCTGCGTGTGGGACTGGAAACAAAAGTTCGGCGCAAGTATAGGAATGCACGGCGCGCGCAAGGCCGCCAGGGCCGCGAGCGCACCTTTCCGGATCCGGCAAGAGTCCTTCACAAAACTGACACGACGCGCCGTGCGCGGCCGAGGCGGGTCGTTCATGCGTGATGACCGGCACGCTGCCTGCGCCCGGCGCGGCTCGGATGTCGCGCCGTTGCAACATGCGCGGCGCCGGCTGCGGCGGTTGATCGGTACGGTCGACGCGCGGAGAATGAGTCGCTCGTGCCCACGACCGGAGACACACGATGCGCCAGCCCGACCGCCATCCGCCTATCAGCGTCGCCGTGTACTACCGCGATCCGCGCACCGCGCTCGAATGGCTGGAGCGCGCGTTCGGCTTCGCGCGCGGCATCGTCGTCCGTACGCCCGACGGGCAGGTCACGCATGCCGAACTCACGCATCGCGGCGGCGTCGTGATGATCGGCGGACACTGGGCCGATTTCGTCGCGAGCCCGCAGGAGATCGGCGGCAGGAACACGCAAAGCGTGCACGTGCAGCTTGCCGACGGCCTCGACGCCCATTGCGAACACGCGCGACAGGCCGGCGCGGAAATCCTGCAGGAACCGGCCGACCAGTTCTACGGCGACCGCACCTATCGCGCGCGCGATCCGGAACAGCACGTGTGGACGTTCGGCCAGCACGTGCGCGACGTGACGCCCGAACAAGCGGCGGCCGAAACCGGCCTTGAGTTCGAAGGCTGGTCCTGATCCGCGGCGCGTGCGCGCATCGCTGCTTTTCATCCATACATGCGGCGCAAACCGGCGCGCATCACGGATCCGGATCGATCGGATCGATCCGGAAGGCGGTTACATGCCGCCCGTGTTCGGGCATTCATGAAATGCATGAGTCGATTCGAAAAATACGTTTGTCTCATGAGAGACGCAGGCCTACGATGCGGTCCTGACGACGGCGCGCGTGTTGCGCGCCGTCTTTTCGATCCCCGTTCGCCAACCTCATGCGCCTCGATCTCCCGTCCGTTCCCGCATCCTCGTCGCCGCCGGCCAGCCCGTTCGTGCGCATGGCCGCCGTCACGATCCTGACCGGCGTCGGCGCGGGGCTCGGCGGCACGCTGCTCGCGCTGCTGCTGCACGCGATCCAGCACGTCGCGTACGGCTACAGCGTCGCGCACGTGATCGGCACCGAGAGTTTTCTCACCGGCGTGACCGATGCCGATCCGCTGCGCCGGTTCGCGGTGCTCGTCTTCTGCGGGATCGTCGCCGGCGGCGGCTGGTGGGCGCTTTACCGGTACGGCCGGCCGCTCGTCAGCATCCGCCGTGCGGTGCGCGCGGCCGATCCGCGGATGCCGTTCGTCAGCACGACGATTCACGCGCTGCTGCAGATCGTCACCGTCGCACTCGGCTCGCCGCTCGGCCGCGAAGTCGCGCCGCGCGAGATCGGTTCGCTGCTCGCCGGGCGGCTCGCGCATGCCGCGGGGCTCACGCCCGACGACTGCCGGCTGATGGTCGCGTGCGGTGCCGGTGCCGGGCTTGCCGCCGTCTACAACGTGCCGCTCGGCGGCGCGATCTTCGTACTCGAAGTGCTGCTCGGCACGTTCGAACTGCGTGCGCTGGTCGTGGCGGTCGTGACGTCCGCGATCGCGGCGGCGGTCGCGTGGATCGGCCTCGGCAACGAACACCAGTACACGGTGCCGGCGTTTGCGCTGAGCGCGCCGCTCGTCGCGTGGTCGATCGTCTGCGGGCCGCTGTTCGGCTTCGCCGCGTACGGCTTCGTGCGGCTCACGACCCGTGCGCGAGCGAACGCGCCGAAAGACTGGCGGTTGCCCGTGCTTGCGCTCGTCAACTTCGCGGTGATCGGCGTGCTTGCGATGCGGTTTCCGCAACTGCTCGGCAACGGCAAGGGGCCGGCGTCGCTCGGCTTCGACGGCACGCTGACGTTCGGCCTCGCGGCAACGCTGCTCGTGCTGAAGGTGCTGATCGAGGCGGGCAGCCTGCGGGCCGGCGCGGAGGGCGGCCTGCTGACGCCGGGCCTCGCGAACGGCGCGCTGCTCGGCATCGTGTTCGGCGGGCTGTGGAGCCTCGTCTGGCCGGGCGCGTCGATCGGCGGGTGTGCGCTGATCGGTGCGACCGCGTTTCTCGCGGCGTCGATGCAGATGCCGATCACGGCGGTCGTGCTGCTGCTCGAATTCACGCGCGCGAATCACGACAGCCTCGTGCCGATGCTGCTCGCCGTGGCCGGGTCGCTTGTTGCGTACCGGTTTGCGCAGCGGCAGGCCGAGCGGCGAGCGAAGGCGATTGCGATGGTGGGCGAACACTCGGCAGCGACGCGCTAACGCGCACGGGCGGTCAAAGGCCGGGTATCGCCGGCGCATTCATCGCCAGCAAGTCACCGAAAATTAACGATCCGCATTCGTTTTGATGCATGCCGTCGCTGTGGGGACTCGCACGGAACGACGAAGCTGAACGATCGGAAGTGCAAGCCGGGAGTCGCTGCAAAGGAACGGCACGAGATCGATCAATTGCGCCCGAACGCATTCCCGTATCGACTCCCGACCCGATGAGCCTGTTGTCCTCCCTGCGTCGTTCGCGATAGCCTTGCCCGCTCGTTCGAATTCAAACTATCTGAGAGAAAATGGCACATTCGTACAAGTACGGCATTCATGACGGCTTGAGCCGCGAAGCGTTGCTCTTCCTGGTCTTCATCGAAGAGACTGGCAAGCAGGTGGGGGTAAATGATGCAGTCGGTATCGCGATGGTGTTGCTGGGCCAGCGCTTTATCCCGACGCGCGGGAAGTTTGCGAACGCCGTCAAGGGCACCTCCATCGCGTCTGTCGTTTCCCGTCGCTTGCTGCCGTACGAGCTGAAGCATCGGATTTTGCCTACCGTTACATCGTTCACGAGTCTTATCATGTTGCGCATCAAGTTCACGCGGAATATCGGCGCATTCGTTGGGCGCGCGATTCCAGGAGCAGGTTGGGTACTCTTGGCAACGGATGTATCGCTGATCACTTATCGCACGGTTATCACCTACAACAGCATGGTGAAGCCCGAGGATCGTCTGTATGGCTGACGCATGGAAGAGTCTCGAAGCGTTTATTGCGACCGATATCGGCAGGCTTCCGGTCGATCGAATCGAACTGACGCGGGACACGGACCTCTATCACGATCTCGACCTGGAGCCGAATGACATCGACGAACTCGTCAGGCAATGGGCCGTGACGTTTGACGTCGACCTCTCTGCGTTCGACATCCACTATTACTACCCGTCCGCGAAACTCGGCATCGGTTCGTTCCTTGCGGCGGTCGTCAAATCCCCGTTCAGCAACGACGCGCGCGAGACATTGGGCGGCCGGTCACTGACGCTCGGAATGATGGAACAGGCGATGGAGCGCGGACGCTGGGAGTTGTGACCCGTCAGGCGTCGCACGTTGCGGACCGGATGCCTGTTTTTGCGTGCGCGCCTTCCCCCACGAATGCCGGCCTGCGACGTGTTTTTCATTGAGCGTCGCCGATAGGCTCACGATTCAACGGCAATACGTGCTATGACCACTGCTATTTCAATGAACCGGGCGCACGGTATCGTACGGATCGTGCGAATTTCTGGAGTCTGTCATGAAGGGAGCCTGGATCGCGGCCGTGCTGGCGTGCGTCGCGCTGCATCCCTCGGTGGTTTCGGCGAAGGATGCAGCGCAAGCGTCACCGGCGGCCGGTTCGCGGACTTACATCCAGAACTTCAAGGACATGGTGCTCGCGGAGTGCCTGGCGACCGCTTACAAGCAGGCGCCCGGCGCGAGCAAGGATATCGGCAGCAGCACCAGCGCGTTGCGCGACTGGACTTACTACGACATGGAGCGTGCGCCGGACGTCGTTCAGTCGCTGGTTGCCGCTTATCTCGCGCGCGATTACCGGAATCCGGTCGTCGAATCCGACGTCAAGGACGTGAAGTTCGACTTCCTGAAGTGCATGGATCTTTACCACGGAAAGGCGCTGGACACCGCGGCGCGAAAGCTCGTATTGCGGCCGAACGGCACCTATCGGTCAGAGAGCGGAAAGAAGCCGCGGTAACCCGATCAGGAACGGAGCGCGACGCGCGCGCTCCAGCCGCCACACCCGCACGCGCCGGTCAACCCGCGCTCAATGCTGCGCCGGCTCGTCAGTCAACGTGCCGAGAAACGCTTCGATATCCTTGATATCCTGCGCCGTCATCGCGGGTTTGTCGCCCGGCTTGCGATCGAACGGAGCGTCGGTCACGTCGACGTTCGCGCGATACCTCGGCGGAATATCGTCGTACTCGTCGACCTTGCCGTCCGCGCCGCGCGAATAGAACTTCTGCGGCGAGATGCTGCGCTCGTTGTAGAACGCCATTACCTGGTCGAGCGTATGGAACACGCCGTTGTGGAAGAACACATGACGCGTCGCCGAATTGCGCAGCGTCGGCGTGAGGAACATCCCGCAATACTGCGTCTGGTCCTTCAGGTCGTCGCGGAACGGCCCGCACACGCCGAGGTCGTAGAACGCCGCGTTGCGGTTCTGCGCCAGTTGCTTGTTGCGCGGCGCGCCGAGCGCCTCGTACTGGTAGTCGGTAAACATCGGCGGCAGCCCGTCCTTGCCGGGCTTCGACAAGTGGCAGCCCGCGCAATTCGCCTTGTCCGGATCGTTGAACAGGCGCAGCCCGCGCAGCTCGGCCTGCGACAGGCGCGCGCGGCCTTCGAGCCAGCGGTCGTACTTGCTGCTGTACGGATGGAACGACGGATCCTCGACCTGATACCGCGCGATCGCGAACATCGCCTCCGATACCGCGAGCTGCGGGCTGTCGAACACGCGCGTGCCGAACAGTTGCTCGAACTGCGCGCGGTGCGGCGACTGCGCGAGCTTGTGCGCGACGTCGTCGATGCTCGCGTTCGCCATCTCGACCGGATTCAGCAGCGGGCCGAACGCCTGCTGCTGCAGCGTATCGGCGCGGCCGTCCCAGAACATCCCGCCCTGCGGCACGAGCTGGGGCGCGGCCGACGTGCCAGCCACCTTCTGCGCCTTGACGACGCCGGCCGCCGACGCGGCCTGCTGCGCGACACTCGGTGCGGCGTCGTTTTCACCGGCATCGGGGCCGATGCTGAAATTCGGTTGACGGTACAGGTACATCAGCGACGGCGGCGGGCGATACCCCTGCTGCGTCATCGCGAGGCCGCCCGGCTGCACGTCGAGCGCGTTCGGCGGGCCGTACGCATGATCGGGGCTGTGGCACGACGCGCACGACTGCTTGCCCGACGCGGACAGCGACGGATCGACGAACAGCGCGCGCCCGAGCTGCGCAACCGCCGACAGCGGCTGCGCGGCCGGACGCTGCAGCACGACCGGATGCGGATTCGCGCCCGTCCAGTCGGCGACGACGGTGCCGAGCGCCGCCGGCACCTGCGCGGGGAACGCGATCGCGAACGCGCCATAGCCGAGCACGGCCGCGCCGAGCACGAACGCCGCGCGGCGTAACCGGCGGGAAGGGGCGCGCGGCGCGGGGGTGCCGGAGGCGTCGGGAGACGGGAACGCGGGGCGAGCTGTCATGCTGTCGGTCGGAAATCGGGCGCCGCACGAAGCGGCGCATTAAATGGAAACGGCCGGCGCGTCACGCGCCGGCCTGCGGTCAACGGATGCCGGTCAGATCGACGGTGCCGCGCTCAATGCCGTGCCGAGCGTCGGGTCGAGGTACAGCGGCGTCGTGTTCGGCTTCGACGTGAAGTCGAACAGGCTGCGCAGGTCGCCCGCCGTCGCATCGAACGAACCGCCGCCGATGCGCTGGCCGCCGAGCCAGTTGTCCTCGATGAAGCGCACGACGGACGCCTGGTCGATCATCGTGTGGTCGACGTAGTTCTGCTTCGCATACGGCGAGATCACGATCAGCGGGATGCGCACGCCCGGGCCGCAGCGGCCGTTCACGGTCGCGCCGTTCACGCCGGTGGTGCCGCCCGTGCCGCACTTGCCGCTGCCGTTGACCTGGTCGACCGGGTCGGACGACGAACGCGTCGGCGCCGTGTACACGTGGTCGTACCAGCCGTCCGAGTCGTCATACGTGACGATCACGGCCGTGTTCTGCCAGTCCGGCTGCTGCTGCAGGAAGTTGACGACCTTCGTCACGAACGCCTGCTCGTCGAGCGGATCCGAATAGCCCGCGTGTGCGTCCTGCGCGGCCGGTGCCTTCAGGTAGCTGACCGACGGGAAGTTGCCGGCCTTCACGGCTGCGAAGAAATCGTCCGTGTCGTACTGGTGGTTCGCGGGTTCGGCGGTTTTGCCGTCGGTTTCGAGGCTCGAACCGATCGCGGCGACCGAGCTCGGCCGCGTGTGCTGCGGGTTCGACGTCGACGCGTAGTACTGGAACCAGTTGTGGTGCGGGATGTAGTCGGCCGTCGCGGCGTTCACGGCGGTGGCGACCGTGCTGCGGTTGCAGCCCGTCGTGCCGTTGCCGTTGGTCGTCGACAGGTTGAAGCCGCCCATGAAGCCGCCCCACGTGATCTTCGCGCCGTTCAGCAGGTCGCCGATGTTCTTGCCGCTCATCAACGCCTGGTCGGTCGTGCTCGAGCACACGTCGTTGCCGGGGTCGACGTCGTTGATCATCGTGAAGCCGCCCTGGCCGTCATTGATGTAGTACGAGCTGGCTGCGAGCGTCGAAGGCTGCTTCGACGTCTTCACGATCTGCATCCCGTTGGTCTGCCCCGACACGACGTTCAGCGCGCCCGGCGTCGACGGGCCGTACGACGTCGTGTACATGTTGTCGCTCATCGCGAAGCGCTGCGCATAGTTCCACAGCGCCGTCACGGTGTTGCCGTCGAAGTAGCCCATCACCTGGCCCTTCGTGCCGAACGCGCCGGCGCCGCCGGACGAGCCTTTGCCCGTGTACTTCGGGAACAGGTCGGCGAGGCCGTTGTCCTCGGCCTGCTGCTCGGCCGTGTACGCGTGGTTCTGGTCGGCGGTCGCGGCCTGCGTGCGGTCGAGGCGGAACGGGTTCGCCGCGTCGGTGCCGTTGGCCGTGTTCGTGAAGTTCGGGTTCGCGGAGAGCAGCGTGCCCGTCAGGCCATTCGGCGTCGGCGTGCCGGCCTTCGCGGTAAACGCCGGTTCGCCCGACGGGTTCGTCGCGTTCGGGTAGGTGCCGAAGTAGTGGTCGAACGAGATGTTTTCACCGTAGATCACGACGACGTGCTTGATCGGCGTGGCGGTCTGCAGCGCATCCTGCGACGACACCGCGGGCGTCGACGTCGGATCGTCGCTGCCGCCGCAGGCGAACAGCGCAAGCGCTGCGGCTGCGCAGGCGGTGACGAGCAAGGCTTGACGGAACATCGGGAAACTCCAGGTAAGGCCTTCGATGGTGGAGAGCGGCCCCGTCGCCGTGTCGGTTCGGCGCGTGGCTCGCGAGAGAGCACGCGCATTGGAACAGTCGCGTATGAAGATATGGGGACGGGGTGGTTTCGCGACGATTGCGCTGCGGTATCGATTTCATTACGGCGCAAGGCCGTGCGAAAGAGAACGGAAAGGGGCCGGCCGCATGCAACCGTGGCGACACATTTCGCGGCGCGTCAGGCCGTTGCCGTGAATACCGCGCGGGGCGGACGAGTGGGTGCCGTCGGCCGGTTCGTGTGCGATGCAGTGCGCGCCGCCGTTTTTGACAATCGGATGACGTATTCATACGATGGATCCCCCGCAGCGACGATTTCGCGTTGCCGACCGTCAGCGAGTATTCAGCGTGCCGATTCCCGTTCTGTTTGCCGTTCTGTGCGCGGCGTTCCTGCATGCGTCATGGAATGCGCTCGTCCGCAGCAGCGGCGACCGGCTGCGGTCGGCCACGGTGCTGCAGATCGCGATCGGGCTGTTCGCGCTGCTGTTCCTGCCTGCCGCCGCGCCGGTCACGCCCATGAGCTGGCTCTGTGTCGTTGCATCGGCCGTGATTCACGTCGTCTATACGCTGCTGCTGGTACGCGCCTACGAGCACGGCGACCTGACCGTCGCGTACCCGGTTGCGCGCGGCACCGCGCCGCTGCTCGTCACGCTCGGCGCGGCGGCGTTCGCGGGCGAGCACCTGAACGCCGGTGCGC
Organism: Burkholderia pyrrocinia; assembly: GCF_018417535.1. Classification (NCBI taxonomy): domain Bacteria; kingdom Pseudomonadati; phylum Pseudomonadota; class Betaproteobacteria; order Burkholderiales; family Burkholderiaceae; genus Burkholderia; species Burkholderia pyrrocinia. The sequence goes on along the minus strand of NZ_CP070978.1, from coordinate 629,694 downwards.
AAGGCGGGCTCGTGCTGATCTGCGCGGGCATCCTGGCGATCGGGCTCGAGGGCGGGCGCGGCGCGAAGCACCGGATGACGCAGGTGTTGCCGACCGCGTTCGCGACCGGCGCGTCGATCGCGGCCTACAGCGTGGTCGACGGGATCGGCGTGCGGGAAAGCGGCAGCACGGTCGGCTATACCGCGTGGATGTTCGTGTTGACGGGCGCGATGATGGCCGCGTATTACCGGCTGCGCGCGGGGCCGCTGCGGCTGACGCAGGATGTCGGCGAGACGGCGAAGGCTGCGTGCGGCGGCGTGTTCGCGGCGCTTGCGTACGGCATCGTGATCTGGGCGATGGATCGCGCGCCGATGGGCCCCGTGTCGGCGCTGCGCGAAACGAGCGTGGTGTTCGCGGCGCTGATTGCGCGCGTGTATCTCGGCGAGCGGCTGACGCCGCGCCGTGCGGCCGGTTGCGCGGTGATCGCGGCAGGGGCGCTGCTGATCAGTGCGTTCGAGGCGGTGCGCTGAAGGCGACTGCCGAACGTGCAGGGCGTTCGCCCTGGTAAATCAGCTTTCCACCGGCATCGCACTCGTGCACTTGATCTCGTCGAGGCACACGCTCGAATGCACGCCGCTCACGCCGGGAATCCGCATCAGCGTTTCGAGCAGGAACCGCGACAGCCCCTTCAGGTCGTGTGCGACGACCTTCAGCACATAGTCGATATCGCCCGTCACCGAGAAACACTCCTGGATCTGCGCGAGATCGGACACCAGTTTCTGGAACTTCGACAGGTCGCGGATATGCCCGCGCTCCATCGTCACGTGCACGAACGCGGTGACGCCGAAGCCGAGCGTGTCCGGGCAGAGCCGGGTTTCGTAGCGGCGGATCGCGCCGATCTCTTCCAGCCGCCGGTGGCGCCGCAATGTCTGCGCGGGCGACAGGCCGACAGCCTTCGCCAGGTCGAGGTTCGACGCGCGGCCGTTCTCCTGCAGGATCGAAAGCAAGTGGCGATCGATGCGGTCGAGAACCGGTTCAGGCATTTTTGTTTCCTCATTTGTCTCCTGGATGCAATCTTATCTCATAATGTAGGGTTTGCATGAACGGGTTACGAAACCCGATTTCGTCGTCGCGACGCTAAACTGACGCCGGATTTTCGTGTGCGGCCGCAGCAATGCGGCGCGGGCGGCAAGTCGGCGGCCGGTCCAGGGCCAGCGCAAGCCCGTTATTGGCGTGAACGGGCCCTCGGCACGCCGACATGAATCGGGCGCCGCCACGCGAAGATTGCAGTCCCCAACCCGGTGGCTCCACGAACGGCCGCCGGCACAGTAAAACAGCGCCCGGCACACCGAGGCGCGCCGCACCGCTTCCGGCGGAGGCGGACAGAGTGGAGAAGACATGGTTTCTGGAAACGAGAGCGACGGCCTGAAGCGCGGGCTGAAGAACCGGCACATCCAGTTGATCGCGCTCGGCGGCGCGCTCGGCACCGGGCTGTTCCTCGGCATCGCGCAGACGATCAAGATGGCCGGCCCGTCCGTGCTGCTCGGCTATGCGGTGGCCGGCATCGTTGCGTTCTTCATCATGCGCCAGCTCGGCGAGATGGTCGTCGACGAGCCCGTCGCAGGTTCGTTCAGCTACTTCGCCAACAAGTATTTCGGCCACTTCACGGGCTTCCTGTCCGGCTGGAACTACTGGGTGCTGTACATCCTCGTCAGCATGGCCGAACTGTCGGCCGTCGGGATCTACGTGCAGTACTGGTGGCCGGGCGTGCCGACCTGGGTGTCGGCGCTCGTGTTCTTCGTCGTGATCAACCTGATCAACCTGACCAGCGTGAAGTCCTACGGCGAGACGGAATTCTGGTTCTCGATCATCAAGGTCGCCGCGATCGTCGGGATGATCTGCTTCGGCGGCTGGCTGCTCGCAAGCGGGAATGCCGGGCCGGAGGCCAGCGTCAGGAACCTGTGGCAGCACGGCGGCTTCTTCCCGAACGGCGTGTCGGGCCTCGTGATGTCGATGGCCGCGATCATGTTCTCGTTCGGCGGGCTCGAGCTCGTCGGCATCACGGCGGCCGAGGCCGACGATCCGAAGCGCAGCATCCCGCGCGCGACCAACCAGGTCATCTACCGCATCCTGATTTTCTACATCGGCGCGCTCGCCGTGCTGCTGTCGCTGTATCCGTGGGAGAAGGTCGTCAGCGGCGGCAGCCCGTTCGTACTGATCTTCCATGCGCTGAGCAGCAACCTGGTCGCGAACGTGCTGAACGTCGTCGTGCTGACGGCCGCGCTGTCGGTCTACAACAGCGGCGTGTACTGCAACAGCCGGATGCTGTTCGGCCTCGCGCAGCAGGGCAACGCGCCGAAGGTGCTGTGCTCGGTGAACAAGCGCGGCATTCCGCTTGCCGCGCTCGGCGCGTCGGCGCTCGCGACCGGCCTGTGCGTGCTGGTCAACTACTTCATGCCCGGCAAGGCGTTCGAGGTGCTGATGGGTCTCGTCGTGTCGGCGCTGATCATCAACTGGGCGATGATCAGCCTGATCCACCTGAAGTTCCGCCAGGCCAAGCGCGCAGCCGGGGAGAAGACTTCCTTCCGCAGTCTGGGCTATCCTTTCACGAATTACCTGTGCCTGGCATTCATGGCCGGCATTCTCGTCGTGATGTACCTGACGCCGGATCTCCGCCTGTCGGTGTACCTGATCCCGGTATGGCTCGCGGTGCTCGCGATCGGGTATCGCTTCCGTCAGAAGAATGCAGGCTATGCGATGCGCGACAGCGCATCCGCACGCTGACGCAGGTCACCACCGATCATTCTTCCAAACGAGACCGACTCAAGCCATGTTCGAACACATCGACGCGTACCCGGGCGATCCGATCCTGACGCTCAACGAGAACTTCCAGAAAGATCCGCGCGACCAGAAGGTCAACCTGAGCATCGGCATCTACTTCGACGCCGAAGGACGGATTCCGGTGATGGGTGCCGTGCGCGAAGCCGAAACCGTACTGCAGCGCGAAAGCGGCCCGAAGCCGTACCTGCCGATGGTCGGCCTGCCCGCGTATCGCGACGCCGTGCAGGCGCTCGTGTTCGGCGCCGATCACCCGGCCCGCGCGGCCGGCCGCATCGCGACCCTGCAGACGCTCGGTGGCTCGGGCGCGCTGAAGGTGGGCGCCGATTTCCTGAAGCGCTATTTCCCGGACGCGCAGGTGTGGCTCAGCGACCCTAGCTGGGAAAACCACCGCTTCATCTTCGAGCGGGCCGGCTTCATGGTGAACACGTACCCGTACTACGACGAGGCGACGGGCGGCCTGAAGTTCGACGCGATGCTCGCGGCGATCGACGCGCTGCCGGCGCGCAGCATCGTGCTGCTGCACGCGTGCTGCCATAACCCGACCGGCGTCGACCTCGACGAAGGCCAGTGGGAAAAGCTGATCGACGTGATCGAGGCGCGCGGCCTGCTGCCGTTCGTCGACATGGCATACCAGGGCTTCGGCGCGGGCCTCGACGCGGACGCGTTCGCGGTGCGCGAACTGGCCCGCCGCGGTGTGCCGGCGCTGGTTGCGAACTCGTTCTCGAAGAACTTCTCGCTGTACGGCGAGCGCGTGGGCGGCCTGAGCGTCGTCTGCGAAGATGCGGCCGCGGCCGACCGCGTGCTCGGCCAGCTGGCCGGCGCCGTGCGCTCGAACTACAGCAACCCGCAAACCTACGGCGCGAAGGTCGTCGCGGCCGTGCTCGGCACGCCCGCGCTGCGCAAGCAGTGGGAAGAGGAACTGTCGGCGATGTGCCGCCGCATCGCGCGGATGCGCCAGTCGATCCACGACGGGTTGCGCGACCACGTCAGCGGCGAAGCGCTCACACGCTACGTGAAGCAGCGCGGGATGTTCACGTACACGGGCCTGACCGAATCGCAGGTCGACGCGCTGCGCGAAGTGCACGGCGTGTACATCCTGCGTTCGGGCCGGATGTGCGTGGCGGGCCTGAACGACTCGAACGTCGGCATCGTCGCGGACGCGATCGGCAAGGTGCTGAAGAGCGGCGTCTGATCGCCGCGCGCCCGGCGCGCAACGCTGCTGGCCGAACCGGCTGCCTCCCGTCGCGGAGGCAGCCGGTTTTTTGTTGCGCGGCCGCACGGTGCGCTGCCCGGCTGACGCGCGCGCAGGCTCGGCGGTACGATCACGGAATCGGACGCAAGACAGAGGAGCGACATGGGCATCCGGATCATCCAGCTCGGCACGCCGCGCGCGGCCGGCGAGGGCCTGCGGATCGGCACGGTGCGACGGCCGCCGCGCGGCGTGCCGAAGGCAGAATTCGCGTCGCGCAACTACTATGATGTATGGTTGCCGACGTTGTCGCCGAGCCCCGAACTCGTCGCGCAGGCGCAGGCGGCCGAAACGGACGCCGAATGGAACGCGTTCAAGCGCCACTTCCGCGCGGAGATGGCGCATGGCGATCCGGCGAAGGTGCTGGATCTGCTGGCCGCGCTGTCGGCGACCACCGCGTTCTCGATCGGCTGCTACTGCGACGACGAGCGCCGTTGCCACCGCAGCGTGCTGCGCGAACTGCTCGCGGAGCGCGGCGCGGCGATCGAGCCCGACGCGGGCTGATGCGGGCTGTTGCGGCGGCACGAACCCGCACCGCGATCGTGCGGTGCGGCGAACCGGTTGACGTGGGTCAAGTGCGTGGCCGCGCGCGCCACTATGCTCTCGTCATGGAGCCATCACGACAATGACAGGCGGACAGATGCAGATTGCCTTCCCGCCCGAGCCGGCCGAATATTGCGCGCGCGACCTGGTCGTCGCGTTTTCGGCGCTGGTCGACGGACGCTGCGTGCAGTGCGCGGTCACGGCCGAGGCACTGGAAGACCATTTCGGCGCGCCGTCGCTGCTCGAACGCGACCTGCTGGCCGCGTTCGACGCGCACCGGTCGGCGATCGAGGCAATGGCACGACGGATGCTCGAGGAAATCGGCGGCCGGCCGGTGCTGCTGCACAGCGGCCACTTCCGGCTCGGCGACTGACACCGCAGGAGGGCGCATGACACTGCTGGGCAACATTCACGAACGCGACTGGTCGGTCGAGGTCGAGACGCGCCCGTGCGAATCGGGCGAATTCCGTTGCCGCGTGTCGGTCGAGCACGGCGCCGGTGCCGCGCGCTTTCATCATACGTTCGAGCACAGCCACGCGTATCCGACCGAGCGCGAGGCGATGATCGAAGGGCTGCGGGCCGGCATGACGTGGATCGAGATGAAGACGTCGCAGGTCTTCAACGTATGAACGGTCCCGCGCGGATGGAGGCGCGGGCGGACCCTGTCGGCAGGCCGGCGATCGAAGCATTCGCGCCACGCCACGGGAAACGCGTGCCGCCGCCTTTCGGCGCGGGCGACGCATGCAAGGCGGTCGACGAGCGGGCGGCCCCGTCAGGAGTCAGGAGAAACGACATGGGCGTGGGCATGCAGATCGCCTGCCTCGGATTCACGGGTTCCGCCGCGATCGAAGCCGAAGCCGGCGCGCAACTGGTGCGGCTCGAACGGTTCCGCGCGCTGATCGGCGGCTGCCACCTCGCAATCGAATCGCGCGTGGCGGCCGACGGCGCGCGCACGTATGACGTATGGCTCGACCTCGTGTTGCACGACGCAGCGCTCAGGCCGCTACCGCCCTGCATCGGCGACGACGTGGACGACGCGCTGCGCCGCGCGTTCGGTCAGGCCGAACAGGCGCTGATCGCGTGGCAGGCTGGCGGTGAAAGGGCCATGCTGAGCGATGCAGCAACCGATGGCACGGCTCGGTGACGCATGACGCCCGACGCCGCGCCGACGATCCCGGTGCGTACTTCTGACCTGAATCAGGCCCGCATCAGACCCGTGCAAGCGCCTGTGCGTCGATGATGCGCACGCGCTTGCCGCGCGTTTCGACCAGCGCTTCGCGATGGAACCGCGAGAACATCCGGCTGACCGTTTCGAGCTTCATCCCGAGATAACAACCGATTTCCTCGCGTGTCATCCTCAGGTTGAATTCGGTCGCCGAATAGCCGCGCGCCTCGAAGCGCGACGACAGGTTCAGCAGGAAATGCGCGACGCGCTGCTCGGCCGACATCGTGCCGAGCAGCAGCATCTGGCTCGATTCGCGCACGATCTCGCTGCTCAGCATCTGGTAGAGGAAGTGCTGCATCGGCTTCATTTCGCGGCACGCCGCTTCGAGCGCGCCGAACGGGATGATGCACGCGACGCTGTCTTCCAGCGCGATGGCGTCGCAGCAGTGCTGGCCGCCGCCGATGCCGTCCATCCCGAGGGTTTCACCGGCAATCTGGAAGCCCGTCACGTGCTCGCGGCCGTCGCGATGCATCATCACCGTCTTGAACGAACCCGCGCGCACCGCATAGATGCTCTGGAACGGATCGTCGGTGCGGAACAGCGCGTCGCCCTGGCGAACGTGCCGGGTCGTGCAGATGATCGCGTCGAGACGGCCGTATTCGGCGGCCGACAGTTGCGGTGGCAGGCACATCGAGCGCATCGCGCAGGCCGAGCAGCGTGCGGCGGGATGTTTGGCGGCGTCGGCGCGCGTGACCGCACGAAGCGGAATCGCCGGGCGGGGCGCAATGGCTACGTCGGCGGCGCAGGCGGTAGCTGTGGACATGAGTCACTCCGGCTCGTCAGGGGCGGTGCACGCGAGCGTGCACCAGGGATTCGATGACACGGCACGCGGCGTCGAATTCGACGGTCTTGTCGAAGAAGTAGTCGGCTCCAGCCGTCGCGCATGCCTCTCTGAATGCCGGTGCCGAATGGTTCGTCAGCACGATCGTGACGATGCGCGGCGCGGTTTTCGACAGCATCCCGATCAGGTCGAGGCCGCTGCCGTCCACGAGCCGCAGGTCGACGATCACGACGTCCGCCCGGCTGCTGCGGATATGCGTCCAAGCGTCCTGTCCGTCTTCCGCTTCGCCCACGACGGCGACGCCGCGGATCGCGCCGACGAGCAGCGCGATCCGCTGCCGGACGGCAACGGCGTGATCGACGAGAAACACCCTTAGCGCGGCGGGTGACAGGCTGGCATTCATGCCGGCAGTATCGTGTTGCGCCGCCAAAAATGAAATCGGCCGAATTGGAAGTTGGTGTAGGCCGCTTCGACGCGTTGTAGGGCGTTTCCTACAACGCGTACGGGAAAGTGCCGGAGCATTCCGGATGTTGCGATGCCGCACCGGCGGCGCGCACGCGGCCGGCGGGCTTCGCTGCCGGGTCAGCCGGCGTGGCGCGCGTCCAGCGCATCGCGTGCGGTGCGGCACGCGGCGAGATCCCACGCGGCGCAGCCGACGCTCTTGAACAACAGCGGTCCGCCGCAGGCGAACGAGCCGCCCAGCACGTCGGCGAGCGACGCGACCTGCTGCCAGTCGACCTGCGCGACGATCAGGTCGCCGGCCTCGTGGCGCGCGCCGGCCGGATCGTCGACGACGAGCCGGCTGCCACGCACCGTGTTCGCGTCGATCTCGGCCGCATCCGCGGTGAATGCGCCGACGCCGACCACGAGCCGGCCTTCGCGTGCGGCTTCGCGGTAGACGGGCGTGCGGCTCGTCGTCAGCGTGACGACGACGTCGATCGCATCGGGAATCGCGTCGCCGTCGAGCGGTGCAAGCCGCGGCGCTTGCGCGCGGTGCGCGGCGCAGAAGGCGGCAGCGCTGTCGGCGCGGGTGCCGCGCACATGAAGGCGCGCATCGGGAAAGATCGCCGCGAGCGCTTCCGCGTGATTGGCTGCCTGCTTGCCGGTGCCGATCAGCAGGATGTCGCGCGGCGCGGTGCCATGCAGCGCGTCGATGCCGAGCGCGGTGATGGCTGCCGTGCGGCGGCCGGTGACCGTCGGGCCGTCGAGCGCGAAGCGCATCTCGCCCGTGGTCGCGTCATACGCGGTCACCTGGCCGAGGATCGTCGGCAGCCCGCGCGCGCCGTTGCCGGGGCACACGTTCACGAGCTTGTGGGTTGCGAGGTCGCGCGCGCTCGACGGCATCGACAGCATCACGCCGCCGGCCTGCAGCGGCACGACCAGGCGCTCGGGGCTGACGATCTCGCCCGCCGCGTACTCGGCGACGGCTTGCCTGAGCGTGGCGAGCAACGCCGGGTAGTCGAGCAGCGCGGCCGTGTCGGCCGCATCGAAAACGGGAATCCGGGAAAGGGCGGTCATCGTGTACGTCGCAGGCGTCGGTGAGCGTGGACGACGGGCGCATGACGCGCCCGCCAAGGGTCTGCCGGATGCCGTGACACAGGGCAGTGTGGATCGAATCTATACCACTTTCCCGCCCACCCGCAACCCGAAAAATCAAGCGTAGCGCCGATTTTGGTTCTAATATCGGTCCAGAAGGGTCGCCGTGGTCTCGATGCCTCCACCGCTCCGGTATAGTGCGAACCCATTCCAAGTCCACGCCCGCGACCGGGCAGGAGCCAAACGATGATGTCCGCGCGTCCCGAATCATTCGAAGGCAGTTTCAGGCCGCTGCAGATCTACGAGCAGGTCGCCGAGAAGATTCGCGACGAGATTCGCGCGGGGCGCTACGCGGCCGATTCGCGGCTGCCGTCCGAGCGCGAGCTCGCGGTGCTGTTCCAGGTCGGCCGGCCGGCCGTGCGCGAGGCGCTCGGCGCGCTGCAGAACGAAGGGCTCGTGTTCACGAAGCGCAATTCCGGCACCTATGTCGTCGCGTCGCCGCTCGACGTGCTCGCGGAACGCGGCGACCTGCGCGCGGCGTCCGAAGCCGACTTCAGCCCGACGTCGACGCTCGACGTGCGGCTGATCCTGGAACCCGCGATCGCGCGCCTCGCGGCCTCGCACGGCCGCACCGACCCGGGCGCCGAGCGCTATCTCGCGCAGATGGAAACCATCACCGACGTCGACGATCCGCACCAGCGCGCGCTGTGGAACGAGAGCGACCGGCTGTTCCACCGGCAACTCGCGCTGATGACCGGCGACCCGCTGATCGTGAAGATCGCGGACGAGGTCGCGAAGACGATGGACCAGCCGCTATGGAAACGGCTGAAGGACGACGGTATCTACGACGCGGGCCGGATCCGGCTCTACGTGTCCGAACACCGGCTGATCTACGAGGCGATCGTGTCCGGCGACGCCGATGCGGCCGCGTTCTATGTCGAGCAGCACATCCGCCGCGTGCGGCGCGACATCGCGCCGAAGTGATACGCGCGCCGTCGCTCTGGTCTTAAATATGACCAGAATCGCGAAAATCATTTTGAAATTGCTTGCGATGTGACCACGCGTGTCCTACATTGGTTTCACACAAAACCAATCAGGAGACATCATGCGACACCTCGTTACCGCGCTCTCGGTGGCCGTTGCCGCCGGCGCGCTGACTTCCGCGCACGCGCAGGAAGTCGTGATGATCGGCCATTCGGCGCCGCTGACGGGCCCGCAGGCCGCGAACGGCAAGGACAATGAAAACGGCGCGCGCCTCGCCATCGACGAACTCAACAAGGCCGGCGTGAAGGTGGCCGGCAAGACCGTCACCTTCAAGCTGATTTCAGACGACGACCAGGCCGACCCGAAGGCCGGCGTGCAGGTCGCGCAGAACCTCGTCGACAAGGGCGTCGTCGCGGTGCTCGGGCCGTACAACTCGGGCGTCGCGATCCCGGCGTCGCGCGTGTACTCGAATGCCGGCGTGCCGATCCTGCCGGTTGCATCGAATCCGGCGCTCACGCGGCAGGGCTTCAAGAACATCTTCCGGATCGGCGCGAGCGACGAGCAGCTCGGCGGCACGATGGCCACGTTCGCCGCGAAGACGCTGAACGCGAAAACCGCGGCCGTCGTCGACGATCGCACCGCGTACGGGCAGGGCGTCGCCGAGCAGTTCATGAACGTCGCGAAGGCGAACGGGATCAAGATCGTCGACCAGGAATACACGAGTTCGTCGGCCACCGATTTCTTCGGCATTCTCACCAAGATCAAGGCCGGCAACCCCGACGTGATCTTCTTCGGCGGCTATGCGGCGCAGGGCGCGCCGATGGCCAAGCAGATGAAGCAGCGCGGGCTGCGCGCGAAGCTGCTCGGCGGCGACGGCATCTGCTCGGCCGACATGGGCAAGGTGGCGGGCGAAGCGGCATCGATCGTCTACTGCGCGCAGGGCGGCGTCGCGCTCGAGAAGACGCCGGCCGGGCGCGAATTCCTGAAGAAGTACCACGACACCTATCACACGGAGACGCAGGTCTACGGCGTCAACTACTACGACGGCGCGAAGCTGCTCGCCGACGCGATGGTCAAGGCCGGCACGACCACCGACAAGGCGAAGCTGATCGCGCAACTCGCGAAATCGAACTATGCGGGCGTCGCGGGCACCTATTCGTTCGACGCGAACGGCGACCTGAAGGGCGCGCCGACGTCCGTCTACGTGATCCGCAACGGCCTGCCCGAGCCGTACGCGAAGTAACCGGCCTGACCGGCCAGCCTGCCACCGGACGGCGGCCTGGCCGCCGTCCTTCGTTTCAACGCATTCGATCCGACATGAAAATTTCCCGATCCCTTTCCACCGTCGAAGTCCATACGGGCGGCGAAGCGTTCCGCATCGTCACGAGCGGGCTGCCGCGCCTGCCGGGCGACACGATCGTCCAGCGCCGCGCGTGGCTCAAGGAGAACGCCGACGAGATCCGCCGCGCGCTGATGTTCGAACCGCGCGGCCACGCCGACATGTACGGCGGCTACCTGACCGAACCCGTGTCGCCGAATGCCGATTTCGGCGTGATCTTCGTGCACAACGAAGGCTATAGCGACCATTGCGGACACGGCGTGATCGCGCTGTCGACCGCGGCGGTCGAACTTGGCTGGGTGCAGCGCACGGTACCCGAAACGCGGGTCGGCATCGACGCGCCGTGCGGTTTCATCGAGGCCTTCGTCAAGTGGGACGGCGAGCATGCGGGGCCCGTGCGCTTCGTCAACGTACCGTCGTTCATCTGGCGGCGCGACGTGTCGGTCGACACGCCGTCGTTCGGCACCGTGACCGGCGACATCGCGTATGGCGGCGCGTTCTACTTCTACGTCGACGGCGCGCCGTTCGACCTGCCGGTGCGCGAGGCGGCGGTGGAAAAACTGATTCGCTTCGGCGCGGAAGTGAAGTCCGCCGCGAACGCGAAGTACCCGGTCGTGCATCCGGAGATTCCGGAAATCAACCATATCTACGGCACGATCATCGCGAACGTGCCGCGCCATCCGGGCTCGACGCAGGCGAACTGCTGCGTGTTCGCGGATCGCGAGGTCGACCGCTCGCCGACCGGCTCCGGCACCGGCGGGCGCGTCGCGCAGTTGTACCAGCGCGGACTGCTCGCGGCCGGCGACACGCTCGTCAACGAATCGATCGTCGGCACGATCTTCAAGGGGCGCGTGCTGCGCGAGACGACGGTCGGCGACATCCCGGCCGTGATCCCGGAAGTGGAAGGCAGCGCGCATATCTGCGGTTTCGCGAACTGGATCGTCGACGAGCGCGATCCGCTGACCTACGGTTTTCTCGTGCGCTGAGCATCGGCGCCGATCGGCCGCCGTCGCGCGGCTACCCGGTTGTTGTACCAGGCCTGGCGCGTCGCTTCCGTTACGGGGGCACGCGCCTTTTTTGCGTGTGCATGTTCGCGACACCGCGCGGTGCGCGACGGTGCAAAGCCGCCATGGGCCGGCGGGCCGCGCGAGTTTTGGTACGATGCACCCTTTTCAGCCGAGCCCCACCCGCGTGAATCGCCGAAACGTGCCGTCAGTGCGTGACTTCTGTGCCAGATGGGTCGCGCGCGCCCAACCCGTCGCGGCTGCCGCCGTCGCGAGGGTCAAGCCTCTCGCCGCCGCCGCGTGGCACCATCTCCGTCACCCGACGCGCCGCGGCGTGCTGCTCACGGCCGCCGCCGTGCCGTCGCTGTTCGTGCTGTACGCGATCGTGCTGATCCCGTTCACGCCGGGCATCGGCGACATCCGCAAGGCGCGCGTCGACCAGCCCGCGCAGGTGCTGTCCGCCGATGGCAAGCTGCTGGCCGAATTCAAGCCGTCGAACCGCGAGTGGGTGCCGCTCAAGCAGATCTCGCCGCACATGGTCGACGCGCTGATCGCGACCGAGGACCATCGCTTCTACGAGCATCACGGCCTCGACTGGAAGCGCACCGCGTCGGCCGCGCTCCATACGTTCTCGGGCAGCCGCCAGGGCGGCTCGACGATCACGCAGCAGCTCGCGCGCAACCTGTATCCGGACGAGATCGGCCGCGCGCCGACGCTCACGCGCAAGGTGAAGGAGGCGATTACCGCGCTGAAGATCGAGGCCGTCTACAGCAAGGACCAGATCCTCGAGACCTACCTGAACACGGTGCCGTTCCTGTACAACGCGTACGGCGTCGAGATGGCCGCGCGCACCTATTTCGACAAGTCGGCCGACGAGCTCGACGTGCTCGACAGCGCGACGCTCGTCGGGATGCTGAAGGGCAACAGCTACTACAACCCGGTGCTGAATCCCGAGCGCGCGCTGCAGCGGCGCAACACGGTACTCGGCCAGATGGTGAAATACGGCAAGCTGTCGGCGGCGCAGTTCGCGCAGTTGCAGCGCCGGCCGCTGCGCATCGACTTCGAGCGCCAGAAGGAGCCGCCGGGGCCGGCGCCGCATTTCGCGCAGCAGTTGCGCAAATGGCTGATCGCGTGGGCCGACCGCAACGACTACAACATCTACTCCGACGGGTTGATCGTGCGCACGACGATCGACGCGCGGCTGCAGCAGATGGCGACGCAGGCGCTCACGCTGCAGGGCAATCAGTTGCAGGGCATTGCGAACAACGCGTGGAGCGGCCGCGACGGCTGCGGCACCGACAACGAGGTGTTCCGCACCTTCATGCGCGAGTCGCCCGAGTACAAGGCCGCGCAGGACGCCGGCAAGAACGACGCGGCCGCAATGAAGACGCTCGCGGCCGACCGCGGCTTCATGCGCGCGCTGTGCAAGGCGAAGACCGACGTGCAGGCCGGCTTTCTCGCGATCGATCCGCGCGACGGGCAGATCCGCGCATGGGTCGGCAGCCGCGACTTTACCAACGAGCCGTTCGATCACGTCGCGCAGGCGCGGCGCCAGCCGGGCTCGACGTTCAAGCCGTTCGTCTATGGCGCCGCGTTCTCGAGCGGGATGAAGCCGGACGACACGTTCATCGACCAGCCGGTCGAGATCCCGCTGAAGGGCGGCGAGATCTGGCGGCCGAACGACGACGTGCCGCCTACCGGCAAACCGATGACGCTGCGCGATGCGGTCGCGCTGTCGCGCAACCGGATCACCGCGCAGGTGATGGAGAAGGTCGGGCCTGCGGCCGTCGCACGGCTCGCGCGCGACATGGGCGTGCGCGAAAGCCCGCTCGAACGCGTGCCGTCGCTCGCGCTCGGCACGAGCCCGGTCACGCTGAAGGAGATGGTCGCGTCGTACGCGACGATCGCGAACGGCGGGCTGTACGTCGAACCGCAGATGGTGACGCGCATCGAGAACCGCCAGGGCGACGTGCTCGCCGAATACGCGCCGGCGCCGCCCGAGCGCGCGCTCGACGCCGAAACCGACAAGACGCTGCTCGACGTGATGCGCGATGTCGTGACGCGCGGCACGGGCGGCAGCATCCGCACGCGCTTCGGGATCCGGGGCGACGCGGCCGGCAAGACGGGCACGACGCAGGACAACGCGGACGGCTGGTTCATCCTGATGCAGCCGGGCCTTGTCGCCGGTGCGTGGGTCGGTTTCGACGACGGCCGCGTGACGCTGCGCAGCGATTACTGGGGGCAGGGCGCGCACAGCGCGCTGCCGATCGTCGGCGATTTCTTCCAGCGCGCGCAGCGTGCCCGGATCGTCGACGCGAAGGCGAAATTCGATACCGAGCCGTCGCCCGGCTGGTTCGCGTCGCTGCGCGAGCGTGCGACGGACCTGTTCGACACGTGGTTCAGGCCCGAGCCGAAGAAGGCGCCCGCACCCGTCAGGACGCAGCGGGTGGAGCGTCAGCCCGAGGCCGACCAGGGCGCGGCATCGGCCGCGTCGGCTGCATCGGCGCCTGAAGCGGCGTCCGGCGGTATCGTCGAGGAATGGGTGCCGGCATCCGAAGTGGCCGCATCGGCCGCGGCGCTGTCGGCGGGCGCATCGCAACCGCAGCCCGCGCAGCCGCCTGCGGTGGGTGCAAGTCCGACGAGCGGAGGCAGCGCGGGCATCGGTGCCGCGCCGAGCGCCGCACCTTCCGCCACGCCGGCCCAACCGCCCGCGCCGGTCGCACCCGACGCGACAGGTGCCTCGCAGTAACGAAGCCGTCCGGATTTCGCGCGAAGCTGCCGTAATACGTTGTCACGACAGCTCGCGCGGTCGCTCCGCGCGCCTCTCCGATGCGGCTTCCAACCGACTACGTCGCGCTCTCGCGCGACGATCTCTCCGCCGGCGTCCCGCTCGGCTTCGATCTCTACGATGCCGACGGCGCCGCGCTGCTGCACTGACGCACTGGCAGCGCGCGCCGGATACCGTATCGCAGCATTCGACGCATGAATGCCGACAATCGTCTGATGAATTTGGTTATTCCCGCGCGATTGTACTTTTTCCGTCAACAGTGAATTTGCGATTTAAGTATTTACCCTGATAGTCGCGCCTCCTAGACTTCTACTCATGCGCAACGACCCCGAGTCCGAAGCGCCTGACAAAACAATCCTGGAGGTAACGCATCATGAAATCGCTGATCAAGGCAGTTGCACTGGCCGCTCTCGTCGCCGCACCGGTCGTCTCGTTCGCCCAATCGAACCAGCAGCCGCTGACGCGCGCGCAAGTGCGCGCCGAACTGGTCCAGCTCGAAAAGGCCGGCTACAACCCGAACGACTGGATGAACTACCCGGAAAACATCCAGGCCGCACAGGCAAAGATCGCCGCCGCGCAGAACACCGGCGCGCAAGCCGACGCAACGGGCTACGGCGCGAATGCGGCCGCGACGTCGCAGTCGGGTCAGCGCGTGGTCGTGCCGGCCGCCGCCGATCGTACTTCGGTGTACTTCGGCGGCCAGTAAGCCGGCCGGCGCCCGCGATGGCGCCCGGTTTGCCGATTCCCGCGAAACCCGTGCACGGCATCCGTGTACGGGTTTTTCGTTTCTGTGTGCACGAAAGAGCCGGGGCGAGCGCGGTGCGCCTGCCCGGCGTCACGGCGCGGTGCCAGCGTGGCGGGCACGGGTCGCGAGCACGACCGCGACGCCACCGAGGATGGCGGCCGATGCGAGCGCGAGCCGCCAGGTCGGCTGTTCCGACAGGAACAGCACGGCGCCGCAGGCGGCGATCGGCGGCACGGACAACTGGATTGCCGCGGCGCGCATGGCCGTGAGGTGCCGCAGCGCGGCATACCAGACGACATAGCCGAGGCCCGATGTGAGCGCACCGGAAAGCACGGCCAGCACGACGCCGGCCGGCGTCACGTGCATGCGGGCGGCGAGCGCGGCGCTCAACGCGAGCGCCAGCGGTGCGGCACGCAGGAAGTTGCCGGCGGTCGCCGCGACCGGATCGGCAGGCTTGCGGCCGCGTATCGAATAGATGCCCCATGCGACGCCGGCGGCCGTCATCAGCGCGGCGCCATGTGGCGTCGGCGCCGCGAGCCCCGGCGACACGAGATACAGCAGCCCGCCGAGCGCGACGCCGAACCCGGCCCAGCCGGCCGGGGCGAACCGTTCGCCGGCGCGCCAACCTGCCGCGAACATCGTCAGTTGCACCGCGCCGAACAGGATCAGCGCGCCGGTTGCGGCACTGACGGTCAGGTACGCGAACGAAAAGCACGCGACATAGGCGAACAGCATCGCCGCCGCGGGCCAGTCCGCGGGCGGGGCGGGCCGTCGCGCCCCCGCGCGCGCAACGATCGCGAGCATCAGCGCGCCCGACACGAGTCGCACGCTGCCGAAGCTGGCCGCGTCGATCCGCCCGGCCTGCAGCGCGAGCCGGCACAGCAGCGAATTCGACGCGAATGCGAGCATCGCGACGGACGTCAGCGCGACGACCCGTACGCCCGGCCGCACGTGCAGCGCGAATGCGGAGGCGGGCGGGCGCATCGTCGGCCTCACGCGTGGTTCGCGATGATCAGCACCGCCACGCCGAACAGCCCGGCGCCGAGCGGCGCCGTGAGCTGTCGCCCCCACGCCGCATTCTTTTCGATGGCCATCAGTGCGGCGAGCGACAGCATCCAGCCGAGACTGCCGGCGCCGACGACGAACATCAGCAGCATCAGCGCCCAGCAGCACCCGACGCAGAAGAGCCCGTGGCTTGCGCCCAGCGCAAACGCGTTCCGCAACGGCGTGCGGCCGCGCCAGCGGCTGATTACGAAACCGAACGGGGTGCGGCAACGGTCCAGACAGTGTTCCTTCAGCCCGCTGAACTGAAATGCGCCGGCGAGCGCGAACACGGCCGCGCCGATCAGCCAGCCGCGCCACGCGAGTGCCGGCACATGCGCGACGCCCGTCAGCACCAGTGCATGCAGGCCGTGCGCGACGAGGCCGAATCCGCTCCACGCGACGACGTAGCCGACGCCGACGAGCGCGAGCAGGCGCGTCTGGTCCGGGCGGTTCGCGACGACGCGCGCGAACGCATCGAACAGCGACAGCGTCGTCGGCAGCATCATCGCAAGGATCATCAGCGTCCAGGCGGCCACGTCGAGCACGGCCGGCAGCCATAGCGCGCCGCCCGGCAGCGCGCGGCAAAGTGCGCTGAACGGTTCGGAGGCGGCGCCGTCGCCATGCTCGAGATAACGCCCGTACGGACTGCGCGTCCACGCCCACAACGTGACCCACGCGAATGCAACGAGGCTCGCGAGCACAAGCGGAAACAGGCGCCGGTGCAGCGACGTTGCCATGGCTGGTTCCGTGCGAACGCGATTCACGCGTCGAACAGGAACGTGCTCTGCAACGCGTTGTGATTCTTCAGATCGACGTCGATGCCGATCGCCGCATTCTTGGACCGATAGACGGGTGCCTTGCCGACGAACACGGGCGCGCCGGGCACGGTCGAGAACACGGTGTCGGTCAGTGTCGTCTGCGCGCCGCTCGGGCCCAGGTACGGCTCGAGTTCCGCGTGATAGTCGGTGCCGATCGACAGCGTGCCGCGCGCGCCGACAACGTCGAACGTGATCGGTGCGCGCTCGATCGACACGACCTTGCCGATCAGTTTCGCGAGTTCGGCGATCGGGCCGCCGGCCTGTCCCGTGTAGACCTTGAGCAGCGCCTGCTCCTGCGCATCTGACGCCGTGTCGCTGACGTAGATCGCGGCCGTCCAGTTGCCTTGCAGGATATTGCCCGGTACACGGCACACCGCGGCGATCGTGTTGCCGCCGACGTCGACGCCGTCGACCGTGCCTTTGTCGACATGCCAGGCGACGATGGTGTCGCACACGCCGAAATCCGGATCCTCGCCGATCCAGCACGGGCACAGTACGCGACAGTTGCAGACCTCGAGCAGACGGCCTTCCAGGTGATAGCTCATGATTTCCTCCAGGGAGCGACGGCGATTGCGCGTGGCGCAGGGCAGAGGAAACCGGCTGACGAAACGTCACACCCGCTCGGCGGTACGAACGCGAATGCGCTGAAGAATGCGCGGAAGCGGAGACGGGATGGATGCGATAGCGCGGGCCTGAAGCGGCGTATCGATTTTCCAGTGTAGGCGCGCGCGGACGATATGCAAGCCGGCGCGCGAGCAGGATGCCGGCTGACAAGCGCACGCTCGTGCGCTAGCATCGCGGACGGTGTCGCCGCGCGCCGAGGCGCGGCAGGGGCGTCAGGCTCCGCACCGGCTTCCACGACTTCAACGAACAACAAGGAGCATCCATGCGTGTCTTGACCGGCCTGCTGTGCTCGCTGGCGCTGGCGGCGAACGTCGCTCATGCGCAGGCGAATTGTACGGACGCAACGGATCAGGCGACGATGACGGCATGTGCCGATCGCGCGTACAAGAAATCCGACGGGGAACTGAACCGGACCTACCAGGCCGTCACCGCGCGCCTGCGCGATGCACGGCCGCTTGCCGACAAACTCGTGAGTGCGCAGCGCGCGTGGATCGCGTACCGCGATGCCGAGTGCAGTTTCTCCAGCGCGAATGCCGAGGGCGGCAGTGTGTACCCGATGGTCGTATCGACCTGCCTCGACGATCTGACGAAAGCGCGTAGTGAAACGCTGAAGGGCTATCTGTCCTGCGAGGAAGGCGATCTCGCGTGCCCGGTGCCCGCCAGGTAAGTCGCGCACCGTTTAACCGGCCGCACGCCGCGCGGCCGGCAAAGCCCGCCATCCGCGGCTAGACGTCGTCCGTTACACGTCGTCCGTTTCGTCGAGCAGCTTGTGCCGCATCGCGTAACGCACCAGCGCCGCTTCGTGCGGCATCTGCATCTTTTCCAGGATCCGCGTCTTGTAGGTGCTGACCGTCTTCGCGCTCACGCACAGCGCGTGCGCGATCTCGGTCAGCGTCTGGCCGGCGGCGATCCGCCGGAACACGTCGAATTCGCGGTCGGACAGCCGCTGGTGCGGCAGCGTCTCGGCCGGCTCGTTCAGGCTTTGCGCGAACTGTTCGGCCATCGCGAGGCTCACGTAGACGCCGCCCGACGCTACCTTCGTGACCGCGCCGACCAGTTCTGCGCTCGCGCTTTCCTTCGTCAGATAGCCCGACGCGCCGGCACGGAATGCGCGCACCGCGTATTGCTGCTCCGCGTGCATCGTCAGCACGAGCACGCGCAGCGCGGGCTTCTCGTCCTTGATCTGCTTGATCAGTTCGACGCCGTTGCGGCCCGGCATCGACAGGTCGAGCACGAGCACCTGCGCGGGCGTCGAGCGCACGAGCGCGATCGTCGACGGGCCGTCGCAGGCTTCGCCGGCTACCTCGAACCCGGTGGCGTTCTGGAGGATGTGCCGCAGACCGTCGCGCACGAGCGTATGGTCGTCGGCGATGAGCACCTTGATCATGTGATGAGAGTTTCCTGTTGAACGGTAGCGAGCGGAAGCGCGACGGTAATCGAGAAACCGCGCGCGAGCGCGGTGTCGATCGTCACGGTACCACCGAGCATGTGTGCGCGTTCGCGAATGCCGATCAGGCCGAACGATTTGTCCTCGTGAGCCGGACCGCCGGGCGCCGCGCCGCGGCCGTTGTCCGCGACGCGCAGCACGCAAAAGCCATCCTCGACATCGAGCTGCAACGCGACGCGCGTCGCATCCGCGTGACGCGCGACGTTCGTCAGCGCTTCCTGGACGATGCGGAACAGCGTGGTCGCGCCCGCGCTGGTGAACGTGAGGCCGCCCGTTTCGATGCGTCGCTCGACATCGATCCCGTAGCGGTTCGTGAAGTCGTTCGCGAGCCACTCGATCGCGGGCACGAGACCGAGATCGTCGAGCATCACGGGGCGCAGGTCGGCCGCGATGCGTCGTACCGATGCGACCGTCGCATCGATCAGCCGCCGCATGCCCTGCAGGTGCGACAGCATGCCCTCGTCGGGCTGCGCGCGACCGGGCAGGCGCAACTGCTGCTCGACGACCGACAGGTCCATCTTCAGCGCGGTGAGCTGCTGGCCGAGGTCGTCGTGCAATTCGCGCGCGATGCGCGTCTTTTCCTCTTCGCGCACGTTCTGCAGGTTCGCCGACAGTTCGCGCAATTCCTCGCGTGACTGCTTCAGCGCATTCTCGGCGCGCAGCCGCTCGGTGATGTCGCGCAGCATGACGGTATAGAGCTTGCCCGACGCATCGCGGATCTGCGAGATCGACGCTTCGATCGGGAATTCCTCGCCGTTGGCACGCAGCCCGAACAGCACGCGCTGGCGCCCCATCTGCCGCTCCGACACCCCTGTCACGCCGAACTGGTCGACGTGCTTCGCGTGCGCGGCGCGGAACCGTTCGGGGATGAAGCGCGACAGCGGCGCGCCGATCGCCTCCATCGCGGATACGCCGAACACCTGCTCGGCCATCGGATTGAAGATCACGACCGTCTGCTTCTCGTCGATCGTGATGATCGCTTCCATCGACGAACGGATAATGCCCATCATCCGCGCCTCGTTGAGGATGCCGCGGCTGCTCGCGCCGGAATCGGCCGTGATGCCGGACCGGCCGCGCATCAGCGCATGGACGAGCGCCGCGAACGCGATCGACGCGATCACCCCCGCGGCGAGCACGGTGCCAGCCGCGCGCTGCGCGCCGGTTGCGCTCGGGCGGCCGTCCGCGGAATAGGCAAGCGTCAGCACGGTGCCGCCGAAATTCAGCACGTCGGTGCGCCGCATCAGGTCGGGCGACGCCAATGCCTCGTCGGTCGTCGTTTCGACGCTGACGATCGCGCGCGGATCGCCGCCGGCCGTCATCCACAGGTCGATCCCGCGTTCCGCGTCGAGCGCGCGCTCGACCAGGCGCCGCGGGCTCAGCGCCGCGAACAGCATCCCGTCGGCGCCGGCTTCGAGCGTGCCGGACGGCGTGGCGGCCGCATGCGGCGAGGTGGTCACGGGCAGGAACAGCGTGAGGGTGCGCGTGTCGCGGGACGTGTCGTCGTCGGCCGAATGGACGCCGAGCGCGATGTCGCCGGACTGCAGCGCGCGTGCCAGCGGCGCCGCGTCGGACGCGCCGAAGCGTACGACGGACGAACTCGATGCGGGTGCGCTGAGCGCCGCGGCCGCGAACGCACCGGCCGGCATCGGTCTCGCGCCGGCGAGGGCGCTGCGCGTCGCGGGCGGCAGCGGTGCATAACCGATCTGCCGGACCGGCGAGCGGCCGCTGTCGAGATCGAGCGTCTCCGCATACCGGCGCCATTGCTCGGGCGTCATTTCCGGGACGAGGCTGAACACGCCGCGCGCGCCTTCGAGCACGGCGACACCGGACTGCAACTCGTGGCGCAGCATCGCGGTCACGTGCGTCGCGCGGCGTTCGAAGCGCGTATGGACGGCGCTTTGCCACTGCTCGCGCACCAGCAGTGCGACGCCGAGCGACAGCACCGCGCCGGCGCACAGCGCAACGACGCCAGCCGCGAGCGGCTGGCGTAACATAATCTGGAGGTGCGTGGGCCCTCGGGCATCACGCGTCGGGGTTCCACTGGCGGTCATTCGATGGCCATTCTGTTGTCGGGGCCGCCCGCGGCACACGGGCAGCGCGGCAAAACCAGGCAAAACTCGCACTGGCTGCGTGCAACGTCTATTTTCAAGATGAAATTGTGCGCGTTTTACACGTTTTATGTAATAGGGTCACTTGAAATTGCGGCAAACGGCGCGGAGCAGCGGACGTGCCGGCCGCGCTTGACGCGCGTCAACAGGCGCGTCGGCACGTGGAGCAGACTGTTCGGCAGGCAAGCCGGCACCGGGCCGGCTTGCGGTAACGGGCCGCTGTCGCGCAATGCGCGGCGCGTGTCCGGTCGGAGGGACGGACCATGTACAAGCGGATTTTCGTCGGGCTCGACGGCAGCCCGAATGCGCGTCTCGCGCTGAACGAGGCGATCCGGATCGCGGCGGCGTCCGGCGGCGAGGTCACCTGCGCGTATGTCGTCGAGCATCGGCCGCAGCTCGTCGACGTCGACGCAGGCTTCGCGGCCGAGCGCGACGACGATGCGGCCGCCACCGCTGCCGCGACGCCGGTGCTCGACGACGCGAAAGCGGTGCTCGCGCAGCAACAGGTGCCCGGCACCGTGCGCGCGCTCGATGCGTACGGCGAAGACATCGCGACGGTACTGATGCGCACGGCGGCCGAAGCCGACGCCGACCTGATCGTGATGGGGACGAGCGGGCGGCACGGCCTGCGCCGGCTGCTGCTCGGCAGCGTCGCGGAATCGCTGCTGCGGGCGGCCGACCGGCCGGTGCTGCTGGTGCGGCACAACGAGCCGGGGGCGCCGGCGGCCGCGTGATGCACGCGGTGCCGCGCTGACGCTTGAGCGGTTGCGGTTGGGCACGAGACTGCCGCGCGCCTTTGCCGGATGTCTGCCCGATGGAACGTACGGCGCACGGATCGGCGCGGCGCGCGTGAGTTCGTCTGTCGCTTCCGTTGCTTCGTCCGGACGAGGGTGCCCGGGATGCGCCCGCATGTCCGTCATTGCACGCGCGCGGTTGCATCCCGACACGCAGTTCTGGCAGCATCGGCCGTGTTCGCTTCCTCGCCGCGCGCATGGCTGCGGCGATCGACGCAGCGGTATCCGGCGGCACCCGGTCGCATCCGCGATGAACCGGGTCCTACGCCGGATGCCGGTTTCCTACCTTACCGACGTCATCCGCCATGCCGATTTCCGCCACCGACCTGATCCGCCAGTTCGACCTGCAGCCGCATCCCGAAGGCGGTTATTTCCGCGAAACCTACCGCGCGACCGATTCGGTCGTTCGGCCGGCCGACGGCGCGCCGCGCGCCGCATCGACCGCGATCTACTACCTGCTGTGCGACGGCGCCTATTCGTCGTGGCACCGGATTCGCTCCGACGAGGTCTGGCATTTCTACACGGGCGATCCGCTCGAGGTGTGGGTGCTCGACGAGCGCGACGGGCTGACGATCCACCGGCTCGGCAACCCGCTCACGCATCCGGGCACCGTGTTCCAGACGGTCGTGCCGGCCGGGCGCTGGTTCGGCGCGCGCTGCGCGTCGCCGGAGCACGTCGCGCTCGTCGGCTGCACGGTTGCGCCGGGCTTCGAGTTCGCGGAATTCGAACTGGCCGACGCGGCCATGCTGACTGCCGCGTTTCCCGACTACGCGGAACACGTCGCAAGGCTCGCGCCACGCCCGGACGCATGATTGCCACAGCGGTGCAACCGTCGCCCGGAAGCCCGCGCCGATGGCGTGTGTTCCGCGCGATCCCGGCCAAACCCGTTTAGAATGCCTGGGATGCAAAAGGTCTGCTGCGGACGTGCCGCGGCGGCCGCTGCACTGCCGTACCGACGGCCCCCGTCGCGCGGCCCGCATGTCTTCCAGGAGCGCCGCCGTGTGGCACTTTCCCGTTGCAATTCCATCGTCGCTCGGCCCGTGGGCCGTGTTCGCGAGCGTGTTGATCACGCAGCTCGGCGTGCCGGTGCCGGCCGTGCCGATGCTGATTCTCGGCGGTACGATGGCGGCGATGGGGCAGGCGTCCTGGGCAAGCATGTTCGCGGCGGCGATCGGTGCGACGATGCTCGCCGATTCGCTGTGGTTCTTCATGGGTCGCACGCGCGGCCGGCGCCTGCTGAACGGCCTCGTGCGCTTCTCGCTGTCGCTCGACACGACGCTGCGCTTCGCGCGTAACGTATTCGAAAGATACGGCGCGCCGCTGCTCGTGCTGTCCAAATTCCTGCCGGGCCTCGGCCTCGTGTCGGCGCCGCTGCTCGGCACGACCGCGATCGGCGTCGGCGTGTTCCTGTTCTGGGATCTGGCCGGCGCGTCGCTGTGGGCCGCGTTCTGGCTCGTCGGCGGCGCGGCCATTCACGACCAGATCGTCCAGTTCGTGCTGTGGGTGCGCGCAAGCGGCGGCACGATACTCGACGCGTTCCTCGCGATCTTCATCACGTTCCTGCTGTACCGCTGGGTGCGCCGCGTGCAGTTCCGCCGCTATCTCGCGCAGGTGCGCATCTCGCCGCCGCAACTCGTCGAGATGATGACGTCGGACGAACCGCCGCTGATCTTCGACGCGCGGCCGCGCGCGATCCGCGAACGCGAGCCGTACCGGATCGCCGGCGCGGTGCCGGTCGATCTCGATTCGCCGGACCTGCTCGACCCGGAAATGCTGAAACGGCCGATCGTCGTCTATTGCGTGTGCCCGAACGAGGCGACCGCGAAACGCATCATCGCGAAGATGCAGCGCAAGAAGATGATCCACAACATCCGCGCGCTGAAGGGCGGCCTCGATGCGTGGGAGAAGCATGGTTTCCCGGTCGAGCCGCTGCCGGCCGATCTCGATGCGTCGCGCTATTTCGTGCGTCCCGAACACGGTGCGCTCGAGGGCGAATATACGGTGCGCGCGACGCTGTCCAAATAAATGCGTGCGCGGCGTCGCGCGCATTCGAATTCCGCCGCCGGTTTCACGCATCGCGATTTTACGAAAATCGGCTGGCATGAAACCTCTGATCATTCATATAATCCCGCCTGCCTATTGCGTGCGCGTGATCGCGCACATTCGACGCGCGTTCGTTCGCGCCGAAAGCGATTGATCCCGTTGTCGCTCGTCACGCGCGCAGCCGCGTCGCACGGGCCGCACGGGCGTATTCCGTGAAAGGCCCGATCCGTTTTCCGGATTGTTCCGGAACCCACGGATAATCCGCGGCGATTCCAATCGGAGTGACGCGGTATTCGTGTCGTTTCTCATTCGGAAAACGACGGCGGAGATTATTTCGTTTTCGGCTGCCAAGATCGGCATGAACGTCCGCGCATTGACATCGACACAATGCGGCGGCCCGCACGCGGCTGCCAGGAGACGGACTTGAAACAACCAGAAGACCAGTTGCATCGCGGGCTGGAAGAACGGCACATCAACCTGATGGCGCTCGGCGCGACGATCGGCGTCGGCCTGTTCCTTGGCTCGGCCACCGCGATCCGCACGGCCGGCCCGGCCATCCTGCTGACCTACCTGCTGGGCGGCATCGCGATCTTCCTGATCATGCGCGCCCTCGGCGAGATGGCGATCACCAATCCGGTTGCCGGCGCGTTCAGCCGTTACGCGCGCGACTACCTCGGCCCGCTCGCCGGTTACCTGACCGGCTGGACCTACTGGTTCGTGTGGATCGTCACCTGCATGGCGGAAATCACGGCGGTCGGCGTCTACATGCACATGTGGTTCCCCGGCGTGCCGAACTGGATCTGGGCGCTCGCGGCGCTCACGGCGATGGGCTCGGTGAACTTCATCGCGGTCAAGCTGTACGGCGAATTCGAGTTCTGGTTCGCGCTGATCAAGATCGTCACGATCGTGCTGATGATCATCGGCGGCGGGCTGATGATCGCGTTCGGCATCGGCAACGGCGGTGTCGCGACCGGCATCTCGAACCTGTGGGCGCACGGCGGCTTCATGCCGAACGGCATCGGCGGCGTGATCGGCGCGCTGCCGATCGTGATGTTCGCGTATCTCGGCGTGGAGATGCTGGGCCTCACGGCCGGCGAGGCGCGCAACCCGGAGAAGTCGCTGACGAAGGCCGTGAACTCGGTGTTCTGGCGCGTGCTGATTTTCTACATCGGCGCGTTGTTCGTGATCATGTCGCTGTATCCGTGGGACCAGATCGGCACGCAGGGCAGCCCGTTCGTGATGACGTTCTCGCGGCTCGGCATTCCGGCCGCCGCCGGCATCATCAACTTCGTCGTGCTGACCGCGGCGCTGTCGTCGTGCAACAGCGGCCTGTTCAGCACCGCGCGGATGCTCTACAACCTCGCGCAGCAGGGCCAGGCGCCGGCCAGCCTCGGCCGCGTGAACCGCAACGGCGTGCCGGTGTACGGCGTGATCGTGTCGGTCGCGCTGCTGCTGATCGGCGTGCTGCTCAACTATCTCGCGCCGCAGCACGTGTTCACGTGGCTCACGTCGGTGTCGACGTTCGGTGCGATCTGGACGTGGTGCGTGATCCTGATCGCGCAGATGCGCTTTCGCCGCACGCTGTCGGCCGACAGGATTGCGCGCCTGCCGATCCGCGTACCGTTCCATCCGCTCGGTTCGTTCGTCGCGCTCGGGTTTCTCGCGCTGGTCGTCGTGCTGATGGCGTTCACGCCCGACACGCGCGTCGCGCTCGTGATCGGGCCGGTATGGATCGTGCTGCTCGGCATCGCGTATGCGCTGTTCTACGCGAACCGTCCGGCGGCATCGGTGCCGACGAAGTCGTAAGCGGTACGGGCAGGGCTGCGCGATCGTTGATCGCGATCATGCGCGCGCGGGCCGGACGTCCTATGCTGAACCCATTGCTTGTCCGCGCTTCGCGTGGCTACCCGCCGATCCCTGCGACCGCGGCGGCTGTCCGGCCGCCGCGCGCCGCTTCCGCGCGAAGCTCCCGACGTCGTTCCGCGACGACGTGCCCGCACGGAGGCCTTCGCCATGCAGCCTGCCCAGTCCATCCCGCCACTTGCCCGGATCGTGCTGGCCGTCGATCCGACGCCCGAATCGCTGTCAGCCGCGCGCTACGCGCGCACGCTGCTGCGTCCCGGCATGCGATTGCGCATCGTCTGCGCAATCGACAACCCGCGCCTCGTCCTGCCCGACATCCCGCGTATCGACGCGCTGCTGACGTCCGCGCGCGAGGAGATGATGGGCGAGGCGCAAGCCATCAACGCGCGGATCGCGGCGCTGTTCGCCGACAGCGGTATCGACGTCGAGCAGGCCATCGTCGATACGTCGGTCACCGGCGGCTCGGTCGCGGATGCACTGGTGACCGACACGTCGGAATGGCGCGCGGACGTGCTCATGGTCGGCGCGAATCCGCATCACGGGCTGCTGCGGCTCGTCGAAGGCGCGATCTCGGACACGCTGACGGCACGCGCGCGTTGTGCGCTGCTGATCGTGCCGGCCGCTTATGCACGTCCGTCGGACGGCACGCTGCAGCGGCTGATGTTCGCGGTCGACGGCAGCGAACCGTCGCTGCACGCGGTGCGCGTCGGGCTCGGCTTCGCGGCGCCGACGACGCTGCTGTATGCGGCATACGTGATCGATCGCGCGATTCGCCTGACGGATTTCGTGCCGGTGCGCGCGCTCGAGGATGCGTACCGCGCGGAGGGCGAGGATGCGCTCGCGAAGATCGGCCCGCTGTTCCATGCGACCGGCAACCCGACCAAGCGCGGTGTTGTCGAAACGCGCCCGACCAGCGACGACGTGGCGCATGCGCTGATGCGCGACGCCGTGCACTGGCGTGCGGAACTGCTGGTGGTCGGCACGCATGGCCGGCGCGGCATTGCTGCCTGGTTGATCGGCAGCGTCGCGCGCCGCGTTGCGCACCTGGCGGAAGTGCCTGTTTTGCTCGTGCGTGGTGCGGAGTGAGCGGTGCGGTGTCGTGTACGAATCGGGTAGGAGTTGACCTGCATCAGAAACGGCATGCGCATCGCGTGGGACACTCGCGGAACATCCGGCGACGCGGTCGGTCTGTCGTGCATGCGCGATGACAAGCGCGCATGACCGCGAGCATCGATCGACGGCGCATTCGCTGCCGTTACATCATTTTCAGGAGCCGCGCCACGCGTTGCATGGCGCGTCGTCCGACCGGGAACTCTCTGGCACGAGGGTAGGCAGCCGACGGCTGCCTTGGAGGACGGGCGGGGTGCGAGTCACCCCGTCCGCTTTCCGCGTTGCTGGCCCCGTTGGATTGCTATTCCCCGCAGGAATCGCCGTGAATGCTGCCGTGTGGAACGGCGCGTGACGGCCAGTGATCGCGCCAATGCGGATCAGTGTTGGTCGCGGCATGCGCGGCAACGCAGTACATGCGCGGCACGCTGCAGCCCCTGCAGAAGTTTCTGTCGCGCGCAGCCGATGCACGGCCCCGCGCCGTGCCGGCCGCGTGCGCGTTCAGAGGGTGCGAAGAATCGACCGCAAGTCGTGCCGGCGGCCGGCGCCGCGGCGTACACGCGGACGTTGGCGTCCGACATGCAGCGGCCCGCGCGCGGCGGATGTGCGACTGCGCAGCCGGTTCGCATGCGGCCAGCCGGGGCGTGCCTTGCGACGCGGCTCCGAAACGGCCGGCGCGTCGGGGGCGGCCCGCGCGCAGAGCGCGGTGGCGAACCGTTGCAGCGCGAGGACCGACCCCGAGACGCTCTGGTACTTTTCGCGGCCGATCTGCCCGTCGAGCGTGACGAGCAGCCCGGCGTCGCGTGCGAGCGCGAGCAAGGTGTCGAGATCGTCGGACGGACGGTTGCCGGCCGACACGGTTCGGGCGGGCAGGGCGCGCGCGTTGCCCGCTGCGCGCCGCTGGCCGTCCCGGCCCGGGAAGTTGCGATGTGTCATGGTTGGCCTCCTGCACCAGACCCCGCATACCGGCTCGACGGCCGGCTGGGCGATGACCCGGCATGAACGTCTTGTTCATGCCATCAGTATCGGGTGCCGATAACGCGCTGCCAATCGGCGCGCGCTGAAGTCGCTGTCAGGCATTGCGCGTGCGTATCGGAATCCGCTGACACGCACGGCGGACGATCGGCGGGGTCGGTGGGTTCTCGGTGGGTTCGGCGTGTTCGTTCCGACGAATGATCGGGGTGCCACAGGCGTCGCTTGACGCATGATTTCGGCCGGTCTAAGGTCCCCAGTGCATCGGCATCGCGCGGCCTTCCATCGGCCGCCCATCGTCGGTGCCGCGCGCCGGGGTGGCGTGGCAGGGCTTCCAGTCTCGTTCGCGGGCAGTTTGCGCCGCGAACCAGGCGCGGCCGGTCCGGGGACGGATCGGCACGGCGGCACGCAACGTGTCGTTGATCGCGCGCAAACACACGCCGGCGCATCGCACGCC